>NZ_CATKQD010000092.1:0-200 GCF_949768175.1 Pseudomonas sp. IT-P74 | reverse complement strand
GCCACCACCTGAGCGGTAGTCAGTGCCGCCACGTCAGCGGTTTCCAGAGCAGCGATCTGAGCCGGGGTCAGCGCTGCGACCTGGGCGGTGGTCAGCGCCGCCACCTGAGCGGTGGTCAGAGCCACGACGCTGGCGGTGGTCAGCGCGGCGACATCGGCGACCTGCATGGCCGCCACTTGCGTGGTGGTCAGTGCAGCCAC
>NZ_CATKQD010000091.1:0-205 GCF_949768175.1 Pseudomonas sp. IT-P74 | reverse complement strand
ATTTCATTCAAGGCATTGAAATCGAATGTGTCGGCCCCGGTACCGCCATAAAGCATGTCCAGGCCCGTGCCACCGATCAGCAGGTCGTTGCCGGCGCCACCGGTGAGTGTGTCATTGCCGGCACCACCGTTGAGGGTGTTGGCAAGCGCGTTGCCGGTCAGCTTGTCGTGATAGTTGCTGCCCGTGAGGTTTTCGACGTTCAACA
>NZ_CATKQD010000090.1:0-210 GCF_949768175.1 Pseudomonas sp. IT-P74 | reverse complement strand
ACCGGCGGCAACTTCGAAAACCTGGTGCCGAACACCACCCCGGCCGTGACCACCATCACCGACTCCGTGGATAACACCGGGCTGACCCTGACCGCCACCGGCAACATCAGCGAAGGCGGCCAGATCATCTACACCGCGACCCTGAGCAACCCGGCCGGCACGCCGATGACCGTGACCTTGAGCAATGGCTCGGTCATCACCATCGAGGCG
>NZ_CATKQD010000089.1:0-223 GCF_949768175.1 Pseudomonas sp. IT-P74 | reverse complement strand
CCGCGTTGGTCAGGGTCACGGTGTAGGTGACCTGGCCGCCTTCGGCCACGGTGGATTTGTCCGCGGTCAAAGTGGCGATGACTTCGCTGACGGTGTCGGTGATGGCCACGTTGGCCGCGGTGCCGTCGATCACCAGGTTCTCGAAGGTTTTGCCGTCAACCGTTGCATCGCTGACGCCAATCGAGAGGGTCTGACCGTCCTTGTAAACGTCGTCGCCCTGCAC
>NZ_CATKQD010000088.1:0-355377 GCF_949768175.1 Pseudomonas sp. IT-P74 | reverse complement strand
AAAAAAAAGCCCCGACGGGTCGGGGCTTTGGGGGTGACGCTTGAAGCTTATTCGCCGATGGCGGCCTTGTAGCCGGCGGCATCCAGCAGTTTTTCCAGCTCGGCGGTATCGCTTGGCTTGAGCTTGAAGATCCACGCGCCGTACGGATCGGAGTTGAGCAGCTCAGGCTCGCCGCTCAGCGCTTCGTTGACCGCGATCACTTCACCGCTGATCGGTGCATAAATGTCGGAAGCTGCTTTAACCGACTCAACGACACCCGACTGATCACCGGCGGCAAACACGTTGCCGACTTCAGTCAGCTCGACAAACACCACGTCACCCAGCGCTTCCTGCGCGTGATCGCTGATGCCCACGGTGACGGTGCCATCGGCTTCCAGACGTGCCCATTCGTGACTTTCGGCAAAACGCAGGTCGGCAGGGATATTGCTCATGTTCTGTGTCCTCAGGAAAAGGGTCGGCGGTCATGCCCGCCAGAAAAGGTTAGATCAAGGTTTTGCCGTGACGTACGAAGGTCGGTTTGACCACCCGGACCGGGTACCACTTGCCACGGATTTCCACTTCAGCGCGGTCGGCTGTTGCCATCGGCACGCGCGCCAGTGCAATCGACTTGCTAAGCGTAGGAGAGAAACTACCACTGGTGATCTCCCCTTCGCCAACATCGGCGATGCGGACCACTTGATGAGCGCGCAAAACACCGCGTTCTTCAAGGACCAGACCGACCAGTTTGTGCTGCACACCGGCGGCCTTTTCGGCTTCCAGGGCCTTGCGCCCGATGAACTGCCGGGTGGCGGGTTCCCAGGCGATGGTCCAGGCCATATTGGAGGCCAACGGTGAAATGTCTTGCTGGATGTCCTGGCCGTAAAGGTTCATGCCGGCTTCGACCCGCAAGGTATCCCGCGCGCCAAGGCCGATGGGAGAAATCCCGGCTCCGACCAGGTCGTTGAAAAAGCCTGGCGCCTGATCGGCCGGCAGAATGATTTCCAGGCCGTCTTCGCCGGTATAACCGGTGCGCGCGATGAACCAGTCACCATCGGACAGGCCTTCGAAGGGCTTGAGGAGCTGGATCAGGTTGCCGCGGGACTGACTGACCAGTTCGGCAATTTTCTGCCGGGCGTGGGGGCCCTGGATGGCCAGCATCGCCAACTCTGAACGCTCGCGAAGTTGCACGTCGAAACCGTTGAGATGGGCTTGCATCCACGCCATGTCCTGGTCGCGGGTGGAGGCATTCACCACCAGACGATAACCCTCATCGAGACGATAGACGATCATGTCGTCGACGATGCCGCCCTGCTCATTGAGCATGGTGCTGTACAACGCACGGCCGGGGCTGTGCAGGCGTTCGACATCATTGGCCAGCAAATGCTGAAGCCAGGCTTTGGCCTGGGCGCCGCCGACGTCGATTACGGTCATGTGGGATACATCGAAGACACCGCAATCGCGGCGCACCTGATGGTGCTCCTCGACCTGCGATCCATAATGCAGAGGCATGTCCCAACCGCCAAAATCGACCATCTTCGCGCCGAGTGCGAGATGAAGGTCGTACAGAGGCGTACGCTGTCCCATGGGTTTCTCCTTCCGGGCGTGGCGAAGGTGCGGACAAGCGCTGCACGGACTGAATGCCTTGATACAAAGGGCCTTCAACCGATTTCAGCCACCTGGTCTGTCAGACGGACCGCACCGAATGCCGCGCATTGTAGCCGCAAGGTGTAGGACTGACACCTAGCTGTTTCGATGTGCTGAACGACGGATCAATCCGATGACCGGTAACAGCCCGACCAGCACCAGGGTCAATGCCGGCAAAGACGCCCGGGCCCATTCGCCTTCGCTGGTCATTTCGAAGATTCGCACCGCCAGCGTGTCCCAACCAAACGGGCGCATCAGCAGGGTCGCGGGCATTTCCTTGAGCACATCGACGAACACCAGCAGCGCGGCGCTCAACGTGCCGGGTAGCAATAATGGCAGATACACTTTGAAAAACAGTCGTGGCCCACTGACGCCAAGGCTACGTGCCGCTTCGGGCAAAGATGGCCGTATACGCGCCAGACTGCTTTCCAGCGGCCCGTAGGCCACTGCAATGAAGCGCACCAGATAGGCCAGCAGCAACGCCGACAGACTGCCCAGCAGCAGCGGCTTGCCCGCGCCACCGAGCCAGCCCGAGAGCGGGATCACCAGCTCGCGATCCAGGTAACTGAACGCCAGCATGATCGACACCGCCAGCACCGAACCAGGCAAGGCGTAGCCCAGGTTGGCCAGGCTGATCCCGGAACGAATGACCCGGGTGGGTGCCAGTCGTCGGGCAAACGCCAGTAACAAGGCGACGCTGACGGTGATCAACGCCGCCATCGCCCCCAGGTACAAGGTGTGGACGATCAACCCGGTGTAGCGCTCGTCGAGATCGAAGCGCCCGCGCAGCCAGAACCACACTGCCAACTGCAGCATCGGGATAACAAAAGCGCAGGCGAACACCAGACCGCACCACGTCGTCGCCGCCAATGCCTTGAGG
Organism: Pseudomonas sp. IT-P74; assembly: GCF_949768175.1. Classification (NCBI taxonomy): domain Bacteria; kingdom Pseudomonadati; phylum Pseudomonadota; class Gammaproteobacteria; order Pseudomonadales; family Pseudomonadaceae; genus Pseudomonas; species Pseudomonas sp. IT-P74. The sequence continues at coordinate 352,874 of NZ_CATKQD010000088.1, read as the reverse complement.
CCTCGCAAGTGATACAGCGCCTTGACCCGTGGTCGCTCGTTGCTCGCCCGGTTGGCCCCACGGGCACGCCGTTCGCCGTAGAGCACGAGCATCACCACCAGCAGCAACAGACTGGCCAGTTGCGCGGCGGACGACAGGCTGAAAAAACCGTACCAGGTCTTGTAGATGGCAGTGGTGAAGGTATCGAAGTTGAACACCGACACGGCGCCGAAGTCCGCCAGGGTTTCCATCAGCGCCAATGCCACGCCCGCGCCAATGGCTGGTCGTGCCATGGGCAACGCCACCCGCCAGAACGCTTGCCAGGGCGATTGGCCAAGGACCCGCGCGGCTTCCATCAGGCCTTTGCCCTGGGCGAGGAAAGCCGTGCGCGCCAGCAGATAGACATAGGGATAGAAAACCAGCACCAGCACCACAATCACACCGCCCGTGGAACGCACGCGCGGCAGCCGCAGACCACTGCCAAACCACTCTCGTAGCAAGGTCTGCACGGGCCCGGCGAAATCCAGCAGGCCGACGAAAACAAAGGCCAGCACATAGGCCGGGATCGCGAAGGGCAGCATCAGAGCCCAGTCCAGCCAGCGCCGGCCGGGGAATTCGCAAAGGCTGGTGAGCCATGCCAGGCTGACACCCAGGACTGTCACGCCGACACCGACGCCTAGCACCAGGGTCAAGGTATTGCCCAGCAAACGCGGCATCTGTGTGTCCCAGAGATGGGACCAGATCTGTTGATCGACGGTTTGCCAGGAAAGCAGCAGAACGCTCAGGGGCAACAGGACCAGCGCAGCGATGGCGAAGACGACTGGATACCAGCGGCGTTGGGCGGGATGGGCCAAAGGCTTGGTTCTCTACTATCTAATGGATGAGATCGACACTGTAGGAGCGAGCTTGCTCGCGAAAAACGTCAACGATAACGCGGGGAACCTGACGGTCCGCGGTGCCCTGACGCTCATCGCGAGCAAGCTCGCTCCTACATCGTCAGAGGCGCGCAACGCAAAAACAAACGCCCCGCATAGGCGGGGCGCAGTATATAGGGCGACTTAGTTCCAGCCAGCCTTGTCCATCAGGCGAATCGCCTCGGCCTGGCGCTTGCCGGCGATTTCCACAGGCAAGGTATCAGCGATGAACTTGCCCCATGCGGCGACTTCAGCCGATGGCTGCACGGCCGGGTTCGCCGGGAACTCCTGGTTCACGTCGGCAAAGATTTTCTGCGCTTCAGGGGTGGTCATCCACTCCACCAGGGCCTTGGCCGCTTCCGGGTGTGGCGCGTGCTGGGTCAGGCCGATACCCGACAGGTTGATGTGTACGCCACGGTCAGCCTGGTTCGGCCAGAACAGTTTCACCGGCAGGTCTGGCCTCTGCTTGTGCAGGCGGCCGTAGTAGTAGGTGTTGACGATACCAACGTCGCACTGACCGGCGTTGATCGCTTCCAGCACGGCGGTGTCGTCGGAGAACACGTCAGTGGAGAGGTTCTTGACCCAGCCCTTGAGGATTTCCTCGGTCTTATCAGCGCCGTGCACTTCGATCATGGTCGCGGTCAGGGACTGGTTATAGACCTTCTTCGCCGTGCGCAGGCACAGCCGGCCTTCCCATTGCTTGTCGGCCAGCGCTTCGTAGGTGGTCAGTTCACCCGGCTTCACCCGATCAGTGGAGTAGGCAATGGTCCGCGCCCGCAGGCTCAGGCCGGTCCAGGCATGGGAGGCGGCCCGGTACTGCAGCGGAATGTTGGCGTCGATGGTTTTCGAGGTGAACGGCTGGAGGATGCCCATCTGCTCGGCTTGCCAGAGGTTGCCGGCATCGACGGTGAGCAGCAGGTCGGCCGGCGTGTTCGCGCCTTCGGCCTTGAGCCGCTGCATCAGCGGCGCTTCCTTGTCGGTGATGAACTTCACCTTCACGCCAGTCTTGGCGGTGTAGGCATCGAATACTGGCTTGATCAGCTCGTCGATTCGCGAGGAGTAGACCACCACCTCGTCAGCGGCCTGGGCGGCGGTGCTGCCGATCAGGGTCAAGGCCAGTGCAGTCAGTAGACGCTTCGGTGCCAACATGGGAGCGGTCTCTCGATTGAAAAATGAGGGCAAATGATAAGGACTCACATTTAGCTTCTCAATCGAAGCTGGCAGCGGAGGAGTTACCGGATGTTGCACAAGCAGAAATTGAGGGCGAATGTGCCGCCGTCTTCGCGAGCAGGCTCGCTCCCACATTTGAAATGCATTCCAGGGTGGGAGCGAGCCTGCTCGCGAAGAGGCCATCAGCCTCAATATAGAAGTCAGGCTTTGGCAAGCGCCGGCAAATCTCCGGTCAACCCCAGCGCTTCGCGCACGAACAACGCCTTGGCTTCCGGCATTTTCTCGACCATTTTCAACCCGGTATTACGCAACCAACGCACCGGCAACGGATCGGCCTGGAACAAGCGCTCAAAGCCTTCCATTGCGGCCATCAGCGCCAGGTTGTGGGGCATGCGTCGACGCTCGTAACGGCTAAGGACTTTCACATCCGCCAGGCGTTCGCCACGCGTTGCCGCTTGCAGCAACACTTCTGCCAGTACGGCGGCATCGAGGAATCCGAGATTCACCCCCTGCCCGGCCAACGGGTGAATGGTGTGGGCCGCGTCGCCGATCAATGCCAGGCCTTCAGCCACATAACGCTTGGCATGCCGCTGGCGCAGAGGCACACACAGGCGCGGGTCGGCGCTGAGCACCTCGCCGAGCCGACCTTCGAAGGCCCGCTCCAGTTCCTTGCAGAAACCTTGTTCATCCATCGCCATCAAACGTTCGGCTTCGCCGGGTGTGGTCGACCAGACGATCGAACACCAATCTTGTTGGCCGTCTCGCTCCAGCGGCAGAAACGCCAACGGACCGTTATCGGTGAAGCGTTGCCAGGCCGTCATCTGATGCGGCTTGGCACAACGCACACTGGTGACGATGGCATGGTGCAGATAATCCCATTCGCGGGTCGCCACACCGGCCAGGCGTCGCACCGCCGAGTTGGCGCCATCCGCCGCGATCACCAGCGGTGCGCGCAAGGTGCGGCCGTCGGCCAGGGTCAGCAGCCAGTCGTCGCCGGAGCGGCGCATCTGCTCCAGCCGCGCATTGGCCAGCAGCCCCAGGTCGCAATCGTGCAAGCGCTCGAGCAAGGCATCCTGGACCACGCGGTTTTCGACGATATGCCCCAGCACTTCGGCATGCACGCTGGCCGCCGAGAAGTGGATTTGCCCGGTGCCGCTGCCATCCCAGACCTGCATGTCGGTATAGGGGCTGCTGCGTCGTCCGGCGATGCCTTCCCACACGCCAAGGCGCTCGAGAATCCGCTGGCTGGCGGCCGACAAGGCGCTCACCCGCGGCTCAAACGCAGCCTGCGCGTTGAACGGTTTGACGCTCATGGGGCTGCCGTCCAGCAGCAGGACTTCCAGCCCGCTGTCCTGCAACGCCAGCGCCAGGGCGCTGCCGACCATTCCGGCCCCGACAATCAGCAGATCTGCGCGCATTTCCATGCTTTAAGCCTGTCTCTCTTGCGGCTTGAGCCGCACGTAAAGGGTTTTCCCGACACACGCCACCAAGTGGCAGGAGCCGTCATGAATGTCGAACCTGCAGGCAGGTATTTTTATCAATCGCGCCTTGCCGAGTCCGCGGATCAGCCAGTCACGCATCCGGTCGCGTACCCAGCCCCATCGCCTGCCGGGCAAACCAGCGTTTGGCCGGTGGCAGCAGATCCAGGCCGAGCAAGCCGATGTTGCGACCCAGGGACACCAACGGCTGGGTGCTGCCGAACAGGCGCGTAACCTGATCGGAGAAACCCACGGTGAGGTCCTGATCGAGACGCTGGCGTTCGCGATAGGCCTGTAACGTGGCGAAGTCGCCCAAAGGTTTCTCACTGGCGAGCAAGGCATCGGCCAGGGCCTGGGCATCGCGCAGGGACAGGTTGAACCCCTGGCCGGCAATCGGATGCAGGCTATGCGCCGCGTTGCCGAGAATGGCCAGATGCGGGCGCACCTGCTCTTCGGCCTCGACCAGTGTCAGCGGATACAAGTGCCGCGCACCGACCTGCTTCAATGTGCCTAGGCGATAACCGAACACACCCTGCAACTCGCTGAGGAAACTGCGCTCATCGAGGGCCGCCAGCCGTTGCGCGTCCATGCCCAGGCGGGTCCAGACCAGTGCGCAGCGATTATCCGGGAGCGGCAGCAACGCCATCGGGCCTTCGTCGGTGAAACGCTCGAAGGCCATGCCGTTGTGGGCTTCGCTCGGGGTGATGTTGGCGATCAGCGCGCTCTGGTTGTACGGACGCTTGCGGATGCCGATCCCCAGTTGCTCGCGCAAGCCGGAGCGCCCGCCATCGGCGAGCACCGCAAGGTCGCATTCCAGGGTGGTTTCATCGTTGAGGGTCAGGCGGTAGCCGTCGGTCAGCGGCTCCATGCGGGTGACTTCCGCCGGGCAACGCCAACTGATCACGTCCTTGTCCAGGCCTTGCCACAGGCATTGGCCGAGCCAGGCATTTTCAACGACATAACCCAGCGCTGGAACACCCTCTTCCATCGCCGACAAACGGGCGGTGGAGAAGCGCCCACGGTCGGAAACATGAATCTGCTTGATCGGCTCGGCGCGGCGCGAGACTTCTTGCCAGACGCTCAGCCGTTGATAGATTTGCCGCGAGCCGAAGGACAACGCCGAGGAACGGGCATCGTAACTCGGTTGATAGCTGTCGCCAGGGGCGAACGGCTCGATCAACACGATCTTCCAGCCCCGGGCCTTGGCCCCGGCCTGAAGCGCCAGTGCCAGGCTTGCACCGACCAGCCCGCCACCGATAATTGCCAGGTTGACGCGACTCATGCTGCCTGTGTCCGCGCGGCGGCCATCAGGGCCTCGATCTCGGCGACAGTTTTCGGCACGCCGCTCGTCAATATTTCACAGCCGGTTTTGGTGACCACTACGTCGTCCTCGATGCGCACGCCAATGCCGCGCCATTTCTTCGCAACATTCTGGTTGTCCGGGGCAATATAGATCCCCGGCTCCACAGTCAGCGCCATGCCGACTTCCAGCACGCGCCACTCACCGCCGACCTTGTATTCGCCGACGTCATGCACATCCATGCCCAGCCAATGGCCGGCGCGGTGCATGTAAAATGCCTTGTAGGCTTCGCTGGCGATCAGTTCGTCAACGTCGCCCCGCAGCAACCCCAGCTTGACCAGCCCGGCGGTGATGACCCGAACCGTGGCCTCGTGCGCCTGGTTCCAGTGCTTGTTCGGGGCGATTTCGGCAAAGGCGGCTTCCTGGGAGGCCAGCACCAATTCGTAAATCGCTTTCTGTTCCGCTGAATACTTGCCGCTGACCGGAAAGGTTCGGGTGATGTCGCTGGCGTAGCAGTCGATCTCGCATCCGGCGTCGATCAGCACCAGATCCCCGTCCTTGAGCAATGCGTCATTCTGCTGGTAATGCAGGATGCAGCTGTTGCGCCCCGCCGCGACGATCGACCCGTAGGCCGGCATCTTCGCCCCGCCCTTGCGGAATTCGTAATCGAGCTCGGCTTCCAGGCTGAATTCGTGCAACCCGGCGCGACAGGCCTGCATGGCCCGTACATGCGCCTGGGCGGAAATCCGCGCCGCTTCGCGCATCACTTTCACTTCTGCCGCCGATTTATACAGGCGCATGTCGTGCAGCAGATGATCCAGGGCAACGAATTCGTTCGGCGGCTGGGCACCGAGGTTGGCCTTGGAGCGGATCACGTTGATCCACTCCATCAGGTGGCGGTCGAATTCGGGGTTGCTGCCCATGGCCGAATACACCCGGTCACGGCCTTCGATCAGGCCCGGCAGGATGTCGTCGATATCAGTGATCGGAAAGGCGTCATCGGCGCCGAAGTCGCGAATAGCGCCCTCTTGCCCGGCACGCAGGCCATCCCACAGCTCGCGCTCGGCGTTACGTTCGCGGCAGAACAGGATGTATTCGCCATGCACGCGCCCCGGCATCAGCACCAGTACGGCCTGGGGCTCGGGAAAACCGCTGAGGTACTGGAAGTCGCTGTCCTGGCGGTAGACGTGCTCGACATCGCGGTTACGAATGGCCACCGCGGCAGCGGGCAGGATGGCGATGCTGTTGGGTTCCATCTGCGCCATCAGGGCCTTGCGGCGACGGCTGTATTCCGATTTCGGGATATGGATCATGGGCAGATGGTTTTCCCTTTCTTACGATTAATGCAAAGACGGTTTGGCGGCGGCCGGCACGTCTTTTTTGGTCTCGGAGAACAGCAGCAGCGGTGCGACGCGCAGGTACTCCATGACTTCCATATAGTCGTTTTCACCGTCGTCGGACTCTTCCAGGGCATCTTGCACCTGGGAAATGGCCGCCAGATCCTGCAGCACCTCGGTGGCCTCGGTGCTCAGGGCGCTGCTGTCACGGCAGTTCAGGCCGAAGCCGCTGAGGAAACCCTGGCACCACTGGCCCAGTGCGGCGGCACGGTCGGCTAGCGGCGCATCGTCGGTCGGCAGCAGCAGAACGACGGTCACGTCATCGCCGGTGAGCTCGCCTTTTACCATCTCTTGCAGGCCGATCAGGGCGTTGCGAACGTTGTCCTGCGGCTCGCTTTCGAGCAGTTCGGCGGCGTCGATCAGCCAGCCTTCGGCGTCGAAACCGGCGCCGGCGCAGCTGCGGCCGAGCAACAGGCCGTGCAGTTCGGCAGGCGAGACGTTGTGACCGCTGGAAGTCAGCAGGGTGGCGAAGGCTTGGTACGGGGAATTCTGAATGGTCATGGGCAGCTAGGCGCCAGACGGCGCTATGTCTAGAATGAAGGCCTTGTATCCTACATCGACTACCCCTGTAGGAGCGAGCTTGCTCGCGATGGTCGCCAACGATAACGCGGGGTACCTGACGCCCCGCGGTGCTCCCAGGTTCATCGCGAGCAAGCTCGCTCCTACAAGTCCAACACCCATCAGACAGTGAAGACAATGGAAGACACCGACCTGCAAGCGCTGATGGCCAGACTCGAACTGCTGATTACACGAGTCGAGCAACTTAAGAGTCAAAACGGACTCTTACTAGCTCAGGAAAAGACCTGGCGCGAGGAACGCGCGCACCTCATTGAAAAAAACGAAATCGCCCGGCGTAAGGTCGAATCGATGATTTCGCGCCTCAAGGCCCTGGAGCAAGACTCATGAGTTCAAGCAATAGCGTCACCGTGCAGATCCTCGACAAAGAGTATTCGATCATCTGCCCTCAGGAAGAGCGCAGCAATCTGGTCAGCGCCGCCCGTTATCTGGACGGCAAGATGCGCGAGATCCGCAGCAGCGGAAAAGTCATCGGTGCCGACCGTATCGCCGTGATGGCCGCGCTGAACATCACCCATGACCTGCTGCACAAGGAAGAACGCCCGGATATCCAGGCCAGCGGTTCGACCCGCGAACAGGTGCGTGACCTGCTCGATCGCGTCGATCTGGCACTCGCCACCGATCCGGACGTCACCAAAGGCTGATTCGCGCCGCCGCTTGCGGTATAATCCCCTCACTCCCTGGGGTGCTTGCCAGTTGGCGATGTCCCTGAGCCGATTTGCTATACCCTGGAGGTTGCACGTTGGGCTGGTGTGCATGTCCGCTAGACGGAAAGCCTTAAAGCCTACTGCATCTTCCACCTTGAACTTTCGGGTTCAAGGGCTAAGTCGACAGCGGCACATTCGGGGAGCCTGATTTCAGTCCAATGCCGGTTCTGATACCGGCATTGGCGTTTTTACGGGTACGCTTCACGTATCCGCACTGTTGAAGCCCGAATACATGACCGAACCTGCGCTGCTCCCCCGCCCGCAACTTCGACGCATGCTGCGCAAGGCCCGCCGCGCACTGACTCCCAGTCAGCAGCGCCAGGCCGCTCGCGGGCTGTACAAGCAATTGGCCCAGCAACCGCTGTTCCGTCGCGCCCGGCACATCTCCCTCTACTTGCCCACCGACGGTGAAATCGATCCGCGCCTGTTGCTGCGCGCCGCACAACGCCGGGGCAAAGCCACCTATCTACCGGTGCTGAGCGCCTGGCCGCGAACCAAAATGGTTTTCCAGCGCATCCGTCCCGGGGAAAAACTCAAACCCAACCGCTTCCGCATTCTCGAACCTCGGGCCAACCTCGCCCGGCAGCGCAAAATCTGGGCACTGGATCTGGTGCTGTTGCCATTGGTGGGTTTTGACGATGTCGGCGGACGCCTGGGGATGGGCGGTGGCTTCTACGACCGGAGCCTGGCCTACCTGGCGCGACGAAACGACTGGCGCAAGCCGACGCTGCTGGGGCTGGCCCATGAATGTCAGAAGGTGGCGCGATTGGCTCAGGCGAGCTGGGATGTCCCGCTGCAAGGAACGGTGACGGACAAGGCCTGGTATTACGCAGGTTAGGCGCCACTTCGATCAGCGGCGCCGAGGCAACAGGATCAGCGCTTGAAGGCTGTCGACTGTTGCTGCAATTGGGCGAGCTCGACCGGTGCATCGGTCTTGTTGGCCCACAGGCTTTGGGCATAGCCAGTGGTCACGACGCCAAGGCCAAACAAAATGACCAAAATCCATAGTAAATCCGGTTTGCGTTTCATCGATTGCCCCCCAAAGGCACATCAACACGATGACAGCAGCGGTTTCCGTTTGTAGGCCGTGCAGCAGCGTCAAGCTTTAAAGGCCGGCATTTTGCGACAACGTGAACCGCTGCGCAAATGCTGACGCCAACCGACTGTCGGTTTGTCATAAAATCGCCGACAAGCTGCTCAATCACCACGCAAGGAGCAAAAGACATGGCCTATTGGCTGATGAAATCCGAGCCCGACGAACTCTCGATCAAAGGGCTGGAAAAGCTCGGCAAAGCGCGCTGGGACGGGGTTCGCAACTATCAGGCACGCAATTTCCTGCGGGCCATGGCGGTGGGGGATGAGTTCTTTTTCTATCATTCCAGCTGCCCTGAGCCGGGCATCGCCGGAATCGGCAGGATTGTCGAAGCCGCGTATCCGGACCCGACGGCGCTGGAGCCGGAAAGTCATTACTACGACCCCAAGGCAACTGCGGACAAAAACGCCTGGAGCGCGATTGATGTCGCGCATGTCGAGACCTTTGCCCGGGTGCTGAAACTGGATTATCTGAAGCAGCAGACAGCGCTGGCTGAGTTGCCGCTGGTGCAGAAAGGCTCGCGGTTATCGGTGATGCCGGTGACGACGGAGCAGTGGGCGGCGGTGATTGCCCTAAAACCGTAGGATTTGCAGCATCTTTAGAATGCTATCGCGAGCAGGCTCGCTCCCACACTGGATCTACATTCACTGAAGATCCCCTGTGGGAGCGAGCCTGCTCGCGAAGACGGCGGCACAGGCAATAAAAGAGTTACTGAATGATCAGGTTGTTGAACAACAGATCCTCAACCACCGGTTTGCCGGTTTCATCGTTCATCACCTGCTGGGCCTGCTTCAGCGCTTCCTGACGCAGTTTCTCCTTGGCCTCGACGTTGTTCATCGTTTCGGTGGTCTGCTGGGCGAACAGCGCGACCAATTGATTGCGGATCAACGGCTCATTGGCCTTCACCGCTTTGGCGGCCTCGTCACCGGTCACCCGCAACGCCACATCAGCCTTGTAGACCTTCAGTTTCGGCGTGCCGTCCAACCCGTAGTTACCCACGAACGGCGGGCTCAGGGTGATGTAGCTGACCTTCGGAGCAGCATCTTCTTTGGCTTCTTCGGCCACCGCTGCCACAGGCAGAAACAGGGCCAGCATCAACATGATCCACGCTTTCAAAATTCGCTCCTTATCCGGTTTGCGGCCTAGCATAACGACCCGCCGCGCAAGCACAAGCTTATGGCTGACTATCAGGGCCGGGCATGCTCGTTGACCCGTCGACCCACACACCTACACTTATCGGCCATCACTCCCAAAGGAATAGCCCTGATGAAAGCCGTGCTGTGCAAAGCCTTCGGCCCTGCCGAATCGCTGGTGCTGGAAGACGTCGCCAGTCCTGTCGCGAAGAAAAATGAAATCCTGCTGGAGGTGCACGCCGCCGGGGTCAACTTCCCCGACACGTTGATCATCGAGGGCAAATACCAGTTCAAGCCGCCCTTCCCGTTTTCACCGGGTGGTGAAGCGGCCGGCGTGGTCAGCGCAGTGGGTGAAAAAGTCAGTCACTTGAAAGTCGGTGACCGGGTCATGGCCCTGACCGGCTGGGGCAGCTTTGCCGAGCAGGTCGCCGTGCCGGGCTACAACGTGCTGCCGATCCCGCCATCGATGGACTTCAACACCGCCGCTGCCTTCAGCATGACTTATGGCACCTCGATGCACGCGCTCAAGCAACGCGGCAACCTGCAACCGGGTGAAACCCTGCTGGTGCTCGGTGCTTCTGGTGGCGTCGGCCTCGCGGCAGTAGAGATCGGCAAAGCCATGGGCGCCAGGGTGATCGCCGCGGCCAGCAGCGCAGAGAAACTCGCCGTGGCCAAGGCCGCCGGCGCCGACGAACTGATCAACTACAGCGAAACCAGCCTGAAGGACGAAATCAAGCGCCTGACCGACGGCCAGGGCGCCGACGTGATCTACGACCCGGTCGGCGGCGACCTGTTCGACCAGGCCATCCGCGCCATCGCCTGGAACGGCCGACTGCTGGTGGTCGGCTTCGCCAGCGGGCGCATTCCCGAATTGCCGGTCAACCTGGCTCTGCTCAAAGGCGCGGCAGTGCTCGGCGTGTTCTGGGGTTCGTTCGCCCAACGCCAACCGCAGGACAACGCGGCGAACTTCCAGCAACTGTTTGGCTGGTTTGCCGAAGGCAAGCTCAAGCCGCTGGTGTCCCAGGTGTATCCGCTGAGCAATGCGGCGCAGGCGATCAATGACCTTGGCCAGCGTAAAGCGGTCGGGAAAGTGGTGGTGCAGGTTCGCTGAATCTCTCTGTAAAAAAGCGCGGCCATTTAGCCGCGCTCTTTTTGCCGTCAAAGCAACACCCGAATCTCCTCCGGCAAAAACCGCACATACCGACTCGCCGGATGTGCGTTACACCGCTGCACAATCGAACGCACGCTGGCGTTGAGCTTGGCAATCAGAGCCAGACGTTTCTCTTCCGGCAATTGCGTCGGTGAAAGCGAGTGAGTCAGGTAACTACGGGTCCAGCTGAAAACCGGCAGGTCCACCCATGAGGAAGTGGCAATGTTCAACGATGCCCCTGCAATAGCACTGCATTTCAGCCGCTCCAATTCCTTGTTGACGTGGAAGGAATGTTCTCTGTCCAGCCTGTATTCCATGGGGGCGACCACAATGATTTGCGCAGGCTGATCCTCGGTAATTGTCCACGGCTTGAATCGCCATTGGTTGACTGCGGCCAATGACGCCTCTTCGAGTTCGGGATGTGCACTTTGCACAATAACGGCATTACTGACTGATCCATCGGCCTTCACCGTCATACTGACACGCACCATGCCGGTGACACCCGCCCGATGCAGCGCCACCGGATAGACCGGCTTCGGATTATTCTCGGGTATCAGGAACACCTCCCCGGCCCTGACATCCATGGACGCCACCAACAACAGCACGCATACCCACCACCGCATGTCCCTCTCCCTTCGCCTGCAACGCCAGACCTGGCAACAGCAAAAAGGTTAAAGCGCCGGGGCATTCGGCATAACGCCATGACTTCCGCTTTAAACGAAGGACGTTTCCTAAAGACCCGCCCTAATTCAGGTACATCAAGCGCCCGCTAACTAAACAGGTAACGCTTCCTACAACGCCCCTCACTTACATCTGAGCGACATGTTCATAAAGGAACGCGCGATATCCAACATTTCCGCTGTTTTGCCGATGAGAACCGGTGCTATTTTCGGTAACGAAACTGTAACATTCGTATCCGCAGTCAAAACAAGAAATCTGGAGCTCTTGAATGTTTGCTTTCTTTCGTCCTGCCGCACATCAGGCTCCATTGCCTGAAGAAAAAATAGACAGCACCTACCGACGCCTGCGCTGGCAGATTTTCGCCGGCATTTTCATTGGCTATGCCGGTTACTACCTGCTGCGCAAGAACTTCTCCCTGGCCATGCCGTACCTGATCGACGAGGGCTACTCCCGTGGTCAGTTGGGTCTGGCGATGTCCGCCATTGCGATTGCCTACGGCCTGTCGAAGTTCCTGATGGGCCTGGTGTCCGACCGCTCCAACCCGCGCTTCTTCCTGCCGTTCGGCCTGTTAGTGTCGGCCGGGGTGATGTTCGTTTTCGGTTTCGCGCCGTGGGCGACGTCCAGCGTGACCATGATGTTCATTCTGCTGTTCATCAACGGCTGGGCGCAGGGCATGGGTTGGCCGCCGAGTGGCCGGACCATGGTGCACTGGTGGTCGCAGAAGGAACGTGGCGGCGTGGTGTCCGTGTGGAACGTGGCGCATAACGTCGGCGGTGGCCTGATCGGCCCGCTGTTCCTGATCGGCATGGGCCTGTTCAATGACTGGCACGCCGCGTTCTACGTACCGGCAGCCGTGGCGCTGGCGGTAGCGGTGTTTGCCTTTGTGACCATGCGCGACACCCCTCAATCGGTTGGCCTGCCGCCGATCGAGCAATACAAGAACGACTACCCGGAAGGCTACGACGCCAGCCACGAAGAGGAATTCAGCGCCAAGGAAATCTTCGTCAAATACGTGCTGCGCAACAAAATGCTCTGGTACATCGCCCTGGCCAACGTCTTTGTCTATCTGCTGCGCTACGGCGTGCTGGACTGGGCGCCGACCTACCTCAAGGAAGCCAAGGGTTTCACGGTGGATAAGACCTCGTGGGCGTACTTCTTCTACGAGTGGGCAGGTATTCCGGGCACGCTGCTGTGCGGCTGGATGTCGGACAAGATCTTCCGTGGCAACCGTGGCCTGACCGGCATGGTGTTCATGGCGTTGGTGACGGTTGCGACGCTGGTTTACTGGCTCAACCCGGCCGGCAATCCGATGGTCGACATGATCGCACTGCTTTCCATTGGCTTCCTGATCTACGGCCCGGTGATGCTGATCGGCCTGCAGGCGCTGGAACTGGCCCCGAAGAAAGCGGCCGGTACGGCGGCGGGCTTTACCGGTCTGTTCGGTTACTTGGGCGGTTCGGTCGCGGCCAGTGCAGCAATGGGCTACACCGTGGACCATTTCGGTTGGGACGGCGGCTTCGTGCTGCTGGTCGGCGCCTGCCTGTTGGCGATGGCCTTTCTGGCCCCGACACTACGGCACAAACAAATCGCCAGTCAGGGCCGCGAAGCACTCGCTTGATCGGCCTTTGATTTACAGCGCTTGAGCCGCGCCTCCAGATTCCGGTCTGGCATGGCGTGGCTGCGCAGGGCGTGCGCGGTCTGCTCGACATAATCGCGAGTGCTGCCGTAGCGCCCGCAGGCGTTTTCGAACACATGGCTCAGCACATGGTCTGGCAAGTTGCCAGCATAGCTGGGCAGGTGTCGCTCCAGCACAAAACCCAATGCCTGTACCTGGCTGCCATCTTCGAGACGGCAGTTGAGCCAGCGCGGGCGGTAGGACGGGAAAGGCATCTCGCGCTGCCAAAGTGCATAGAGCGAGGCTTCGAGTTGCTCCTCTGGCAAGCGATAGGCGAAACCGCTGCAAGAACCGCCACGATCCAGGCCAAACACCAGCCCGGGCATTTCCGGTGTGCCGCGATGTTCGTGGGACCACAGGTATAACCCGCGATGGTAGCCATGCACCCGGCCGCGAACCCGCTCAACCGCCGTGCATTCAGGGCGCCAGATCAGCGAACCATACGCAAACAACCAGACCGGCCCACCCTTGTGGCGCGCCATGGTCGATTGCATCGAGCCGAGCAATTGTTCGTGAGTGAGCTGCGGTCCCAGATCGAGCCGCGGAGGGTAAGCCAGATTCAAAAAAGCAGATTCAATGGCGCTCATGGCGAATAGCGTTCAGCTCCCCGCGGGTGAAGAATTACTTAATAGAACGCACAGCTGTAACAATAAGGCACATAAGTTTTAAGGCAATTTGAATGCCATGGCACCGCACTTATTTAAATGCCTGAATGAGATATAACCTACCGAGATTTATAAAAGATTATAAATACCGATAGGCTATATAGAGAGTTATAACCTGTAGGAGCGAGCTTGCTCGCGATGATCGTTAACGATTACGCGGGGAGTCAGGCTGTCCGCGGCGCTCTTGAGTCCATCGCGAGCAGGCTCGCTCCTAAAGTGTGGAGGGGCAATATCAGGATCTGGGGGCATACGCAAAAACGTCGGCGCGCATCTGGTGAGCGTCCATCCCCGCTTCCACCAGCGCATCCAGCGTGCCGTAGACCATGGCCGGAGAGCCACTGGCGTATACGTGCAGCGGCTTGAGGTCAGGGAAGTCTTCACAGACCGCTTCATGCAACATGCCGCACCGCCCTTCCCAACCGCATTGATCACTGACGACCTTGTGCAGGAACAGGTTGGGCAACTTCAGCCATTCGTCCCAATGCTCGATTTGATAAAAATCTTCAGGACGACGCACGCCCCAATACAGATGCACCGGATGCTTGAAACCCGAGGCCCGGCAATGTTCGATCAGGCCATGGACCTGGCCCATGCCGGTACCCGCGGCGATCAGCACGAGAGGACCGTCCGGCAACTCCTCCAGGTGGGTATCACCAAACGGCAATTCGACCCGCACCATGTTGTTGCGCTGCAGCTGTTCAATCAGATTCAACGCACTGGATTCGCGCGCCAGTACGTGGATTTCCAGGTCGCGCCCCGCATGCGGGGCCGAGGCGAGAGAGAAGGCGGATTTTTCGCCGTTTTCGCGTTCGATCATCAGGTACTGACCGGCGTGGTAGCGCGGCGGTTTGCCGGCCGGAGCCCGCAGACGCACGCGCCAGGTGTCGCCGCCCACCTCCTTGCACTCAATGACCTGACACGACACGCTGCGCACCGGCAGTTCTCCCAGCGCGAGCACGCCATCCCACAGCACGATGCAGTCTTCCAGCGGCTCCGCTATGCAAGTGTAGAACTCGCCATGGTCGCGCACATCGCCGGCCTGCTCGACCCGTCCTTCCACCAGCAGCGCCGCGCACACGTGGCAATTGCCGTTGCGGCAGCTTTGCGGGCATTCGTAGCCCAGACGTCGCGCGCCATCGAGAATCCGCTCGCCGGGCAATGTCTCAAGCACTGCTCCGGAGGGCTGCAAGGTTACACGCATCAATCTATTCCTAACTGATTCCAGATGGCATCGATCCGCTGGGTCACGGCATCGTCCTTGACGATGACCCGCCCCCATTCACGGGTAGTTTCGCCCGGCCATTTATGCGTGGCATCGAGGCCCATTTTCGACCCCAGGCCGGACACCGGCGAGGCGAAGTCCAAGTAGTCGATCGGCGTGTTGTCGATCATCACCGTGTCGCGCTTGGGGTCCATGCGCGTGGTGATGGCCCAGATCACGTCGTTCCAGTCCCGGGCGTTGATATCGTCGTCGGTAACGATAACGAACTTGGTGTACATGAACTGTCGCAAAAACGACCAGACACCCAGCATTACCCGCTTGGCATGGCCCGGATACGACTTCTTCATGGTCACGATGGCCATGCGGTACGAGCAGCCTTCGGGCGGCAGGTAGAAGTCGGTGATCTCCGGGAACTGCTTCTGCAGGATCGGCACGAACACTTCGTTCAATGCCACGCCGAGGATTGCCGGCTCATCCGGCGGACGGCCGGTGTAGGTGCTGTGGTAGATCGGCTTGATCCGGTGGGTGATGCGTTCGACGGTGAATACCGGGAAGCTGTCGACTTCGTTGTAGTAACCGGTGTGATCGCCGTACGGACCTTCATCGGCCATTTCGCCCGGATGGATCACGCCCTCGAGGATGATTTCGGCGGTGGCCGGCACTTGCAGATCGTTGCCACGGCACTTCACCAGCTCAGTGCGGTTACCGCGCAGCAGGCCTGCGAAGGCGTATTCGGAAAGGCTGTCGGGCACCGGGGTCACGGCACCGAGGATGGTCGCCGGGTCAGCGCCCAGGGCCACGGAAACCGGGAACGACTGGCCCGGGTGCTTTTCGCACCACTCGCGGTAATCCAGCGCGCCGCCACGGTGGCTCAGCCAGCGCATGATGACCTTGTTACGGCCAATCACCTGCTGACGATAGATGCCGAGGTTCTGGCGATCCTTGTTCGGGCCTTTGGTGACGGTCAGGCCCCAGGTGATCAACGGACCGACGTCGCCCGGCCAGCAGGTCTGCACCGGCAGCATGGCCAGATCGACGTCGTCGCCTTCGATGACCACTTCCTGGCACACCGCGTCCTTGACGACTTTGGGCGCCATCGAAATGATCTTGCGGAAGATCGGCAGCTTGGACCAGGCATCCTTCAGGCCTTTCGGCGGCTCGGGTTCCTTGAGGAACGCCAGCAGCTTGCCGATCTCGCGCAGCTCGCTGACCGACTCGGCCCCCATGCCCATGGCGACCCGCTCAGGGGTGCCGAACAGGTTGCCGAGCACCGGGATGTCATAGCCTGTCGGCTTTTCGAACAACAGCGCCGGGCCTTTGGCACGCAGCGTGCGATCACACACCTCGGTCATCTCCAGCACTGGAGAGACGGGAATCTGGATGCGTTTCAACTCTCCGCGCTGCTCAAGCTGCTGCACGAAATCCCGAAGATCCTTGAATTTCATTGATGATGGCACTCGAAAAATAGGCGTACATCCTACCTGCTCTGCCGGCCGCTGGCAGCTTATCGCTGCTTATCTGGATGCATTTCCCGGGTTTACCTCGGCTTGCAGACTGACAAACAGCGGTTCGAGGATCGGCGCCACCCACCGCGCACCGACTTCCGAGAGATGATTGTCATCGGTGTACAACGAGTAGCCGCCGCGTTCGGCGCGGCACAGGCCGTTTGCATCACATAACCTCGGCGCCGGGTCCACCACCTGTACCGCCGGGTCTTGCGCCAGTTGTGCGAACAATTGACTGATGAATGCCTGGCGCGTGTGGTGCTCTGCGAGTGCCAGCCCGACATCGTCGACAGGACGGGCCAGCATTGCCAGACGGGTGAGACGATACGGTGGACTGAAGGCCTGCAACGGCACCTCTTTTACCAGCCAGACCCGATGCCCGCCGGCACGCAATTGCGCGACTCGTGCACGCAAGCCATCGGCCAGACGTTGTTCGGCACGGGCGCGGTCGTAGTGCCCATCAGTGTTTTTCAGCGCGTGGCCCAGATCACCTTTGCCGTCGCCGTAGAGGTACAGGCTCCAGTGCGCGACCAACACCACATCGGCGACAGCTTGCGGCTTCAAGGCCTGTTCAACGCGTCGATTGAACCGCGCACAACGCGCATCATGCTCCAGGCCTTCGACAGGCAAACAACCAGCAGAACTGGTGAGCATCACGTTGACGCCATGGGTCTTGGCCCCCTCGTTGAAAACCGGAATCAACGCCGTGGCATGGCTATCGCCCCAGACAAGCGCTGGGGGCAGGCGGTTTTGCGCGCCATAACGGCAGAACAATTTGTCATCCGGCGTCTTGTCATCGGCCAGGCAGGCCATGAGCTCTGGCCGCCATTCGCGCCCCTTGGCGTATTGCAGGGCCTGGTCAGACAGACGCCACGGCATGCCGTCGGTCCATCGCAAGGTCTGCCCGGCCAGGCCGAGTACCAGGACACCGCAGGCGCCGGCGAGCAGAATCTGCCGGCGTCCAGCGAACAGGCGACGCTCACGAAACGGGGTTTCGACGAACTTCCACGACAGATAACCCAGCACCAGCGTCAGCAGAATCAACCCGGCACTGTCGAAAGCACCCGGTTCACTGACGCTGGCATAGCGGGAGAATACGAACACCGGCCAGTGCCACAGGTACCAGGAATAAGAAATCAGGCCGAGGCCTACCATTATCCGACTGCTCAAAAACTGACCAATCCAGGTTTCACGATGACCGTTGGTCAAAATCATCAGCACCACGCCAAGCACCGGCAGCAACGCCGCGACGCCAGGAAATGGCGTGGCCTTGTCATAACCGAACACCGCCAACAGGATCAGCACCATGCCAAACAGGCTCAGCCACTGCGCCGCCATCGGCTTGAGACGCCATGCAGACTTGGGCACTACCGCCAGCATCGCACCGGCCAATAGCTCCCACGCACGCATCGGCAGCAGGAAGAAGGCTTTTTCCGGATGATGGGCGACGGCCCACACGCTCAAGCCAAAAGACAGCAGCAATACGCCGAACAGCGCCGGCCGCCAGTGTTTCAGACGACTCGACAGCAGTGTCAGCAGCAACGGGAAGACAATGTAAAACTGCTCCTCCAGCGCCAGCGACCAGGTGTGCAGCAGAGGTTTGAGATCGGAGGCGACATCGAAATAGCCGTCCTGGCGCATGAACAGGATGTTGGACACGAACATCACCTGGTAACGCACCGACCGCCCCAGTTCCTCGTAATCCTTCGGTGCCAGCAAATACCAGCCGACCGCCAGCACCGCGACGATCATCGCGAACAACGCCGGCAAAATCCGCCGCGCACGCCGGGCCCAGAAATCGACGAAGCTGAATTGCCCGGTCTGGCGCTGATTCCAGATGATCGACGTGATCAGGTAACCGGAAATCACGAAAAACACGTCCACGCCGACAAAGCCGCCGGTAAACCCCGGAACGCCAAAATGAAACAGCACGACAGCGATCACCGCCACTGCGCGCAAGCCGTCGATATCCCTTCGATAAGCCAGTGAGCTCATAAAAATTAAACCAGTCAGATCGTTGTTTCAGCGCGCTTGAGCATCGTCCCCGGAGATGACTGCTGACGCGGCTGGTTGAAGTGCTAACCAACTGACCCTGGCCAATCAAAAACCTCCCATGGTCCGGGCAAAAAATTGCAGGCAAAAAAAATGGCGCCCCACCGGGGCGCCATTCTCTTGAACTCAACGGGCGATGTTACTTGCGTTTCATCGACAGGAAGAATTCATCGTTGGTCTTGGTCGTTTTCAGCTTGTCGACCAGGAACTCGATGGCAGCGACTTCATCCATCGGATGCAGCAGCTTGCGCAGGATCCACATGCGCTGCAGCTCGTCGTCGGCAGTCAGCAACTCTTCGCGGCGGGTACCGGAACGGTTGATGTTGATGGCCGGGAAGACGCGCTTTTCAGCGATACGGCGATCCAGCGGCAACTCCATGTTGCCGGTGCCTTTGAATTCCTCGTAGATCACTTCGTCCATCTTCGAGCCGGTTTCAACCAACGCGGTGGCGATGATGGTCAGCGAGCCGCCTTCTTCGATGTTCCGCGCCGCGCCGAAGAAACGCTTCGGTTTCTCCAGGGCGTGGGCATCGACACCACCGGTCAGTACCTTGCCGGAGCTCGGGATCACGGTGTTGTAGGCGCGAGCCAGACGGGTGATGGAGTCGAGCAGGATCACCACGTCTTTCTTGTGCTCGACCAGGCGCTTGGCCTTCTCGATCACCATTTCGGCAACCTGCACGTGGCGGGTTGGCGGCTCGTCGAACGTCGAGGCAACCACTTCGCCGCGCACGGTGCGCTGCATTTCGGTTACTTCTTCCGGACGTTCGTCGATCAGCAGCACGATCAGGTGAACTTCTGGGTTGTTACGCGCGATGTTCGCGGCGATGTTCTGCAGCATGATCGTCTTGCCCGCTTTCGGCGGTGCAACGATCAGACCGCGCTGGCCTTTACCGATCGGGGCGCACAGGTCGATGACACGACCGGTCAAGTCTTCGGTGGAACCGTTACCGGCCTCCATCTTCATGCGCACGGTCGGGAACAGCGGAGTCAGGTTCTCGAAGAGAATCTTGTTTTTCGCGTTTTCCGGACGGTCGAAGTTGATCGTGTCGACCTTGAGCAGCGCGAAATAACGCTCGCCTTCCTTTGGAGGACGGATCTTGCCAACGATGGTGTCACCGGTGCGCAAGTTGAAACGACGGATCTGGCTCGGCGAGACGTAGATATCGTCTGGACCGGCGAGATAGGAAGCGTCAGCGGAGCGCAGGAAGCCGAAGCCGTCCTGGAGAATCTCCAGCACGCCATCACCGGAGATTTCCTCGCCGCTTTTAGCGTGCTTTTTGAGCAGGGAGAAAATCACGTCCTGCTTGCGCGAACGGGCCATATTTTCTATGCCCATCTGTTCGGCCAATTCGAGCAGTTCGGTAATCGGCTTTTGCTTGAGTTCAGTCAGATTCATATAGGAATGACGTAATCATTTATGGAGGGGGGAAATTAAGCTTTTGGCTTAATGAGGCCGCGCCGCAGAGAAGGCGACAGGATCGCGTACTTATTCGAAAAGGAGTGCGTCGGCGACGGCTAGCAGGGGGCAGTGGAGAAACCAGTGCGGGGCCGAATGTACCACCTGAGTTTAGGAGCGTCTAGCCCTGAATACGCAAAAAGCCCCGCTATTTGCGGGGCTTTTTCAGGATACTTTGCAGCGACGCTTAGATGTTGGCGTCGAGGAAGGCAGCCAGTTGCGACTTCGACAGTGCGCCGACTTTGGTCGCTTCAACGTTGCCGTTCTTGAACAGCATCAGGGTCGGGATACCACGTACGCCGTGCTTGGCCGGGGTTTCCTGGTTTTCGTCGATGTTCAGCTTGGCAACGGTCAGCTTGCCTTTGTAAGTCTCGGCAATTTCGTCCAGAACCGGAGCGATCATTTTGCAAGGGCCGCACCATTCAGCCCAGTAGTCGACCAGTACAGCGCCTTCGGCCTTGAGTACGTCGGCCTCGAAGCTAGCGTCGCTAACGTGTTTGATAAGATCGCTGCTCATGGAATTCTCCAGGTTGTAAGCAAAAAAACGTGGCCCATCATAGCTGCCCTTCCCTCGTTCAGGAAGGTGCAGATGATTGAGTCTCGCTATGGTGATTCATGAGTTTGGGTATAGCTCAGGTCATGAAGTGACGGGAGCGATGAACGCGATTCCGGTGCGCAACGCGGCATTGCGTACGTGCTCCTGCATGGCCTTTTGCGCGGCGCCAGACGCTCGGCGGGCCAGCGCACGAAGGATTTTGCGGTGCTCCTGCCAGGTTTCCATGGCCCGCTCGACCCGGATGAACGGTAGCTTCTGGCTTTCCAGGAAGATGTCGGCGCTGGCGGTCAGGATGCTCAGCATCGCCTGATTGCCGCTGGCCCGCAGGATGCGGCGGTGGAATTCGAAATCCAGGCGGGCCGCGGCTTCGAAGTCGCCGGACTTCAACTCGTTGCGCATGGCGGCGACATTGTCTTCCAGTGCATCGAGTTCGTCGGTGCTCAAGGTTACGGCCGCCAACCCCGCCGCAAAACCTTCCAGCGCATAGCGCAACTGAAAGATGTCCAGCGGCGAAGCCTGTGCCGCGAACGGCCAGCCCGGCACCGCATCGCCGCGCGGCAACTCCACCGGCGACTGCACGAACACGCCTTTGCCCGGCTGGATGCTGATGACGCCCAGTGCGCTCAGCGATGACAACGCCTCGCGCAACGACGCCCGACTGACCCCCAATTGCACCGCCAGGCCCCGTTGCGAGGGCAAGGCATCCCCCGGCCCGAAGCCCTGTTCGGTAATCAGTTTGCGGATGGCTTGCAGCGCCACTTCAGGTACGGCGCGAGAGATCGAGTTCATGGTTTTCCAGACGAACCAGGCCAAGGTGGCCCCAGTTGTAAAGCTATTCACGACGCCCGGCAAGTCGTGCCCCATGGGGGTTCGGCAATTTTCCTGGCTGCGCTATCGGAGTGCGAAATACAACCTGACTGTTCAGACCAGTAAGACCGTTCGGCACCAGCAAAACCGCGCTCTGGCGCCCCCAAAACCCTAAGTTGGCATGGCCCATGCTCTGTCGATCCGCAGAAATCACTTCTTGCCGATCCGGAGATTTTCCATGACCCAGCGTTACAGCGCCCTCATCAAAGCCCTGTTTGCCAGCCTGATGCTGAGCCAGGCACCCGCCCACGCCGACGGCCTGGAGGATGTGGTCAAGCGCGGCGTCCTCAAGGTGGCCGTGCCCCAGGACTTCCCGCCCTTCGGTTCGGTCGGCCCGGACATGAAACCCCGCGGCCTCGACATCGATACAGCCAAACTGCTGGCCGACCAGCTCAAGGTCAAACTCGAACTGACCCCGGTCAACAGCACCAACCGCATCCCGTTCCTCACCACCGGCAAGGTCGACCTGGTGATCTCCAGCCTCGGCAAGAACCCGGAGCGTGAAAAGGTCATCGACTTCTCCCGTGCCTACGCGCCGTTCTACCTCGCCGTGTTCGGTCCGCCAGACGCCGACATCAAGAGCCTGGACGACCTCAAGGGCAAGACCATCAGCGTCACCCGTGGCGCCATCGAAGACATCGAGCTGACCAAGGTCGCCCCCGAAGGCGTGACCATCAAGCGTTTCGAAGACAACAACTCGACCATTGCCGCGTACCTGGCCGGGCAAGTCGACCTGATCGCCAGCGGCAACGTGGTGATGGTCGCCATCAGCGAGAAAAGCCCGAAACGCGTGCCGGCGCTGAAACTGAAGCTCAAGGATTCGCCGGTCTACGTCGGCGTCAACAAGAACGAGCCGGCGCTGCTGGGCAAGGTCAACCAGATCCTCGTGACCGCCAAGAGCGACGGCGCGCTGGAAAAGAACGCCCTGACCTGGCTGAAAGAACCGTTGCCGGCCGATCTCTGATTCGGCGCGCTGGAGACGTTTTATGGCTTATCAGTTCGATTTCCTGCCGGTGGTGAACAACACCGACCTGTTGCTGCGCGGTGCGCTGTTCACCCTTGAGCTGACCGCCATCGGCGCTTTGCTCGGCGTGGGGCTGGGCATCGTCGGGGCGTTGGTGCGGGCGTGGAACATCCGGCCTTTCGCGGGGATTTTCGCGGTCTACGTCGAGTTGATCCGCAACACGCCATTCCTGGTGCAGTTGTTTTTCATCTTCTTCGGCTTGCCGTCCCTGGGCGTGCAGATTTCCGAATGGCAGGCGGCGGTGCTGGCAATGGTCATCAACCTCGGCGCTTATTCCACCGAGATCATCCGCGCCGGCATCCAGGCGATTCCCCGGGGTCAGCTGGAAGCCGCCGCGGCACTGGCGATGACACGCTTCGAAGCGTTCCGTCATGTGGTGCTGCTGCCGGCACTGGGCAAAGTCTGGCCGGCGCTGAGCAGCCAGATCATCATCGTCATGCTCGGCTCGGCAGTCTGCTCGCAGATCGCCACCGAAGAGCTGAGCTTCGCCGCCAACTTCATTCAATCGCGCAACTTCCGCGCCTTTGAAACCTACGCACTCACCACGCTGCTGTACCTGTGCATGGCGCTACTGATCCGCCAGCTATTGAACTGGATCGGCCACCGCTTCATTGCAAGGAGCAGCCGATGAGCGACTTCACCTTCTGGGACATCGTGCGCAACCTGCTCATGGGTCTGCAATGGACGCTGGCGCTGTCGCTGGTGGCGTTCATTGGCGGCGGGCTGATCGGCTTGTTGATCATGATCATGCGCATCTCGAAAAAATCCCTGCCGCGCAGTTTCGCCCGCACTTACATCGAACTGTTCCAGGGCACACCGCTATTGATGCAGTTGTTCCTGGTGTTTTTCGGCGTCGCGCTGGCCGGGATAGAGATTTCGCCGTGGATGGCGGCGGCGATTGCACTGACGTTGTTCACCAGCGCTTATCTGGCGGAGATCTGGCGCGGTTGCGTCGATTCGATTCCAAACGGCCAATGGGAAGCCTCATCGAGCCTGGCGCTGACCCCGCTGGAACAATTGCGCCATGTGATCCTGCCTCAGGCGTTGCGCATCGCCGTGGCGCCGACCGTGGGGTTTTCGGTGCAAGTGGTCAAAGGCACTGCCGTCACCTCGATCATCGGCTTCACCGAGCTGACCAAGACCGGCGGCATGCTCGCCAACGCCACCTTCGAACCGTTCATGGTCTACGGCCTCGTCGCCCTCGGCTACTTCCTGCTCTGCTACCCCTTGTCGCTCAGTGCGCGCTATCTGGAAAGGAGACTGCATGCCTCTGCTTAGAATTTCCGCCCTGCATAAATACTACGGCGATCACCATGTGCTCAAAGGCATCGACCTGAGCATCGAGGAAGGCCAGGTGGTGGCGATCATCGGCCGCAGCGGCTCGGGCAAGTCCACCCTGCTGCGCACCCTCAACGGCCTGGAATCGATCAACGACGGCGTGATCGAAGTCGACGGCGAGTACCTCGACGCCGCCCGCGCCGACCTGCGCAGCCTGCGGCAGAAAGTCGGCATGGTGTTCCAGCAGTTCAACCTGTTCCCGCACCTGACCGTCGGCGAGAACGTCATGCTCGCGCCGCAAGTGGTGCAGAAAGTACCGAAAGCCAAGGCCGCCGAACTGGCGCGGCAGATGCTGGAAAGGGTCGGACTGGGGGAAAAGTTCGATGCTTTCCCGGATCGCTTGTCCGGCGGGCAGCAACAGCGTGTAGCGATTGCCCGGGCACTGGCGATGTCGCCGAAGGTTTTGCTCTGCGACGAAATTACCTCGGCGCTGGACCCGGAACTGGTCAATGAAGTGCTGAGCGTGGTCCGGCAACTGGCCAGGGAAGGCATGACGTTGATCATGGTTACCCACGAAATGCGGTTCGCCCGGGAGGTTGGGGATAAGTTGGTGTTCATGCACATGGGCAAGGTGCATGAGGTGGGCGACCCGAAAGTGTTGTTTGCCAATCCGCAGACGGCGGAGCTGGCGAACTTCATTGGGACGGTTGAGGCGGCGGGCTGACAGATCTTCGGTGTCTGGAAGGCCGCCATCGCTAGCAGGCTAGCTCCCACAGGGGGACGCATTCCAATGTGGGAGCTAGCCTGCTAGCGATTGACCGCGCAGCGGTCACCGTTTGCATGCACTGGATCAAGGCTTTGAACACTGCGCGTTGGCGCCAGCCTTTGATCGTGGCACGATGTCGAGGTTATCGACCGAGACCCCTGACCATGCCGCAATCCAAAGCCAAGAATCTGTCCCTGATCGCAGCAATCGACCTGGGCTCCAACAGCTTTCACATGGTCGTGGCCAAAGCCCAGAACGGCGAGATCCGTATTCTCGAGCGTCTCGGGGAGAAGGTTCAGCTGGCCGCCGGCATCGACGAAGAGCGCCATCTCAGCGAAGAATCGATGCAGCGCGGGCTCGATTGCCTCAAGCGCTTCGCCCAACTGATCAGCGGTATGCCTACCGGCGCCGTTCGCATCGTCGGCACCAACGCCTTGCGTGAAGCCCGCAACCGCGCCGAATTCATCCATCGCGCCGAAGAAATCCTCGGCCACCCGGTGGAAGTCATTTCCGGCCGTGAAGAAGCGCGCCTGATCTATCTCGGCGTGTCCCACACCCTCGCCGATACCCCGGGCAAACGCCTGGTGGCCGACATCGGTGGCGGCAGTACCGAATTCATCATTGGCCAGCGCTTCGAACCGCTGCTGCGCGAAAGCCTGCAAATGGGCTGCGTCAGCTACACCCAACGCTATTTCAAGGACGGCAAGATCACCCCGGCCCGTTACGCTCAGGCGTACACCGCGGCGCGGCTGGAGATCATGAGCATCGAGCACGCCCTGCACCGCCTGACCTGGGATGAAGCCATCGGCTCCTCGGGCACCATCCGCGCCATCGGTCTGGCGCTGAAGGCTGGCGGTCATGGTACCGGCGAGGTCAACGCCGAAGGCCTGGCCTGGCTCAAGCGCAAACTGATCAAGATGGGCGACGTCGAGAAAATCGATTTCGAAGGTATCA
Source organism: Pseudomonas sp. IT-P74 (assembly GCF_949768175.1). Taxonomy (NCBI): domain Bacteria; kingdom Pseudomonadati; phylum Pseudomonadota; class Gammaproteobacteria; order Pseudomonadales; family Pseudomonadaceae; genus Pseudomonas; species Pseudomonas sp. IT-P74. The sequence goes on along the minus strand of NZ_CATKQD010000088.1, from coordinate 327,273 downwards.
AACCGGATCGCCGGGCGATCTTCCCGGCGGGCCTGGCGATCCTCGAAGCAATCTTCGACTCCCTCGAACTGCAACGCATGGATCACTGCGAAGGTGCCCTGCGCGAAGGTGTGCTTTATGACCTGCTGGGCCGCCATCATCACGAAGACGTGCGCGAACGCACCCTCACTTCGCTGATGGAGCGCTACCACGTCGATCAGGAACAGGCGGTACGGGTCGAGCGCAAAGCACTGCATGCGTTCGATCAGGTGGCCGAGGACTGGGATCTGGAAGACGGCGTCTGGCGCGAACTGCTCGGCTGGGCAGCCAAGGTCCATGAGGTGGGCCTGGACATCGCTCACTACCAGTACCACAAGCACGGCGCCTACCTGATCGAGCACTCGGACCTCGCCGGGTTCTCCCGCGAAGACCAGTTGATGCTCGCGCTGCTGGTACGCGGCCACCGACGCAACATTCCCAAGGACAAGTTCGCCGATTTCGGCGATGACGGCATCAAGCTGATTCGCCTGTGCGTGCTGCTGCGTTTTGCGATCCTGTTCCACCACATCCGTGGCACCCAGCAAATGCCTCAGGTGGAACTGAACGCCCATGGCAACAGCCTGGAAGTGGTGTTCCCGGAAAACTGGCTGGACGAAAACCAGCTGACCCAGGCCGACTTCGAAATCGAAGCGCAATGGCTGACCCGGGTCGATATCGTGTTGAGCGCTCGCTAATCCCCCTGTAGGAGCGAGCTTGCTCGCGATGGAGGCTAACGATAACGCGTGTTATCTGGATACGCGTTGCCCTCACGTTTTTCGCGAGCAAGCTCGCTCCTACAGCAAAAAGGGCGATCCACATGGATCGCCCTTTTTTCACCCGCTGACTCCCGTTACCGCACAGCCAGAATCGGACTACCCAAACGCTCCAGCAACGTCGCCTGGGCGCTGCGCGGGTTCTGGTTGCCGGTCGGTGTGTTACGGATGTAACGGCCGTCCGACTGCAGGCTCCAGCTGTGGGTGTTATCGGTCAGATACAACTCCAGCTCTTTCTTGACCCGCATGATCAGCTTCTTGCCTTCCACCGGGAAGCAAGTCTCAACGCGCTTGTCGAGGTTGCGTTCCATCCAGTCGGCACTGGACAGGAACATCTGCTCATCGCCACCGTTGAGGAAGTAGAAGACCCGGGTGTGTTCCAGGAAGCGGCCGATGATCGAGCGCACGTGGATGTTGTGGGAAACCCCGGCGATGCCCGGCCGCAGGCAGCACATGCCACGCACCACCAGATCGATGCGCACGCCTGACTGGCTGGCCTTGTACAGCGCGCGGATGATCTTCGGATCGGTCAGCGAGTTGAACTTGGCAATGATGTGCGCCGGTTTGCCGTCGAGGGCGAACTGGGTTTCCCGGGCAATCATGTCGAGCATGCCCTTCTTCAGGGTGAACGGCGCGTGCAGCAGTTTCTTCATGCGCAGCGTCTTACCCATGCCGATCAACTGGCTGAACAGTTTGCCGACGTCTTCGCACAAGGCGTCGTCGGAGGTCAGCAGGCTGTAGTCGGTATACAGGCGGGCGTTGCCGGCGTGGTAGTTACCCGTACCGAGGTGCGCGTAACGCACGATTTCACCCGCTTCGCGCCGCAAAATAAGCATCATCTTGGCGTGGGTCTTGAAGCCGACCACACCGTAGATCACCACCGCACCGGCCGCTTGCAGACGGCTGGCCAGCTGCAGGTTGGACTCTTCGTCGAACCGCGCGCGCAATTCGATAACCGCCGTGACTTCTTTGCCGTTACGCGCCGCATCCACCAGCGCATCGACGATTTCCGAGTTGGCGCCGGAGCGGTACAGGGTCTGGCGCACCGCCAGCACGTGCGGGTCCTTGGCGGCCTGGCGCAGCAGGTCGACCACCGGGGTGAACGACTCGAACGGGTGCAGCAGCAGGATGTCCTGCTTGCTGACCACGCTGAAAATGTTCTCGCTGTTCTGCAGCAGTTTCGGAATCTGCGGGGTGAACGGCAGGTATTGCAGCTCGCGCTGACTGTCCAGGCCGGTGATGCTGAATAGCCGCGTCAGGTTCACCGGACCGTTGACCTGATACAACTCCGACTCACTCAGGTTGAATTGCTTGAGCAGGTAGTCAGACAGGTGTTTCGGGCACGTGTCGGCCACTTCCAGACGCACCGCATCGCCGTAGCGACGGGAGAACAGCTCGCCGCGCAAGGCGCGGGCCAGGTCTTCGACGTCTTCGGAGTCCAGCGCCAGGTCGGCGTTACGGGTCAGGCGGAACTGGTAGCAACCCTTGACCTTCATGCCCTGGAACAGGTCATCGGCGTGGGCGTGAATCATCGACGACAGGAATACATAGTTGTCGCCAGCGCCGCCGACTTCCTCCGGCACCTTGATGATGCGCGGCAGCAGGCGTGGCGCCGGGATGATCGCCAGACCGGAATCGCGACCAAAGGCGTCGACGCCTTCGAGCTCGACGATGAAGTTCAGGCTCTTGTTCACCAGCAACGGGAACGGGTGAGTCGGGTCGAGGCCGATCGGGGTGATGATCGGTGCGATCTCGTCACGGAAATAGCGGCGGACCCAGGTCTTGAGCTTGGTCGTCCAGTTACGGCGACGGATGAAGCGGACCTGATGCTTTTCCAGTTCCGGCAACAGAATATCGTTGAGGATCGCGTACTGGCGATCGACGTGACCGTGGACCAGCTCGCTGATGCGTGCAAGGGCCTGATGCGGTTGAAGACCATCGGCACCGGCCTGTTCACGGGCAAAGGTGATCTGCTTCTTGAGGCCGGCGACGCGAATTTCGAAGAACTCGTCCAGGTTGCTGGAGAAGATCAACAGAAACTTCAGCCGCTCCAGCAATGGATAGGACTCGTCCAGCGCCTGCTCCAGCACGCGGATGTTGAACTGCAGTTGCGAGAGCTCGCGGTGGATGTACAGGCTGCTGTCATCCAGGCCGGGAATGGCCAGCACCGGCGCTGGCGCTGTCACGGCGGTTTCGACGACCGCCGCGGGCGGAGCTGGCTCCAGCGCCGGCGGGGTCTCGGCGACCTGTTCCACCACAGGTTGAGCGTCTTTTACGGCAACTTCAGTGAGTACTTCGGTATTCATCGAATGTTCCTGGGAGGGCTATTTTTGCTCTCGTAACAATTGAGCGGCACGAACGGCAAAGTACGTCAGGATGCCATCAGCCCCTGCACGTTTGAAAGCGGTCAGGGACTCGAGGATAACCCCTTCGCTCAACCAGCCATTCTGGATCGCCGCCATGTGCATGGCGTATTCGCCGCTGACTTGATAAACAAACGTCGGCACTTTGAATTCTTCTTTTACCCGGCACAGGATGTCCAGGTACGGCATGCCCGGCTTGACCATGACCATGTCTGCACCTTCTGACAAGTCCGCCGCCACTTCGTGCAGGGCTTCGTTGCTGTTGGCCGGGTCCATCTGATAGGAGGCCTTGTTGGCCTTGCCCAGGTTCAGCGCCGAACCGACCGCATCGCGGAACGGACCGTAATAGGCACTGGCGTACTTGGCCGAGTAGGCCATGATCCGCACGTTGACGTGACCGGCCACTTCGAGGGCTTCGCGGATCGCCTGGATGCGACCGTCCATCATGTCCGATGGGGCCACGACCTGAGCGCCGGCTTCGGCGTGGGACAGGGCTTGCCGGACCAGTGCGTCGACGGTGATGTCGTTCTGCACGTAGCCTTCTTCATCCAGGATGCCGTCCTGGCCATGGGTGGTGAACGGGTCCAGGGCGACGTCGGTGATCACCCCCAGCTCAGGGAATCGCACACGCAACGCACGGGTCGCGCGTTGGGCGATACCTTCGGGGTTCCACGCTTCGGCGGCGTCCAGCGACTTGAGTTCCGAGGGCGTCACCGGGAACAGTGCCAGCGCCGGAATCCCCAGCTCGACCCACTTGGCCGCTTCCTCCAGCAACAGGTCGATGGTCAGACGTTCGACGCCCGGCATCGAAGCCACCGCTTCGCGACGGTTTTCACCATCCAGCACGAACACCGGCAGGATCAGATCATCGACGGTCAGGACGTTTTCCCGCACCAGACGACGCGAAAAGTCGTCACGGCGATTACGGCGCAGGCGGGTTGCTGGGAACAAACGGTTGGCGGGGGTAAAGCTCACGGCAGACTCCTGAGCCCGCAGACGTGCGAGCGTGACAGTTATAAGCGGCCATTATGACGAACGCGTGACAGTTATGTGCACGCTGCGACAGGTAGTCGCATTCCATTGTCGTTGTAGGAAATGTTCACGTCGAGACACATTTGGACACTTTCCTGAATGTGTCCGAAGGGTTAGGCTGCGCGTTCATTTCGCCAGCACCCAGACAATGCTCCAACAATTTCTGCATGACTTCGGCTACTTTGCCCTTTTTCTAGGCACGTTCTTCGAAGGCGAAACCATCCTGGTGCTCGCGGGCTTCCTCGCGTTCCGTGGATACATGGACATCAACCTGGTAGTGGTCGTGGCCTTCTTCGGCAGTTATGCCGGCGACCAACTGTGGTATTTCCTGGGACGCAAGCACGGCCGCAAACTGCTGGCGCGCAAACCCCGCTGGCAGATGATGGGCGACCGGGCGCTGGAACACATTCGCAAGCACCCGGACATCTGGGTACTGAGTTTTCGCTTCGTCTACGGTTTGCGCACGGTCATGCCGGTGGCCATCGGGCTGTCGGGCTATCCGCCGGGCCGTTACCTGCTGCTCAACGGGATTGGCGCGGCGATCTGGGCCGCTGCCCTCGCTGCTGCCGCTTACCATTTCGGCGCGGTGCTCGAAGGTATGCTCGGCAGTGTGAAGAAGTATGAACTCTGGGTGCTTGGCGCGCTGCTGGTCCTGGGCTTCGTGCTGTGGCTGCGTCGGCGCTTCAAGAATGCCCGCCTGGCCAAGCAGGTCTACGCCGACGAACAAGCCCTGAAAGCTGCGCGGACCAACACTGAAGGTCCTACGACGCCAGCCGAGTGATGCGGTTCCTGCAACAGTAGAGACCGACGCCGCTCAACAGGCTGTAACTGAACAGGCCGACCCAGCCCACGACGCTGGCCGGCCACAGCCCCACCATCGGGGCCAGCCATGCCAATGGCAGGTTCGACGCCAGCCGCACCAGCTCCAGCTTCAACGCCCACGGGCGATTCTCCAGGGCCACGCCCAGTACAAACAGACCGAACGCCACCGTCCCCCAGCCCAACACCAGGGCGGCGACTGGCAGCTTCGCCTCAAGATTCATCAAGTAACTGCCCAGCGCAATATAGACGCAGAACTGCAAGAAGACGTAGAGCTGCTGACGCCCGTCCAGCGCCACCTCGAATTTGCGAAACTGGCTCAGGTGCGGCTTGTTCATCGGGTATCTGGCCGCCACGTCCGCCGGGCGCCAGCCGGTGCGCATGAACCAGATCCGCAGCTTGTCCCAGGTGCTTTCGGTACGCCACGCGTCTGCCCACAACTGCGCGTAGAACTGCACGTTCGCCCACACGGGGTTCCAGCTCGCCAGCGGTGTGGTCACGCCGAAGACCACCGGCTCGTTGTCGTCTTCTTCCTGGAACGAGCCGAACAGGCGGTCCCAAATAATGAACACGCCGCCGTAGTTGCGATCCATGTAGAGAGCGTTCTGCGCATGGTGAGCCCGATGATTGGACGGCGTGACAAAGAACCATTCGAACCAGCCAAGCTTGGGAATGTGCCGCGTGTGCACCCAGAACTGGTACAGCAGGTTCAGCGCCGCGACGCTGACGAATACCGGCAGCGGCACGCCGGACACCGCCATCGGCAGATAGAAGATCCAGCTCAACAGGAATCCGGTACTGGTCTGGCGCAACGCCGTGGACAGGTTGTAGTCCTCGCTCTGGTGATGCACCGAATGGGCGGCCCAGAGGATGTTGCGCTCGTGGCCCATGCGATGCAGCCAGTAGTAGCAGAAATCGTAGAAGACAAAGGCAAACACCCAGGTCCAGACGCTGTCGGCCGACAGCTCGAACAGCGCCAGGTGCTTGAGGGTAAAGGCGTAGATCACCAGCCCCACACCCTTGGTCAACAGACCCGTGGTGGTCGACAGCACGCCGGTGCTGATGCTGTTGATCGCGTCCGCCACCCGATAATTGCTTACCCCGCTCCAACGGTCGGCCAGCAACTCGAAGACGATCAGCACAAAGAAAAACGGCACCGCATACAGAATGAAGTCCATGACGCGCCCTGATCGGAATCTTGAGGACAGATGCTATGTGCAGCCGTGAATTAACCCTATGGCAACGCAGGACAAATTAGTGGACATTTAACGCCATGAATCTGGAGAAAAGCCCATGAGCAAAAAAGTTGCAGTGATCCTTTCCGGTTGTGGCGTGTACGACGGCGCCGAGCTCCACGAGAGCGTCATCACCCTGCTGCGCCTGGACCAGCGCGGTGCCCAAGTGCAGTGTTTTGCACCAGACATCGCGCAGTTGCATGTGATCAACCACCTGACCGGCGAAGAAATGCCCGAATCGCGCAACGTGCTGGTGGAGTCGGCGCGGATTGCCCGGGGCAACATCAAGGATATCCGTGACGCGAACGTCGATGAGTTCGATGCGCTGATCGTGCCCGGCGGCTTCGGCTCGGCCAAGAACCTGTCCAGCTTCGCCATCGAAGGCGCCGGTTGCACCGTTCAACCGGATGTCCTGGCACTGACCGAAGCCTTTGCCGAGGCCGGCAAACCGGTGGGGTTGATGTGCATCTCCCCTGCCCTGGCGGCAAAGATCTACGGCCCGGGCGTCACCTGCACCATTGGCAACGATACCGACACGGCTGCCGCGATGAACAAGATGGGCGCGACCCATACCGATTGCGCGGTCACTGAGATCGTCGAGGACAAGGCACGCAAACTGGTGAGCACCCCGGCCTACATGCTGGCGCAATCGATCAGTGAAGCGGCGTCAGGCATCAATAAACTGGTCGACCGCGTGCTCGAACTGACCCACGAAAACGACGCCTGACACCCTCTAAAAATGTGGGAGCGAGCCTGCTCGCGATGGGGCCGGCACATTGTTGTCTGTAAGTCCGCTATCGCGAGCAGGCTCGCTCCCACAGGGGTCACTGGCAGGCTCAGGCTTTTCGGGTAAGCCTGGTCAATATCCGGTCCAGCGCATTGGCGAACGCCTGCTTCTCACGGTCGCCAAACGGCGCCGGTCCACCGCCCATTTGCCCCTGTTCACGCAAATCAGTGAACAGGTTGCGAACCGCCAGCCGCTCACCCATGTTCTGCGCATCGAACTCCTTGCCCCGTGGGTCGAGCGCTGCCACGCCCTTCTTCACCAGGCGATCGGCCAGCGGCACATCGCTGCAGATCACCAACTCACCAGGCACCGCGTGCTCCACCAGGTAGTCATCGGCCGCATCCGGGCCGCTCGGCACCACGATCAGCTTGACCAGTGCCAGCCCCGGCTTGATCTGCGGCTGCCCGGCCACCAGCACCACTTCGAACTGGCGCTTGAGGGCGAACTTCACCACCAGATCCTTGGCAGCCCGCGGACAGGCGTCGGCATCGATCCACACACGCATTGGTTTTTCCTCAACCATAGAATCTCCCACAGGTTATACCCAATCCTGTGGGAGCGAGCCTGCTCGCGAATATGAGCGAAGCGAATGCCGTTTAAGAAACCTGCACCCGCTGCCTCTCAACCACCCGGCTACGACCGTACAACACGACAATCGCAATGATCGCCATAGCCTGGGCGCTCAACGAATACGCATCGGCATGGATCCCCAGCCATTCAAAGTCAAAGAACGGCACCGGCCGCGTGCCGAAAATCCCGGCTTCCTGCAGCGCTTTCACGCCATGTCCGGCAAACACCACCGACAAGGCGCACAAAAGACCGGCATTGATGCTGAAGAACAGCGCCAGCGGCAACTTCGCCGAACCGCGCAAAATCACCCAGGCCAGGCCGACCAGCAGCACAAGTGCCGTGGCCCCACCGGCTAGCACGGCGTTGTGCCCCGCGGGGCCTGCCTGCAACCACAGGGTTTCGTAGAACAGAATCACTTCGAACAATTCGCGATACACCGAGAAGAACGCCAGGGTCGCAAAACCGAAGCGCCCGCCGCCGCCCACCAGGCTGGTCTTGATGTAGTCCTGCCAGGCCGCCGCGTGACGACGATCGTGCATCCACACACCCAGCCACAGCACCATGACGCTGGCGAACAACGCCGTCGCGCCTTCCAGCAATTCGCGTTGTGAACCGCTGACGTCAATCACATAGGCTGCCAGCGCCCAAGTGCCCAGCCCCGCCACAAACGCCAGGCCCCAGCCGAGGTTAACGCTGCGCACCGCCGCCTGTTGATCTGTGTTTCGCAGGAAAGCGAGGATCGCCGCCAGCACCAGAATCGCTTCCAGACCTTCGCGCAGCAGAATCAGCAGGCCGGAAATGTAACTCAGCGACCAGCTCAAACCCTCGTTGCCCAACAGACCCGCCGATGCCTTCAACTTGTCCTTGGCCACGTCCAGGCGCTGCTCGACCTCGCTCACCGGCAGGCCGTCCTGCAACGACTGACGGTAGGCCATCAGGGATTTTTCAGTGTCTTTGCGCACGTTGGCGTCGATGTTGTCCAGCGAGCTCTCAACCAGTTCGAAGCCCTCCAGATACGCTGCTACCGATAAGTCGTAAGCCTGATCATGTTCACCCGAACGATACGCCGCGATGCTCTTGTCCAGAGTGGCCGCGGTGTAGTCGAGCAGTTGCGCCGGGCCACGCTTGACCTGCGGCGGTTGCGCCCGCTGGGCACGGAAGGTCGCGGCGGCTTGCGGGCCTTCGACGGCCTGTATTTCGGCCGGGGTCTGACGAGCCAGATCGGCGATGTTGTAGGTCTTTTCAGCCTTGCCCGCCGCCGGGTCAACACTGAAACTGGCGATATAGGTGGCCAGGTCCCAACGCTGACGATCATCCAGTTGATCGGCAAAGGCCGGCATGTCGGTCCCTTCAACGCCCAGGCCCAAGGTGCTGTAGATCGCGTAGAGGCTCAGTCGATCCAGTCGTGTGGTATCACGCAGATTGGAGGGCGCAGGCGTCATGCCGACACCCGCCGGGCCGTCGCCGGCCCCTGTATCGCCATGGCAGACCGAGCAATGCTGAGCGTACAGCGGCGCGCCACGCGCCGGGTCCGGTGTAATCACCGGGGCCTGGCTGACTTCATAGGCCACGGCCAGCTTCGCACTCAGTTGCCGGGCCTGGCGAGTGACCCCGGTACCCTCCTGACGGGCACCGACGGAATTTCCCAGCGCAGCCAGGCTTTGCTCCAGCGCGGCTTTTTCCGGCTTGGCCGGCATGGCTGCAATCAGACTCCCCAGCGTCTTGAGCGATTCTTGCTGCGCGCGAAATCCGGCCGGGTCCGTGATGCTGCCCGCCTGCACCGTGTCCGGGTAATCCACGCCGATGTAATCGAGCAAGTGCAGCGCCTGCGGTGCACCTTCGGCGGGAGCGGCCAGCAGTTGAAAGCTGCACGCAGCCAACAGCGGCAGCAACAGCCAGGCCAGGAAACGGGAGGGGGCAATCATGAATGAATCTCAATTGGAAATACGAAGTTACATATTGTTAACGCCAGAGGGGTTTCGCTCAAGCTTTGTTGATACTTCTTCGTAATTGCATTGGTTTCTGGAATTGCTCCCCAAACGAAAAAGGCGACCACCAGGGTCGCCTTTTTTGTCAGTCGCCGTTTTAAACGGCGGCCTTGCGCAACGTCGCCATGAACGCCGCCGCCCCGATGAACAGCCCGGCAAAGGTGCGGTTCATGCGTTTTTGCTGTTTCGGTGTGCGCAACAGACGCAGCACTTTGGACGCCAGACCGGTGTAGCCGGCCATGACGATCAGGTCGACGCAGACCATGGTCACGCCGATTACCAGATACTGAATCAGCAGTGGAGCATGGGGGTCGATGAACTGCGGCAGCACCGCCAGCATGAACACCAGCGCCTTGGGGTTGCTGATGTTCACCAGGAAACCACGGAACACCAGGGACATCGGCTTGCCGATCTGTCGCAGCGCCGCGTCATCGCTCATATCGTTGGGCAGCGCGCGCCATTGTTTGATCGCGAGGTATACCAGATACGCCACGCCAAACCATTTGATGGCGTAGAACGCCGTGGCCGACGCCGTGAGAATGGCGCCGACACCGGCACCGACGATGGCGATCTGCAAAGCCAGGCCCAGTTGCAGGCCCAGGGCGTTCCAGTAGCCGCGCCAGAAACCGTATTGCAGGCCGCTGGACATCGACGCAATGGCGCCGGCACCGGGGGACAGGCTGATCACCCAGCAGGCGGCAAAAAACGCCAGCCATGTTTGAAGCTCCATTGCACACCTCGACTCAGACTCGTGACAGACGTCTAAGCTAATGCGGCTTTGACTGGATGACTACCGATTTTTTGTAGGACAGGGCGACTGCTGACTTGAGGCCCCCATCGCGAGCAAGCTCGCTCCCACAGGAAGGTCTCTGCTGCTCACAAGAATTGTGTTCGCTGAAGATCAACTGTGGGAGCGAGCCTGCTCGCGAAAGCAATCTGTCAGGCAACAGAGTCCTTACTTCTCAAACCCGCTGGAAGGAAACACATCCGTCCCGCGCCAGCGCCGCACCGAACGCTGGAAGAACAAACTGTTGGGCACCTGCACCATGGCGCTGCCAGTGCCGAGTTCTTCGGCCTCGATCAGCGTGGTGTAAAGAAGGTTGATCGCCACCACCCTGCCTTTGACGCCGGGTTTGTCGGTGGTGTCCACCAACTCGACCACGTCACCTATGCGAAACGGGCCGACGGTAAAGATCAGGATCGCGCACAGCAGGTTCGAGAGCACGCTCCATATGGCGAAAAACGCCACCGCCGCAACCGCGACGAAACCGGACAACGCGGTCCAGAGCACTGTTGCCGAGACCCCGAGTCGTTCCAGGACGAATATCAACGCACTGCCCATGATCAGCCAGCGCAATCCGCCCCGCAGCGGCATCATCAGTTGCGGCGGGAACGGGTAACGCTCACCGAGGCGGCTCAGGCCTTTGGCGACGAAGCGCTGGGTGAAGTAGCCGGCGAGCAGGATCAGCAGAATTTGCACGCCAAGCCAGATCGGCTCGGCCCACACCGCAGGCAGCGGCAGTTTGAAGGCATCCATCAGGACAGTGCCTCCAGCTCCGCCTGCATGCCTTCCAGCAACTCCAGGGCTTCCATCCACGCTTCTTCCAGCTCCGCCTCACGCACCTTCAGCCTGGCCTGTTCGGCCAGCAGATCACGCAATTCGTTCTTGCGCGCCGGTTCGTAGATGTCGCTGTCGCCGAGGCTGGTATCGACCTTCGCCAGTTTTTCGTGGAGCTTGCCGAGTTCGGCTTCAAGCTTGTCGGCTTCGCGCTTGTGCGGCGCCAGTTGCTGGCGCAGCGCCGCAGCGGCCTGTCGCTGGGCTTTCTTGTCGGTCTTGTCCGGGTTGACCGGCGTGTTGCTGACCGGGGCGTTGCGCTGGCGATACTCCACCAGCCAACGGGTGTAGTCCTCCAGGTCGCCGTCGAATTCCTCGACCTTGCCGTCCGCCACCAGATAGAAATTGTCGGTGGTGCTTTTGAGCAAGTGCCGATCGTGAGAAACCACCAATACCGCACCACTGAATTCCTGCAGGGCCATGGTCAGTGCCAGGCGCATTTCCAGGTCCAGATGGTTGGTCGGTTCGTCGAGCAGCAACAGGTTCGGTCGGTCCCAGGCGATCAAGGCCAACGCCAGGCGCGCTTTCTCGCCACCGGAGAAATTCAGCACCGGCTCGTCGATTCGCGCACCACGGAAGTCGAAACCGCCGAGGAAGTCGCGCAGGGTCTGTTCGCGCTCGGTCGGTGCCAGGCGCTGCAAGTGCAGCAACGGGCTGGCCTTGGAGTCCAGAGAATCGAGTTGATGCTGGGCGAAGTAACCGACCACGGTGTTCTCACCACGGGTCAAGCGGCCGGCCAATGGCGAGAGCTCACCGGCAAGGTTCTTGATCAGGGTCGATTTACCGGCACCGTTCGGGCCGAGCAGACCGATTCGCGCACCCGGGGTCAGTTGCAGCTTGACCTTCTCCAGCACGGCTTTGTCGCCGTAACCCAGACGGGCATCGGACAGGTCGATCAGCGGGCTGGAAATCTTCTGCGATTCACGGAAGACAAAGTCGAACGGCGAATCGACGTGGGCAGCGGTCAGCTCCTCCATCCGCTCCAGTGCCTTGATCCGGCTCTGGGCCTGACGGGCCTTGGTGGCCTGGGCCTTGAAGCGGGCGATGTAGCTTTCCATGTGTGCACGTTGCACCTGCTGCTTCTCGTACGCCTGCTGTTGCTGGGCCAGGCGTTCGGCACGGGCGCGCTCGAAGGCGCTGTAGCCACCGCGGTACAGGGTGATCTTGCGCTGATCGACGTGGGCCACGTGGTCAACCACGGCATCGAGGAAATCCCGGTCGTGGGAGATCAGCATCAGGGTGCCGGGATAACTCTTGAGCCACTCTTCGAGCCAGATGATGGCGTCGAGGTCCAAGTGGTTGGTCGGTTCGTCGAGCAGCAGCAGGTCCGATGGACACATCAGGGCCTGCGCCAGGTTCAGACGCATCCGCCAGCCGCCGGAAAAATCCCCGACCTGGCGATCCATCTGCTCGTTGGTGAACCCAAGGCCGGCCAGCAACTTGCGCGCCCGGGCGTCGGCGGTGTAACCGTCGGCGCTGTCGAGTTCGGAGTGCAGACGGGCCTGAGCGGCACCGTCATGGGCCGCTTCGGCGGCCGCCAGGTCGCGTTGCACCTGGCGCAGGCGCAGGTCGCCATCGAGCACGTAGTCGACCGCCAGGCGCTCGAGTGTGTCGACCTCCTGGCGCATATGGGCGATACGCCAGTCGGCCGGCAGGAAGCAATCACCCGAGTCAGGGTGCAGCTCGCCTCGAAGCAAGGCGAACAGGCTCGATTTGCCGGCGCCGTTGGCACCGATGAGGCCGGCTTTCTGGCCGGCGTGCAGGGTCAGCTCGGCGTCTTCTAGCAGACGTTGCGGGCCACGCTGTAAAGTCAGGTTCTGAAGTCGAATCATAATGGCGGCGGAGTCTACCAGCTTCGCTCGCAACTGGCGCGAGTAGCACTATGTCCTCTGACCTGTGGAGCTTTTCCCTGACCACTTACGCCCGTCCGGGTGTTGAGCAGGCTTGCCTGCAATTGCAGTCGGCGGGAGCCAATGTGTGCCTGTTGCTGTGCAGTGCGTGGCTGGGACAACGAGGCGTGGCCTGCGATGAGCAGCGCTTGCAGCAACTACGCAGCGTGGCTGTCGCCTGGGACACCGATGTCGTGCGGCCGCTACGTGCCTTGCGCACACAGTGGAAAGCTACGGCCACACAAGACGCCGACTTGCATACCTTGCGCGAACAAGTGAAGGCACTGGAGCTGGAAGCCGAACGGCATCTGTTGTTGCGGCTGGAGAGAGCGGCGCAGAGTTGGCCGCAAAATGCCGAGACCGATCTATCGGCCTGGCTGGAAGGTGTGGCAGCTGAAGCCGCCCACCTGCACCGCGACGCGCTGCATCAGCTGCGCGTCGCGGTAACCGGCACTTAGGAAGCGCTGGCTGGGGTGGTTACAACACTCGAAGTTGCGGCAGGCGTTGGCGCTGGCGCGGCTGTCGAGGTAGTTGCTGCCGGAGCAGGTGCTGCCGGCGCAGCCGGAGCGGCTGGCTTGGCAACCGGCGCGGTGGCTGGCTTGGCGGCAACCGGCTTTTTCACTGCAGGTTTGGCTGCTGGTTTTGCAGCGGGTTTTGCAGCAGCCGGTTTGGCGGCAACTGGCTTGGCAGCGGCTGGCTTGGCGGCAACGGCTGGTTTCGCTGCAGCTGGTTTTGCGGCTGGTTTGGCAGCAGGTTTTGCTGCCGCTTTTACAGCAGGTTTAGCAGCGGGTTTGGCAGCCGCTTTTACAGCAGGTTTTGCCGCTGGCTTGGCAGCGGGTTTTGCTGCCGATTTCGCAGCGACAGGTTTTGCAGCCGGCTTGGCAGCAGGTTTCGCCGCCGCGGTGCGGGCAGCTGGTTTAGCGGCCGGTTTTGCAGTTGGTTTGGCAGCCGGTTTAGCGGCAGCGGTTTTAGCCACGGCTGGTTTGGCAGCAGCAGCTCTTGCAGCGGCAGGTCGGGCGGCGGCTGGTTTGGCAGCCGTGGTTTTAGCCGCAGGTTTTGCAGCGCTGGCAGCAGCCGGTTTTCTCGCAACCGGTTTGGCAGCAGGTTTGGCTGCGGCAGTTTTAGCGACTGGCTTGGCAGTGGCTGTTTTGGCAGCAGCAGGCTTGGCCGGTGCTTTTGCAGCAGCCGGTTTGGCGGCGGCTTTCTTCGCAGGTGCCGCAGCAGGCTTGGCTGCACGCAGGGACAACGCCTTGCCGACAGCCTCTTGTACACGACCGATGCCCTGGGCCAGTTTCAGGCTTTCCTGAGCATCGCGTTTGAGTTGCAGAATGTAGCCACGGGTTTCCGATTGACGATTCTTGAGGGCATCGAGCAGCTCCTCAAGATCGCTCACCGCGCCCTTGGCCTTGGCTTGTGCCTTGGCTTTTCCGGTCGCCGCGGCGTCCTGCAATTTGGTGCGGGATTTGTGCAGTTTTTCTTGCGCTTTTCCGCGCTGCTTTTCCAGTTTGGCGAGCAGTTTTTCAGCATCAGCCAAGGCTTCGGAACAAGCGGTTTCCAGATGCTCGAGCAGGCTGCCCGAGAGTTGTTGGAGCAAGTGCAACGGAGTGTTTACTGGCTTCTTGGTGGCCGACATGGTTTACCTCCTGGCTGAAGTGCGTGCGGCTCATACTAGACCTCTGCTGCAACCGCCGCTAGGGCATGTTGACACTATCGAAAGCGCTGTGTTGCAAAGGATTGAAAAACTTCTGCATCAGCGCAAAAGCAGTTCACCGCTGTGCGCATTCTCGCTGGCATAATCGCCCGCAATTCAGGTCGGAGAGTGATCATGTCACGCTACCTTTTTTTATCGCTGTGCGTGTTTTTTTCGGTGGCCCAGGCCGGCGAAACAACGCAGGAAAATGAAGCCCGCGATCTCGCTTACAGCCTGGGTGCAAGCCTTGGCGAACGCTTGCGCCAGGAGGTTCCCGACCTGCAACTCCAGGCACTGGTCGAAGGATTGCAGCAGGCCTATCAGGGCAAACCGCTGGCGCTGAAGGACGAGCAGATCCAACAGATATTGGCCGAGCATGAGGCCCGGATCGCCATGCAGTCAGCCGGGCCGCAAAGCGAAATGGCACTGGAAAAAGAGCAGCGCTTTCTCGCCACGGAGAAAGCCAGACCCGGCGTGCGCGAACTGGCTGATGGCGTGTTGCTGACCGAGTTGACGCCAGGCACTGGCGCCAAGGCCGGACCGAACGGCAAGGTGCAGGTGCTGTACATCGGTCGCTTGCCCGACGGTACGGTGTTCGATCAGAACAGTCAGCCACAATGGTTCAGCCTCGACAGCGTGATCGCCGGATGGCGCAGCGCGCTGCAAAACATGCCGGTCGGGGCGAAATGGCGACTGGTGATTCCATCGGCTCAAGCCTATGGCGCCGACGGTGCCGGTGACGTGATCGCTCCGTTCACTCCGCTGGTATTCGAAGTCGAATTGCGCGGCGCTACCGGCTGACAACACAAATGAAAAACGGCGTGCCTTGGCACGCCGTTTCAGGGTCTTGCAGGAAGCGCTTCAGGCCTGAACCGGATCGGCTTCCTTGTGAGCGGTGTGCAGCACTTCGATCAGGCAATCTTCCAGTTCGAAGCGTTCGTGCAACAGGCCACCCAGTTCCTTGAACTTCTGCGCAACGCATTTGCCTTCGTCGCAAAGGTCATTGAACGCAAGCAGCTTTTCAGTGATGACATCGATGCGCGGGTAGATGGTCTCGGCGAGCTCCAGCCCACGCTTGTCGTTGAAGGCCTTGGCCTCCCCCGTCAGTTGCTCGTAGATCTCGAAATGCCCAGCCGATACATAATCGACCAGCACGCCGCAGAACTCCTGCAAAGGCTTGCGATTCGTGGACAGTGTCTCTGGATCGGCACCGAGCTTGTCGTATGCATCGATCAGCTCTTTGCGCTCCTGCAACCAGCGATCGATCAGCAGGTGCACTCCACCCCAGCGTTCCTGAGCATTCTGACAACTTTCGAGCATGGTGATCTCTCTTCCCTTGTGGGTCAGCTGCTCAATGCCCGTCGCCCTCTTGTTACGTCGGGGGCGATTTCAGGCAGAGCGTCATCGAGCAACATAATTCCAATGACACGTGCGGGCCAGATTATGCCCGCACGACACTGGCTTCAAGGTACGCAGGCGATAAAGTTCATACAAGTGTTTAATCGCCCGCAAGGGCCCGGTGCGACGACTCGCCGCTGAGTGGTCGCTGATAGCGGGTCCAGACCAGTCGCAGCGACTGGTAAACGGCCAGAATCATCATCGCGACAAAGAACAGCAGGCTCCACTCGGTGAGACTCAAATCGAACAGCGTCCAGGAAATTTCCACGCAATCGGCAGCACCCTTCAACATTTGCTGTACGACCGATAGCCACGGCGAATTGGTCAACGGGTCCGCCAGATGCGTCGAGCACGCTGCGACCTGTTCAGCCGGAAGGCTTTGCAGCAGGACTTGTCGCCATGCAGTGACAGTGCCGGCCAGGCTGCAACAAAGACTGAGCAGCCAATACAGAACGTTACCGATGCGACCGGGGCCATGGACCGAAGCCATCAGGCAGACACCGGTAAGGAGCGCCAGGCAAAACCGCTGCACCAGACACAAGCCGCAAGGCCGCAGGCCGACTGCGTATTCCAGGTAATAGGAAACACCCATCGCCAGGGCACCCGCAATGAAAGCCATGAAAAACAAGGAGCGTGAGCAGGCCAAAGACATGGCTTTTCCGTAAAAGTAGTGACAGACCATTACGGTAGAGGAAAGCGCGACGGCCTTTCAAGGCAAGCGCCCACGGAGACTTCAGCACAGGTGTAGGGAAATCCCGACGCAGGCGAGAGGATAAAATGTAGTCCTCTGTAGGACTTTGCCCGCGACGAAATTTTGCGACTGAATTTCAACGATTCATCGCACGGAGGCGAGGGCGATTGCTCTCTCGCCGCAGGTCATCGCTCAGGCGCCGGAGCCCGGCGCCAGCGAATGGTTCAAGCGCGGACCGGCACTGGCAGAGGGGCCGCGAGCAAGCGTTCATCCAACAACCCAAGGCCTTCCTGAAACAGCTGGTTGCTGCGCTCGGCATCGCCCATTTGCGCCAGCAAGCGTGCCAGCTCGGCACAGGCTTCCGGATTGCGCTGTACACGCAGGCTGCTTTCCAGATAGTCCCGGGCCTTGCCCCACAAACTGTTTTGCAGGCATAGACGACCCAGTGTCAGCAGCAGGCCCGGATCAGCCGGATGGTCCTTGAGCCAGCCTTCGGCGGCCTGCAGCTGACGGGCCGGATCATTGCCGCGAACCAGTCCGTAGAAGCGTGCCAGATGACTGTCGTAGCTGCGTTTGAGCGCAGTGCGCAGCACTTCTTCGGCCTCGACCTGAGCCCCCAGTTGCCGCAACTGCTCGGCATACGCCAGCACCAGTTGCGGCTCCTGACGCTGTGCCGAAGTCAATTGTTGCCAGGCACGTTCAAGCGATTGCTGCCCCACCGTTCCGTCTTCTTCCCGTTGCGCCGCCAGGGACAGGTTCGCCCCCCAGGCCCGACGCTCCAGTTCGGCGAGTTCGGCCGCCGGAAGAATTTTGTCCTTGCGCAGCTCCGGAAGCAGGCGAATCACCGCCGACCAGTCACCACGCTGCGCAAGCAGGCGCTGCAACTGCCGCAGGGTCTGTGCGTTATGAGGATGGCGTTCACGCATCGCTTGCAGGGTGGCGAGGGCACCTTCGGTATCACCGCGATCGGTCTGCAACTGGGCGTGGCTCAAGGCGATCGCCAACTCGGCCTGAGGCTGACGCTCCAGGGCGCGCTCCAGCAAGTTGTCGCTTTCTTCGTAGTTGCCGAGTTCGTTCGCCGCACGAGCAGCGCCGAGGTAGTAAAGCAACGGTTGCCGCTCGGCTTCGGCAGCCCGATGCAAGTGCCGTTGCGCGCTGGCCCAGCGACCCTCGGCCAGGTCCAGTTGACCGTGCTCGATCGCCACTTGCACCCGACGGCTGCGGTTACGTCGTGACCACGGATTGACCACGCCACTGGAAGCCATCACCAGCTCGATCAGCGACTTGATGCCCCAGATCACCAGCCAGAGCACAGCCACCAGCGCCAAGGTAGCCCACAGGCTCGACTCATAGCGGAAGGTCTTGTAGGCAATCAGCACGTAGCCGGAGTGTTCGGCAATCGCCAGCCCCAGCGCAGCGGCAGCGGCGATCACGAGGAACACGATCACATAGAGGCGTCTCATGGCGTGGCCTCCGGCGCGGCATTCGCGGCAGGCCTGGCGAGTGGCTTGACCGAATCCTCGGCGTTGACGTTGCGCCGCTCCAGATACCCCTGCACCGCGCTCAGGGTGCCGGTCATATCCGGCGTGACGACCGTGACGGGTTGCACGCTCAACTCTGCCACCTGCTCAAGCATGACTTTGCTTTGTGCGTTGTCCGGGTTGAAGTTGCCCTTGAGGATGTCCCGCGCTTCGTCCAGCACCTGGGAGTAAACCGCCGCCTGGCCATTGAGTGCGGCCCACTGCGCTTGCTCCAGCGCCAGGCTCAGGGCCAGGCGTACCTGACTCAGGCTCTGGCCGGCCAGCAATGGGCGAACGTTTTTGTCGGCATTGAAATCGATACGGATGTAGCGCGAAATCTGATCCCACCATTGCGCCCAGCGACTGGCACCGTCGCCATCGGCAGTCAGGCCCAGCAACGAATCGCCACGGTCCTTGTACTCCGGTGCCAACTCGGTGAGGCTGGCCACTTGATCGCGCAGCGCGCCCAGACGCAGGAACAGCCCGGTGCGATCCGGTTGTTCGGTGCTGCGCAAGGCGATCAGGGTCTTGGCCACCTGCTCGCGAGCGGCAAAGGAGCCCGGGTCGTTCTGCTCGCGCAGTATCTCGTCGGCACCCTGGACCAGTGCCTGGGCGC
Source organism: Pseudomonas sp. IT-P74 (assembly GCF_949768175.1). Classification (NCBI taxonomy): domain Bacteria; kingdom Pseudomonadati; phylum Pseudomonadota; class Gammaproteobacteria; order Pseudomonadales; family Pseudomonadaceae; genus Pseudomonas; species Pseudomonas sp. IT-P74. Next base: position 308,269 of record NZ_CATKQD010000088.1, on the reverse strand, counting down.
TGCTGATGTCCTGCAAGGCGGACAGTCGCAGGCTGGCCAGACGCAGCAGGTGCTCGGCCTCGGCCAGGCGCCAGTCCTTGCGACTGGCGCCGAGTACGGTTTCCAACCGTTGGTTCAATCGCTGCTGATCACCTTGCAGTTGAATCACCAGACGACTGCGTGCCTCCAGTTCATCGGCGGGAGGCAATTGCGCAAGGCGCGCGCTCAGGCGTTCCTCATTGAGCTTGAGGCTTTGCGCCTGGTCATTCAGCGCCTGCACCTGGCTCAGTTGCTGCTGATTATTGGCCTGCAGGTGACGCACCTGCCAGACACCCCAGCCGCCCACCGCTACACCGGCCGCGCCCAACAGCAGCGCGATGATTGCCAGACCATTGCCTCGACGCTGATCGGCAACGGGTGGTGGCGGCGGCATTTCATCAACAGGAGCATCAACAGGTGCATCGAGCACCCGTCGCGAGTCATCTTTAGGCAAGGCTGTTTCGCTCACGTATCCATCCTTTGCATCAGAAAACGGGTACGGGATGCTCCCGCAACGCCGTCAGCAAGGCCGCGGCACTGGCGCCGCGACAATCCACAACTGTTTTGGCCCCGGCGGCACGTGCCATTTCGGCAACCCTGGGGCTCGGTACAAACAACGGCAACCGTGCCAACTGCGGCCAGGCATCGCCGGCCAGTTGATGCAGGTGCTCAAAGCCTTGTCCACTGCTGACCACCAACCCGTTCAGGCGTTCCGCCTGGATCCGTTGCGGCAGCAGTGTCGGCGGATAAATCGGCAATCCCCGGCGGTACAGCTCCAGATACTCGACACTAGCACCAAGCTCACGCAAACGCTCAGCCAGCAACTCCCGTCCGCCCTCCCCTCGCAGGATCAGCACTCGCGCATCGGGTTGTGCGATAGCCTCGCGCAGTCGGGAAAGTTCGAGCAAGGCTTCACTGTCATCGCCTTCTGCCGGGAAGCTCACGTCCAGCCCGTGATCCTCGAGGATCTGCGCAGTCGCCGCGCCGACGCTGAACCACTTCACACCGGGCGGTGTTGGCCAATACTGCTCGAGCAGTTCGACGCCGATCCGGGCGGCCGGCTTGCTGACCACAATAACGGCGCAGAACTGATCCAGTGCCAGAATCACCTGGCGCATTGTGTCAGTGGCCGCAATGGGCATGATGTCCAAAAGCGGCAGACTGTTACTGAATATCCCCTGCTCGGCCAAAAGGCTGCTCAGCGCCGCCGCCTCATCGGCGGGACGCGTCAGCAGCAAGCGCCAACCGATCACTCGTGACCAGCCTCGCCATAGACCGCTTTGAGGATGGCGTCGGCACCCTGGCTGAGCAGGTCTTCGGCGACTCGAACACCCAACGCCTCGGCATCGCCGCGAGGGGCGCGGGCTTGTGCGCTGAGCAGCAGGCCCCCGGCTGGATCGCCCACCAATCCGCGCAACCAGACCTGCTCACCTTCCAGCACGGCGTAGCAGGCAATCGGCACCTGGCAGCCACCATTGAGGTGCTTGTTGAGGGCTCGCTCAGCGGTCACGCGGGTGGCGGTGTCCTGGTGATGCAGAGGTGTCAGCAACGCATGGATTTCTCTGTCACCGCTGCGGCATTCGATACCCACCGCGCCCTGGCCACCGGCCGGAAGGCTGTCGTCGACGCTGATGGCCGAGGTGATGCGATCTTCGAATCCCAGGCGGATCAGGCCGGCAGAGGCGAGGATGATGGCGTCGTATTCGCCGGCGTCGAGCTTGGCCAGGCGGGTGTTGACGTTGCCGCGCAGGAAACGGATTTCCAGGTCCGGGCGGCGGGTCAGCAATTGAGCCTGGCGGCGCAGGCTGGAGGTGCCGACGATGCTGCCCCGGGGCAAATCATCCAGGCTGGCGTAGGTGTTGGAAACGAAGGCATCGCGCGGGTCTTCCCGCTCGCAGATGCAGAACAGGCCAAGGCCTTCGGGGAAGTCCATCGGCACGTCCTTCATGGAGTGCACGGCGATGTCGGCTTCATTTTCCAGCAGCGCGGTTTCGAGTTCCTTGACGAACAGGCCCTTGCCGCCAATTTTCGAGAGCGGTGAGTCAAGCAGCTTGTCACCACGGCTGACCATGGGGACGAGGGTCACCAGCAGGCCCGGATGAGCCGCTTCAAGACGGGCCTTGACGTATTCGGCCTGCCACAGGGCGAGAGCGCTTTTGCGGGTGGCGATGCGGATCTGGCGAGAGGACATGGATCAATCCGTACTGAATAGATATGACGGATAATAACAGCTCAGCCAAATCCACTTTGACTTGTATCAGATACTACTCGGCCTCCCTGGCCCCGGATGTCCGGCAATCGGGTGTAAAATTGGCCTGCGAACAGCTGTTTAAAGCTGTTGCATCATTTTGCGTACCCCAGCCACATGACGACGGCTGACGATCAGCGCATCACCGTTGAGGCCTTTTAGGAATAGCTGAAAATGCCCCAGGGGTGTGCGTTGCAATCGCTCGATACGCTCACGGGCGACCAGTGCATTGCGATGGATACGCACGAAACGGTCACCGAATTCATCTTCGAGGGCCTTGAGCGGCTCATCGAGCAGTACTTCGCCGCTTTCGTGGCGCAAGGTCACGTATTTGTGGTCGGCAATGAAATACACCACCTGATCCAGCGGAATCAGCTCGATCCCTTTACGGGTCCGGGCGCTGATATGGCTGCGCGGGCCGTTGCCGCTTTCGGCAGCGGGGCGGGTCAGGGCGCCGAGCTGAGCACGATTGGGGCGCTCGGCTCTCTTTAATGCTTCATGTAATTGTTCAGTTCTCACAGGTTTCACCAGATAGCCTACGGCGCTGGCCTGTAAGGCTTCCACGGCAAATTCATCGGGCCCGGCGCAGAACACCACGGCGGGGGGAGTTTCGCGTTCACACAACCGAGCAGCCACTTGCAGGCCATCCAGGCCGGGCATGCGGATATCGAGCAGCACGATATCCGGCTTGTGGCTGTCGATCAGTGCCAACGCCTCTTCGCCATTCGTGGCACTAGGCTCCAGGACACTGTACCCCTCGAGTTCGCCAACCATTCGGCTCAGGCGCTCGCGGGCCAAGGGTTCGTCATCAACGATCAGGACATTCATATTGCGCTGGATTCCTGCGTGAGTCTCGCACAAGGATAGCGTAGACAGGTGAAGTGACGTCCGTCACCGCGATCCACGCTAAGACTAGCGCGAGCGCCAAAAAGTGCCGTTGGTCCGGCGGCTAAATTTTCATCTGCCGGGCGATTGGCGGCCCAGGCCCGCGTTGGCGATGCATCGCCACAGGGTTTGCTGATACGCAATATGAACACCCCACTCTTCTTATAGCCAGCGGCTGCACCGAGAAGTGCGCTGGTCCTACTGTCCAACTGTAGACGGTTGCCGGGACGATATTGCTCAATTGGAAAATATCGTTCGGCAAAAATGCGCGAATATTGTCCGAGCCCGGGCTCTCGCCCCCCCAAAAAACGTATCGACCAGTGTCAGCGACAGGATTGGCAACCCTGTTATTATCCGCGCCAGCGTTCCACGCCTTCTTACTTCAAGCCGATACGAGCGAATTCATGAGCACTGACAAGACCAATCAGTCCTGGGGCGGCCGCTTCAGTGAACCCGTCGACGCCTTCGTCGCCCGCTTCACCGCCTCCGTCACCTTCGACCAGCGCCTGTATCGCCACGACATCATGGGCTCGATCGCCCACGCCACCATGCTGGCCAAGGTCGGCGTACTGACCGATGCCGAGCGCGACAGCATCATCGATGGCCTGAACACTATCCAGGGTGAAATCGAGGCCGGCCAGTTCGACTGGCGCATCGACCTCGAAGACGTTCACATGAACATCGAGGCACGCCTGACCGACCGCATCGGCGTGACCGGTAAAAAGCTGCACACCGGCCGCAGCCGTAACGATCAGGTTGCCACCGACATCCGTCTGTGGCTGCGTGACGAGATCGACCTGATCCTGGCCGAAATCACCCGCCTGCAAAAAGGCCTGCTGGAACAGGCCGAGCGCGAAGCCGCCAGCATCATGCCGGGGTTCACCCACCTGCAGACCGCACAGCCGGTGACGTTCGGGCACCACATGCTGGCCTGGTTCGAAATGCTCAGCCGCGACTACGAACGCCTGGTCGATTGCCGCAAGCGCACCAATCGCATGCCGCTGGGCAGCGCGGCGCTGGCCGGCACCACCTACCCGATCGATCGCGAATACACCGCCCAACTCCTGGGTTTCGACGCGGTTGGCGGCAATTCGCTGGACAACGTCTCCGATCGTGATTTCGCCATCGAATTCTGCTCGGCGGCCAGTATCGCGATGATGCACTTGTCGCGATTCTCCGAAGAGCTGGTGCTGTGGACCAGCGCGCAGTTCCAGTTCATCGATCTGCCCGACCGTTTCTGCACCGGCAGCTCGATCATGCCGCAAAAGAAAAACCCGGACGTGCCGGAGCTCGTGCGTGGCAAGACCGGTCGCGTATTCGGCGCGCTGATGGGCCTGCTGACCCTGATGAAAGGACAGCCTCTGGCCTATAACAAGGACAACCAGGAAGACAAGGAACCGCTGTTCGATGCCGCCGACACCCTGCGCGACTCGCTGCGGGCCTTTGCCGACATGGTGCCGGCGATCAAGCCCAAGCACGCGATGATGCGCGAAGCGGCCCTGCGCGGCTTCTCTACCGCCACCGACCTGGCCGACTACCTGGTGCGTCGCGGCCTGCCATTCCGTGATTGCCACGAAATCGTTGGCCATGCCGTGAAGTATGGCGTGGACAGCGGCAAGGACCTGGCGGAAATGAGCCTGGAAGAACTGCGCAAGTTCAGCGACCAGATCGACCAGGACGTGTTCGCCGTGCTGACCCTGGAAGGCTCGGTCAATGCCCGCAACCACATCGGCGGCACCGCGCCGGCGCAGGTGAAGGCTGCCGTGGCTCGCGGCCAGGCGTTGCTCGCCAGCCGCTAAAAGCCAAAAGCATCGCAAGCAGGCTCGCTCCAACATTGGATATGTGTTCGCACATCTAACCCTGTGTGTGAGCCTGCTCGCGATGACTGACTTCAGAACACCACAGAACTACTTCCTGGCCGCGACCATCGCCATGAACGCTGGCATCGCCGCCTCTCTGTCCAGCGCAATTCGCTGAACGTTGGGGTTCTGTCCCAGACGCTCCAGCAACGCCTTGGCCGCTGGCATTTCTGCCAACAGATCAATCCCGAACACCTTCTGCCCGACCGCACTGGCCAGTGAAACGCTGTACTGGAAGTACAGGTCGGCAATGCTCAAGCTTTCTCCAGCCACATAAGGGGCGAATTTGCCGTGCCTGGCCAGGGAGGCAAACCCCAGTAGCAACTCAGCCTTGCTCTTTTCCTTGATCGCCTCCGGCACCGTCATGCCAAAAAATGCTTCCGGGAAGCAGGCACGCGCCGGCAGTTCGATGTACAGCTCGATTTCCTTGGCCAACGCCAGCACCTGCGCGCGCTCGAACGGCTCACTCGACAACAGCGGCTTGCCCTTTTGGGCTTGTTCGATGTACTCGAGAATCACACTGGTTTCGTTAATGTAGCCCTGCTCGACGCCCAGCACCGGGACCTTGCCTCGCGGGCTGATCGCCAATGACTCCGGGGTCTGGGTCGGGACGAACATGACCTCCTCGAACGGCAGGCCTTTTTCCAGCAACGCCAGTTTGACCATGTTGTAGTAGTTGCTGACGCAAAATCCATAAAGTTTAAACATCACAAAGCCTCCAGGCCGTGCGGGGTGGGCGGTGTCTGTTTATAGAACGCTCAAGGCGTTCCTGCCAGCAGCAACATGCAGGTGAATACGGGTAAACTGGCCGCCTTTCCCTGAGGAGCCTGCCATGAGCGAGCCAACCGATATCGACAACGACGAAGAAGAGTTCGCCGAAAGTACCCTGATCCAGGCCATCGAAAACCAGATCGAAAGCGACAACCCGCCGGCTGCCAAGGCGACGTTCAACAAGCTGACGCTGGTGGGTTACGAACGCGAAGAAATTCTTAACCTGATGGCTCACGTTTTGGCGGTCGAAATCGACGCGATTCTCGAAGAAGACCGCGCGTTTAACACCGAATGGTACGAAGCTGCCCTGCGCGCATTGCCCGAGTTACCGCCGGAAAAGCAGTAAATCCACGCCCTCCCTGTAGGAGCGAGCTTGCTCGCGAAAAACCCGAGAGCGCCACGGGGCATCTGGTTTACGCGTCATCGTTGACGATCTTCGCGAGCAAGCTCGCTCCTACAGAGGCAAAAAACCCTGTCGCGAGCACTGGACATGCCGCGCAAGTGGGCTCACCTTAGGGGCGCTGTCGTCCAATTCCTAGAAAGTCTGGAGTCCTTATGTCGCTTACCCCTGAGTTGGTTGCCGAACTGGAAGTCCTCGCACTCTTCAACCTGGACAGTTCCCAGGAAGGTCTGAAAATTCATCAGACCGCTGCCCCGAAACACATCGCCGCCGCCAAACGCCTCTTTGAAAAAGAACTGACCGACCAGCCTGATGGCGGTTACCTGACCAGCCTGGGTCGTGACGCCGCGCAAAATGTGCAATCCGTGCTGACCATTCTTAACGCCGAAGTAACAGCCTGAATTCTGCCGCATCGCCCACGGAGACCCCGATCCAGGGATTTCCGCGGGCACATTCCCCTGATGCCTGCCTCAAGCCGTTAGAAATCTGACGCCAGAAAAACAAAATCAGCTTAAAAGTCCTCGCCTCAAGGCGCTAAACTGCCCCTCATCCGAAGAGCCCCACGTCCGAGCCCTGCGAGCCGGTTTGAGCTGACATGACGCGCACCCACGAAATCCGCCCTGATCTGGACGAGGGAATCGATCGCAAGGTTCTCAGCCAGCTGCGCGCACGCTTTCTGAAACTCAACGAAGGACGCATGGCTCGCGCCATGGAAGGGTTGTCGACCCGCCAGCAAGGGGTCCTGACCTTGCTGCCGCTGTTTTTCCACGTTAACCATCCGCTGTTGCCCGGCTACGTTTCCGGCAGTACGCCGGCCGGGCTGTCGAATTTCGAACCGGATGCCAATGTCCTCGCCGAAGCCCAGCGCCTGACCCGCTCGTTCTCCTACAAGCCGCGCCACGGCAGCAACCCGCCAAGGCCGATTCACGGACTGTTCCTGATGGGCAGCCTCGGCACCCTGGCGCAGGCCGACCAGAGCGACATGGATGTGTGGGTCTGCCATGGGCCGGACCTGACCGAGAACGAACTTGCCGAGCTGCGCAAGAAATGCCAGTTGCTGGAAGCCTGGGCCACCAGCCAGGGCGCCGAAGCGCATTTCTTCCTGATCGACCCGAGCCGTTTCGTCCGCGGCGAGCGCGATACCCAGCTGAGTTCGGAAGATTGCGGCACCACCCAGCACTACCTGTTGCTGGACGAGTTTTACCGCACCGCGATCTGGCTGGCCGGGCGCACACCGATCTGGTGGCTGGTGCCGGTCTACGAAGAGTCGAGCTACGACCGCTACACCCATACCCTGATTTCCAAGCGTTTCATCCGTGCCGATGAAACCCTCGACCTCGGCAACCTGGCCTACATCCCGCCCGGCGAATTTGTCGGTGCCGGGCTCTGGCAATTGTTCAAGGGCATCGAGTCGCCCTACAAGTCGGTACTCAAGCTGCTGCTGACCGAGGTTTACGCCAGTGAACACCCCAGGGTCCATTGCCTGAGCCTGCGCTTCAAGCAAGCGGTGTTCGCCAACCAGCTCGACCTCGACGAACTGGATCCGTATGTCGTGGTGTACCGGCGTATCGAGGAATACCTGATCGCCCGCAACGAACCGGAACGCCTGGAACTGGTACGTCGCGCGCTGTACCTGAAGGTCAATCGCAAACTCACCGGCAACAGCCGCACCCAGAGCTGGCAGCGCTCTTTGCTCGAACGCCTGGCCCATGAATGGCACTGGGACCAGCGCCAACTGACTCTGCTCGACAGTCGCAGCCAGTGGAAAGTCCGTCAGGTCAGCTCCGAGCGACGGGCACTGGTCAACGAGCTGAACTACAGCTACCGCTTCCTCACCCAGTTTGCCCGTCACGAACAAACGGTCAGCCGCATCAACAAGCGCGACCTGAGTGTCCTCGGCCGTCGCCTGTACGCCGCTTTCGAGCGCAAGGCCGGCAAAATCGAATTCATCAACCCCGGCATCGCCCCGGACCTGGCTGAAGACACCCTGACACTGGTGCACGCACCGAACAAGAAAGAACCGGGGCAAAGCCAGTGGGGCTTGTACAACGGCAGCCTGACGGCACTGGAATGGGAGCATTTCGCGCCGATCAAACGCAGCCGTCACTTGCTCGAGCTGCTGACCTGGTGCCACCGCAATGGCGTGATCGACAGCAGCACCCGCCTGGCCCTGCACCCCGGCACCAGCGACTTGAGCGAATTCGAACTGTTCAACCTGCTCGGCAGCCTGCAACAGACTATCGCCCTGCCCTTGCCCACCGTCGCCGAGGAACCTCTGTTGCGCGCCAGCGTGCCGAGTGAAGTGCTGATCCTGGTGAATGTCGGCATCGATCCGCTCAAGCACCATCGCGACCTGAACATCCTCATGACCACCGAGCGCACCGACTCCCTGAGCTACGCAGGTGTCCGGGAAAATCTGGTGCTGACCCTGGACCAGGTCACGCTCAACAGCTGGAACGAAGTGCTGGTCGGCCGCTACGACGGCCCCCATGCCCTGCTCGACTGCATCCGCGACTACCTCAACAATCTGCCCGCCGGGCCGCAACAGCCGAAGCTGAGGGTGCGCTGCTTCTGCCATAACCGCGCGCAGTTCATTGCCCAACGGGTGGAAGAAATCCTCGATACCGCGCAGAACCTGCTGCTGAGCCGGCTCAACCATCGCTACCTGATCCAGGTCCAGCAGCACTACCACGTTCTGGAGTTGGTGCCGGGCCAGGTCCAGCACATCGCGCTAGCCACTCTGCCGGCACTGATCGATTACCTGGGCAAGGAAATGGCGAGCTACAGCCCGCTTCACCTGGACCCAAAGGCTTTGGAAGACCACGATCTCGCGCTGTTCCTGCCAACGGGCCAGCCGGACTGCATCCAAGTGTTCTACCGGGTCAACGAAGATCAGGCCGATCTGTACGTGCTCGATGAGTTCAATGCCCTGTGGCAGCAACGCCTGCCCTGGCACGACGAGCAAAGCCTGCTAGTGCCGCTGCAGCGTTTCCTGCAATCGATCCAGTACCGTCGCGATGCCCTGATGCCAATGGACGCGGCCCACCCCCTGAACCTCGACACCCTGTATTGCCAGTTGCTGCCGTCAGGCCCTGGCCGGGCGCGCCGCATCGAAGCCCGGCCGGTGCCGCAGACGCCGGTGAACAAGCCGTTCTACGACGTGCAGGCGATCGTCGGCAAAGCCGCACCGGGTCAGGTGCAGGTGACGTTGTATTGCAATCAACAGGAGTTTTCCGAGCTGGAGCATGGCGACCAGTTGTTCCGCGTGGTCGCCAGGGAAATCGTCGGGCAGCGCCGGGAAACCGAACGCTACCGCTGCTACATCACCGACCTCGACCTGTCAGGCCTGCTCGGTGAAGGACAGAGTTCCACCCATCTGTACCTGCGCTTCAAAGCTGACCTGGAGCTGGCATTGAACGAGGCGCTCGATCAGGTCTGAGGGGTGTCACTCCGGGAACGCGCCGCCATTGGCCGGCTGCGATTCGACTTCCAGCAGCGTCAGCTTCAGGGTCTTGCCGCCCGGAGCCGGCCAATCGATGTGCTGGCCAACCTTCAGGCCGAGCAGCGCGCTGCCCACCGGCGCAAGGATCGAGACTTTGCCTTCGTCGGCGTTCGCATCCTTGGGATACACCAGGGTCAGGTGGTAGTCCTTGCCACTGCCTTCTTCGCGGCAATGCACACGGGAATTCATCGTCACGACATCCGCCGGCACTTCATCGTGGCCGACCAGGGTATCGGCGCGATCCAGTTCGGTTTGCAACGCAATAACGCCCGGCAGCGTCTCGTCCAGGCTGTCGATCAGACGCTCCAGACGCTGGACGTCCAGACGGGTAAGGGTGATGGAAGGTGCGGTCATGGTCTGGGCAGACTCCTTTCTTCTGCACGAAAAAAGCAAAACCCCGCCAGAAAAAGGCGGGGTTTTCACAAGCCTCGATGGGTTGAGGCGTTTCCGGACACTATCACAGCTCAAAAAATATACAAGCCAAGCCATTTTTTGTGGGAGCGAGCCTGCTCGCGAAGAACGTTAAAGCGCCGCGTTCAACCAGACAGCTCTCGTCATCGCTAACGCCCATCGCGAGCAGGCTCGCTCCTACAGGGGATTGGTAGCGGTTTTTCGCCGGGCGGCCTGCGCACAAATCACCCGTCGACGTTCGTCATCGGCCGAACGCCATTCGCGAATGTCTTCGACGTGACGGAAACAGCCCAGGCAGACTTTCCGCTCGTCCAGCCGGCACACACCGCTGCAGGGCGACGGTACCGCCGGGCTGACGTTGCTGTAGAGCGGCTTGGGAGCACGGACAGGCGCAGGCTGGGTCACGATCTCACAGGCCTTCGAAATCGAGTTCGACGCCGGCTTGCTGCTGGACGATACGCTCAAGCATCTCACCCAACTGCTCTTCGCTCTTGTCGCACATCCAGCGCTCGCTTTCTTCGTCGTAGTCGAAGTGGAAACCACCGGACACCGCCGCCAGCCACAGCTGACGCAGCGGCTCCTGGCGACTGAAGATCAACTGGCTGCCGTTCTCGAACTTGACGGTCAGCACACCGGCCGAGCTTTCGAGGTCGATATCCAGGTCGCTCTCGTCAAAGATGTCCTCCAGGGTTTGCTGGGTGGCATCGACAAGGTCATGGAAACGCGCTTCGGACAAACTCATTACGGCAACCTCAAAAAGTGTCTGATCAGGCTCAAGCGCCGCAAGATACGACTGAGCCCCGTCGATTGCAAAGGATAACAACCGAGGGCCCCCTTGTGGGAGCGAGCCTGCTCGCGAATGCGGACTGACATTCAACATTGATGTCGCCTGACACGACGCCTTCGCGAGCAGGCTCGCTCCCACAGGGATTGCGTGATACCGGCCGGCCACGAGCCAAGCCCCGCCGGACGGGCGGTCCGTTGCATAGGCAAGCTGCCGGGTGGCCGGTATACTCCGGCGCAATTAATGCATTTTCAAGGATTTCGCCATGAAGCGCCTGATCTCTTCCCTTGCTGCGCTCCTCGCGGTTGCCTGCCTTGTGTCGGCCTGCGGTCAAAAAGGCCCGCTGTACCTGCCCGATGAAGACCAGGACCCTGTCGAGCAAGCCAAGTCGTCGCAGCAGCAGCCTGCTTCCAAAGCACACAAGCACGACGTCTACCAATAATAAGGGAACCTCATGGACGCTTTTAACTACCGTGACGGTGAACTGTTCGCGGAAGGTGTTGCCCTGTCTGCCATCGCCGAGCGCTTTGGTACACCGACCTACGTTTACTCGCGCGCGCACATCGAAGCCCAATACCTGGCTTACGCCGATGCGCTGGCCGGCATGTCGCACCTGGTGTGCTTTGCGGTAAAGGCCAACTCCAACCTGGGCGTGCTGAATGTCCTGGCGCGTCTGGGCGCCGGTTTCGACATCGTCTCCCGTGGCGAGCTGGAACGTGTGCTGGCGGCTGGCGGCAGCGCCGACAAGATCGTGTTCTCCGGTGTCGGCAAGACCCGTGACGACATGCGTCGCGCCCTGGAAGTCGGCGTGCACTGCTTCAACGTCGAATCCACCGACGAGCTGGAACGCCTGCAAGTGGTCGCCGCCGAACTCGGCGTTCGCGCGCCGATTTCGTTGCGCGTGAACCCGGACGTCGATGCCGGCACCCACCCGTACATTTCCACCGGTCTCAAAGAGAACAAGTTCGGTATCGCCATCGCCGACGCCGAAGACGTGTACGTGCGTGCCGCGCAGCTGCCAAACCTGGAAGTGGTCGGCGTCGATTGCCACATCGGCTCGCAACTGACCACCCTGCCGCCGTTCATCGACGCTCTCGACCGTCTGCTGGGCCTGGTCGATCGCCTCGGCGATTGCGGCATCTACCTGCGCCACATCGATCTCGGTGGCGGCCTGGGCGTGCGCTACAAGGACGAGGAGCCGCCACTGGCTGCCGACTACATCAAGGCCGTTCGCGAGCGTCTCGACGGTCGTGACCTGGCGCTGGTGTTCGAGCCGGGCCGCTTCATCGTCGCCAACGCCGGTGTATTGCTGACCCAGGTCGAATACCTCAAGCACACCGAGCACAAAGACTTCGCCATCGTCGATGCAGCCATGAACGACTTGATCCGCCCGGCGCTGTACCAGGCGTGGATGGACGTTACCGCCGTACGCCCGCGCACCTCTGCTGCCCGTGCCTACGACATCGTCGGCCCGATCTGCGAGACCGGCGACTTCCTGGCCAAGGACCGTCAGCTGGCGCTGGAAGAAGGCGACCTGCTGGCCGTGCATTCGGCCGGTGCCTACGGGTTTGTCATGAGTTCCAACTACAACACCCGCGGCCGTGCCGCTGAAGTGTTGGTGGACGGTGATCAGGCATTTGAAGTGCGTCGCCGTGAAACGGTAGCCGAGTTGTTTGCTGGCGAAAGCCTGCTGCCGGAGTAAAACCATGCTGCTGCGTTTTACCAAGATGCACGGCCTGGGCAATGACTTCATGGTCCTCGACCTGGTCAGCCAACACGCGCATATTCTGCCCAAGCACGCCAAGCAATGGGGCGACCGGCACACCGGCATCGGTTTCGACCAGCTGCTGATCGTCGAAGCGCCGAGCAACCCGGACGTGGACTTCCGCTATCGGATCTTCAACTCCGACGGTTCCGAAGTGGAACAGTGCGGCAACGGTGCGCGTTGTTTCGCCCGCTTCGTGCTCGACAAGCGCCTGACCGCAAAACGGCAGATCCGCGTCGAGACCAAAAGCGGCGTCATCGAGCTCGACGTGCGTAACGACGGCCAGATCGGCGTCAATATGGGCGCCCCGCGCCTGGTGCCGGCGGATATTCCGTTCCAGGCACCGGAGCAGGCCAAGAGTTATCAGGTCGACGTCGACGGCACCCCGGTCGATCTGGCTGCCGTGTCCATGGGCAACCCCCATGCCGTACTGCGGGTCAGCGACATCAATAACGCGCCGGTGCATGAACTGGGGCCGAAAATCGAACATCACCCCCGCTTCCCGGCACGGGTCAATGTCGGTTTTCTCCAGGTCATCGACCGGAGCCGCGCGCAGCTGCGCGTCTGGGAACGCGGGGCCGGGGAAACCCAGGCTTGCGGAACCGGCGCCTGTGCCGCCGCAGTGGCCGCGATCAGCCAGGGGTGGATGGATTCGCCGCTATTGATCGACCTGCCTGGCGGGCGCTTGTCCATCGAGTGGGCAGGCCCTGGCCAACCGGTGATGATGACCGGCCCGGCAGTGCGCGTGTATGAAGGACAAGTGCGTCTTTGAGTGAGCGAAATCCATGACCGACAAGCCTCAGGTACCCGCACGACAAGCTGACGAATCACCGTCCGAAAGCCTTGAGGCGGCGGCTGTAGCCGCGTACCTGGAGGCTCATCCGGACTTCTTCGTCGAGCACGAAGAACTGCTCCCGTCCCTGCGCATTCCCCATCGGCGCGGCGATACCGTGTCGCTGGTGGAACGTCAGATGACCATCCTGCGCGACCGCAACATTGAACTGCGTCATCGCCTGTCGCATTTGATGGACGTGGCCCGGGACAACGACCGGCTGTTCGAAAAGACTCGTCGCCTGATCCTGGCATTGATGGATGCTGCAAGCCTGGAAGATGTGGTGATGTGCGTCGAAGACAGCCTGCGCCAGGAATTCCAGGTGCCCTTCGTCAGCCTCATCCTGCTCGGTGACAACGCCATGCCGGTGGGCCGCTGGGTCACCCACGCCGAAGCTCAAGTGGCCATCGGCGGTTTGCTCTCGGAAGACAAAAGCGTCAGCGGCAGCCTGCGCGAACATGAACTGGACTTCCTGTTCGGCGAAGAACAGCGCAAGCAGATCGGTTCCACCGCGGTCGTCGCCATCAGCCACCAGGGCATTCACGGCATCCTGGCCATCGCCAGCCGTGATCCGCAGCACTACAAAAGCTCGGTGGGCACCTTGTTCCTGAGCTACATCGCTGAAGTCATGGGTCGCGTGCTGCCACGGGTCAACAACTCCCTGCGCTCGGTACGCTGAACATGGAACGGCAACTGGACGCTTACTGCGAACACCTGCGCAGTGAGCGGCAGGTGTCGCCGCACACGCTGTCGGCCTACCGCCGCGACCTCGATAAAGTGCTGGGCTGGTGCGTCAAACAGAATATCGGCAGCTGGACGGCGCTGGACATCCAGCGCCTGCGTAGCCTGGTTGCCCGCCTGCATGCCCAGGGGCAATCGTCCCGCAGCCTGGCGCGATTGCTGTCGGCCGTTCGCGGGCTCTATCACTATTTGAACCGCGAAGGCCTGTGCGACCACGATCCGGCCAATGGCCTCGCGCCGCCCAAAGGCGAACGCCGCCTGCCGAAAACCCTCGATACCGACCGCGCCCTGCAACTGCTTGAAGGCGGGGTCGAGGATGACTTTCTGGCACGTCGGGACCAGGCGATTCTCGAGCTGTTCTATTCCTCCGGGCTGCGGCTGTCGGAGCTGACGGGGCTCAATCTCGATCAGATCGACTTGGCTGACGGCATGGTCCAGGTGCTCGGCAAAGGCAGCAAGACCCGCCTGCTACCGGTAGGCAAAAAGGCCCGCGAAGCGCTGGAGCAGTGGCTGCCATTGAGAGCCATGGCCAACCCGGCGGACGATGCGGTATTTGTCAGCCAGCAAGGTCGCCGTCTCGGCCCCCGGGCGATCCAGGTACGGGTCAAGGCTGCCGGCGAGCGCGAACTGGGGCAGAACCTGCATCCGCACATGTTGCGACACTCCTTCGCCAGCCATTTGCTGGAATCCTCCCAGGATCTGCGCGCGGTGCAGGAACTGCTCGGCCACTCGGACATCAAGACCACGCAGATCTACACCCACCTGGACTTCCAGCACCTGGCCACGGTCTACGACAGCGCCCACCCACGGGCCAAACGCATTAAGGGCGACGATTCATGAGCATTCAGTTGATCACCTTCGACCTCGACGACACCCTGTGGGACACCGCCCCCGTCATCGTCAGCGCCGAAGCCGTTTTGCGCGAATGGCTGACCGAGCACGCGCCCAATCTGGGGGCAGTGCCGGTTGAACATCTGTGGGCCATTCGCGAGCGTGTATTGAGCAACGAGCCTGGCCTCAAGCACCGCATCAGCGCCCTGCGTCGACGGGTACTGTTCCATGCACTGGAAGAGTCCGGTTATGGGGATGACGAAGCCTCGGATCTGGCGGACAAGAGCTTTGAAGTGTTTCTGCACGCTCGCCATCAGATCGACGTGTTTCCGGAGGTCGAACCGACCCTGGAAATCCTCGCCAACCATTACGCCCTCGGCGTGGTCACCAATGGCAACGCCGATGTGCGTCGGCTGGGCCTGGCGGATTACTTCAAGTTTGCGTTGTGCGCCGAAGACATCGGCATCGCCAAACCCGACGCACGACTGTTCCAGGAGGCCCTGCAACGCGGTGGCGTGACCGCTGAATCGGCGGTGCACATTGGCGATCATCCGGGGGATGACATAGCAGGTGCGCAGCAGGCGGGAATGCGGGCGATCTGGTTCAACCCGGCGGGCAAGGCCTGGGAAGCCGACCGCTTGCCCGATGCGGAGATTCGCAGCCTGACCGATTTGCCGGCGTTGCTGGCGCGGTGGAATTCGGTGTCGGCCTGACAAAAAAACCTGTGGGAGCGAGCTTGCTCGCGATAGCGGACTGACAGTCAGCCTATCGGCGTCAATTGTCATCGCGAGCAAGCTCGCTCCCACAGAGGACTGTGCTCAACCCGAAGTTTTGTTTCAGGCATGAAAAAGCCCGCAGCGACGGCGGGCTTTTTCAGCAAGCGGATAGCAGGCTCAGATAGGCCGGCTGCCGTACTTGTTGTCCGGCTTCTTGGGCGGATCGGCGACCACATTGGCCTCCACTTCCTGCACCTTGCCGCCCTTGGCCAAAAACTCCTCCATGGCCCGCGCGAGAGCATCGCGCTCCTTGTTCTTGGCTTCGACACTCGGCAGCTCATCGACCGATACCGCTGCCTTGGCCTTGCCTTTGGCGGTCGGAGCCGGCGCATCACCGCCGTCGTCTTCAGCGACGTCTTCCGCCGCTGCTTCCAGACCTTCCTCGGTTTCGTCGTCGTCGCCTACTTCGAGGTCGTCGTTTTCCAGATCATCGTCGCTCATGTTCTACCTCATGACTTGCGAAAAGCAGATTAGTTATAGCCCAGCTTTGCCCTCTGTCGAAGGCTGCCGGAAAAAAATCAACAGCCGCTGCTGACCAGCGGCTATGCCTCTTCACCGTGCACGGTGGCGAGGACTTTACGGGCACCGCCATGATCACGGTGCTCGCCCAGATAAACGCCTTGCCAGGTCCCCAACGCCAACCGGCCTGCCGAAATCGGCAAACTGAGCTGACAGCCAAGCACGCTGGCCTTGAAGTGCGCCGGGAGGTCGTCCAGGCCTTCGTCGTTATGCTCATAGCCGTCTGTTCCTTGTGGGATCAGACGATTGAAAAATCGTTCGAAGTCGCGACGTACCGCCGGATCGGCGTTCTCGTTGATGGTCAACGACGCCGAGGTATGCTGTAGCCACAAATGCAACAGACCGACCCGACACGCCTTGAGTTCAGGCAAGCCGGCGAGTAACTCGTCCGTTACCAGATGAAAGCCCCGGGGCCTCGCCCGCAAGGTAATCAGAGTCTGTTGCCACATACAGTTCTCCGCACGTTCGGGGCGCATTCTAGCGCGCTCTGTGAAAAAACAAAGGCCCTAATATTCCTTCAATCCTGTAAGCCTTTGGCTGCACAAAAACACCCGACGCAAACATCGTAAAACCTGTAGGAAAAAACCTTTCAGCTCAGCCTTCAATGACAAATTCCAGACAAAAAAATGCCCGGCAAGCCGGGCAAGTTTTTTATCCGCGTGCTTACAAGTTGTAGCCGCGTTCGTTGTGAAGCGCCAGATCGATGCCGACCGCTTCTTCTTCTTCGTTGATGCGCAGGCCCATGACCATATCCAGCACCTTGAGGATGATGTAGGTAGCGATCGCGGTGTAGATCACCGTGAAGCCCACGCCTTTGCACTGAATCCACACTTGTGCGGCGATGTCGGTCACGGTGCCGAAGCCACCCAGGGACGGAGCAGCGAACACACCGGTCAGGATTGCGCCGAGGATACCGCCGATACCGTGCACACCAAAGGCGTCCAGGGAATCGTCATAGCCGAGCTTGCGCTTGAGGGTGGTGGCGCAGAAGAAGCACACCACGCCAGCCGCCAGACCGATAACCAACGCGCCCATCGGGCCAACGGTGCCGGCAGCCGGGGTGATTGCCACCAGACCGGCAACCACGCCCGAAGCGATGCCCAGTGCGCTAGGTTTGCCGTGGGTGAGCCACTCGGCAAACATCCAGCCCAGTGCGGCAGCAGCGGTAGCGATTTGAGTCACCAGCATCGCCATGCCGGCGGTGCCGTTGGCCGCAGCGGCGGAACCGGCGTTGAAACCGAACCAGCCGACCCACAGCATGGCCGCGCCCATCAGGGTGTAACCGAGGTTGTGCGGCGCCATCGGCGTGGTCGGGAAGCCCTTGCGCTTGCCCAGCACCAGGCAGGCAACCAGACCAGCCACACCGGCGTTGATGTGCACCACGGTGCCACCAGCGAAATCGAGCACGCCCCAGTCCCACATCAGGCCACCGTTGCCGGACCAGACCATGTGCGCGATCGGCGCATACACCAGGGTGAACCAGATGCCCATGAACACCAGCATCGCGGAGAACTTCATCCGCTCGGCGAACGCACCGACGATCAGCGCCGGGGTGATGATCGCGAAAGTCATCTGGAAGGTGACGAAGACCGCCTCGGGAAACAGCGCCGCAGGGCCGGTCAGGCTGGCTGGCGTGATACCGGCAAGGAACGCCTTGCCCATGCCGCCGAAGAAGGAGTTGAAGTTGACGACGCCCTGCTCCATGCCCGTGGTGTCGAACGCGATGCTGTAGCCATAGATGACCCACAGGACGCTGATCAGACCGGTAATGGCGAAGCACTGCATCATCACGGAAAGAATGTTTTTCGACCGAACCATGCCGCCGTAGAACAGCGCGAGGCCGGGAATGGTCATGAACAGCACCAAGGCTGTCGAGGTCATCATCCAGGCGGTGTCGCCGGAGTTGAGGACTGGGGCCGCCACTTCGTCTGCCGCCAGAGCAAGGCTGGGCATTACGATGGACAACAGGGCTCCTAGCCCTGCGAATTTACGCAGAGTCATATTGTTTTCTCCTGGGGCGTTGGGTTTGTGGCGGCTTAGATTGCGTCGGTATCGGTTTCGCCGGTACGGATGCGAATCGCCTGTTCCAGATTGACCACGAAGATCTTGCCGTCACCGATCTTGCCGGTGTTGGCAGCCTTGGTGATGGCCTCGATTACCCGGTCCAGATCCTTGTCGTCGATGGCGACGTCGATCTTCACCTTGGGCAGGAAATCGACCACGTATTCCGCGCCGCGATACAGCTCGGTGTGACCCTTCTGCCGACCAAAGCCTTTGACTTCAGTGACGGTAATGCCCTGCACGCCGATCTCGGACAGCGACTCGCGTACGTCGTCCAGCTTGAACGGCTTGATGATGGCAGTGACTAGCTTCATGAAAACTCTCTCCCGAATTGGTGGACTTGCCCCAGGAAAACAAACCCGACTCAAGTCTAAGCGCAGTGCCTGGCTTTGTAACGCATCGTCGGCCCTGACCTGCCCGTCCGACGCTCCTCACGAAACACTCCCCCGCTTCGCTTGGCGCACTGCGTTCGTCACAGTGACTGCATCAGTGCATGGGTCATCAGGGTCTAAGCAGAAAGCTTGCCATCTCCACAAAAACTACTGTTTTCAAGCCTTTACCCGCAGATGACTGCCACTTCGCAACAACAGCCGACGCGATACGCACAACAACGGTGCGATACCGCCCGTCCCCATGCGCGAAAAGCGTGCATCCCTTGCCCGCGCAAATGACTATAGACACTGCGTGATACACTGCCCGTCATTGTTTCCAGGACATTGCCCATGCTCGCGCCAAAAGACTTCCTCGACGCCCTCACCGGCACCGCCTCCCGCCTCTTCAGCGGCGACACGCCTCTGCCGAAAGCTGAAATCGAAAGCCAGTTCAAGATGTTGCTGCAGAGTGGCTTCAGCAAACTGGATCTGGTGAGCCGGGAAGAATTCGATAGCCAGATGGTTGTGCTGGCGCGCACGCGGGCGCGGCTGGAGAGCCTTGAAGCGAAAGTGGCGGAGCTGGAAGCGAAGCTGAATCCGCCGACCGAATAAATGCTGATGTGAAATGCAGCCCCCCTGTGGGAGCGAGCCTGCTCGCGATTGAAGGTCGGAACGACCTTGCGCTTCACCTGTAGGACCTGCCAAAGGTTCGGGCCGCGTTCGGACGATCTTTTGATCTTCAGCCCCGCAACAATCCCGGCAACGTCCTACAAACATCACACCGCCGTCCGATTGCGTCGCCAGGTATCCGGTCTCTAAGCTCATCCCAATGCTGAATATTCAGCACTGGGTTTGGCGACCTGGAACCAAGCAATGCACCGCAACCATCCGTTTTCGGGCAATTATCTCGATTCGAATTATGGCGGCTGTGTGTGGGAGACCTTAAGGTCTGCCGGTATTCGCTTGGCCGGTTCGCCAACCCGCACGCAGCTGCCACCCTTATTGTTTGGCGACGATAAATGGCAGTTATCTATCAAGCGAACTTGGGTACTGCTCCATGGAAGAAAACTTTCTAATCCCTCACATCTTCACCCGCCACAAGCTTCACCTCCACGCCTTACTCCTTCAAAACCAACCGTGGCTCTGCGCTCGCGACCTTGGCCGACTACTACGCATCTATCTCAACGAACGCCTAGTCCAGAAACTCGATCCTGACCAATATCAAACCACCAAAATCCTGATCCACGGCCGCATCGAAAACGCCCTGCTGATCAGCGAATCCGGCGTCTACGCCTTGCTGGTCTATCACTACTGCCCCGAATACCGAGCCTTACGCGAATGGCTCACACACGAAGTCGTTCCCGCCCTGCGAGACGCCCAACACCCCACCACAATCGAGCGCCCACAACTGAGCCTGCTCAACTGGCCGGAAAGGTCATTGAGCCTGTTGCACTGGAACAACCAGCCGTGGATTCGGCTGCAGGATGTGCCGCAGCTATTGCCTGATCAGGTTACTCCCAGGCCTGCTATCAATGCGCCTTGGTGGAAAGCCACCAAGATGCTTCACGCATTCTGAATAAAAACCCCCACGCTTTCGGCGTGGGGTTCAAAGGCTCCAGGTATTCCTCTTTGAGGGTCTCGCCAGGATGCACCGGGCGCAATCCATTCTTAGTCATTACTCACCTCAGTGAAAATCGACAATTTCGACATTCTCGGGTCCGTTAGGACCCCAAATGAAGCAAATGCGCCATTGAGCGTTGATGCAGATGCTGCCCTTTTCGACCGCCCTCCAACGCTTCCAGGCGATTACCCGGTGGAGATCGAAGATCTACGTGGGAGCCTGCTCGCGATAAAGTCGGAACGACCTTCAGATTTACCTGTAGGAATTGCCGAGCCTGCGATCTTTCCACCCGCAGTAATCCCGGCAATGCCCTACAACGTTCTCGTCCGCGGTCTGATTGCGCCTCAAAGCCACCCTTTCTAAGCTCACATCTCAAAGCGCGAGCGCTGCACTCACTCGGAAAAAATTCAGTCCAGCTTGAATAATGGATTATGACGAGTGCGATACACCCAAAGGAATGTTCATAACTCTACAAGGAGCAATACCCATGGAAACCTATAAGGCTCTGATTGCCGCACTGACTGCACTTTATATAGGCCCAGTTGTCGCGGGACCACCTGTAACGGTTACATTTAAAAATCTTGGAAGCCAGACTGCTACGTACACCCCTATATCCAACAACGAAGCTATAACGAAAGCAAACGCATCACCTACTCCACAAGCGTCCGTGATCGCAAATAGCACAGACACCTACACCATACAAAGCCTGATATCGCCTGATTACAACCATGCTAACTTGCGATATCAAATTGGCAACAAAAAATGCGTTTACCTGGCTACATTTGTGGCCGCAACTGGCTCAGGCGCGAGCAAAATTCCAAAATGGAATAATACGGCCACACCTAGTGGCGGGGCCACCTGCACCATAAAAGTGACTAAAACAAATCCGTCCACCTATGCTTGGTCAGTAGAAATCACCATGAAGTAAAGCACATAGCGATTCCTAAGGTGCGTGTAAGGTTTTGCTAAAGCATCAATATTATTAGGCGATATATCATATTTTAGTCTTCGAGCAGGGAGTGGCAATAAATGGTTAATTCACCAATCAACTTTGCAGCTAACAGCGGCACAGCGCTGGCTGGAGCAAAAACATTGACAGCGACTCCCAGCGAAACACCAGCTGTCAACCAAAGCACACCCCAAGGCCCATCTGGCGACGTACGAGACAGCAGTACTGTTTCCACGCTAGCGAACCAGTTGAGCGAAGCCTCAGTACGCGCACAGGCCCGGGATGCGCGCCTCACTAGAACGGAACTGGGTTTGCTGGCTAGAAATACATTCAACGAGTTGGAGAGCGCCAATTACACTGCCAACAAATCAAAATACGATGCTGAAATTCCCGACTCAGATAACCCCACATTATTAGCGCGTGCAAAAAATGCAACACAGTATACAAACGGGCTCGGCAAAAATCCGTTTTCTGGAATGCCCATGGATCAACTAGCCTTAATCACTTACGATGACAGCGACACCTTTACCGTCAATGAAAGACGGGCAGCACTGGAAGAATCAGCCAAACAAGAGTACGCATGGCGAAAGAGAGTGGTGGCCGAAGCAGAGTTTGAATACAACAGCACCGGAAAACTCACAAAATTCTTCCAAAGTGTCCTTGACCATTACAAGGGACTGCCTCCGGTGGTGCAAGCACAGTATCCAAACAACTACGAAACCAAGCTTAAAGACTGGATAGACTCAGACTTCAACTATATTACGCATATCGCAGAAGGTACAAAGAACAAGGACACTGAGAGCTTCATCAGTAAAATCATTAAGGGTGACAGCAGCTTGTTTGCCAACAAAACCTCTCCCAAAGACTCTGTCGCAACATAATATTTTACACGCGGAATAAATGACCGCAGCCGAACGCAGCATTTGGCTGCTGTTAAAGATCGTGGCTTCGGCAACATTCTGCGAACGTTTCCCTATTCTCCGGCCAGACTCCACGACTACCCTTCAACAACCCGCAGGAAGCGGCCCCCGTTTAGCTCAAGGAACGACCATGTCCCTCTCCATCGTCCACAGCCGCGCCCAGGTCGGCGTGGAGGCGCCAGCCGTCACCGTTGAAGTCCACTTGGCCAATGGTTTGCCATCGCTGACCATGGTCGGCCTGCCCGAGGCGGCAGTGAAGGAAAGCAAGGACCGGGTGCGCAGCGCGATCATCAATTCCGGGCTGCAATTTCCAGCGCGACGGATCACCTTGAATCTGGCCCCGGCGGATTTGCCCAAGGATGGCGGGCGATTCGATCTGGCGATTGCGCTGGGGATTCTCTCGGCCAGCGTGCAAGTACCGACGCTGACACTGGATGACGTGGAGTGTTTGGGGGAGCTGGCGCTTTCCGGCGCAGTGCGGCCGGTCCGCGGGGTGCTACCGGCGGCATTAGCGGCGCGCAAGGCCGGGCGCTGGTTGATGGTGCCGCAGGCGAATGCCGAAGAGGCTTGCCTGGCGTCGGGGTTGAAGGTCATTGCAGTGGACCATCTGCTGCAGGCGGTGGCGCACTTCAATGGGCACACCCCCATCGAGCCTTACGTTTCCAACGGTTTGCTCTACGCCAGCAAACCCTATCCCGACTTGAACGAAGTTCAGGGGCAAATGGCGGCCAAACGCGCGCTGCTGATTGCGGCAGCGGGTGCGCATAACCTGCTGTTCAGCGGGCCACCGGGTACGGGCAAGACACTGCTGGCGAGCCGATTACCAGGGCTGCTGCCACCCCTGGCCGAGAGCGAAGCACTGGAAGTCGCAGCGATTCAATCCGTCGCCAGTTGTGTGCCACTGAGCCATTGGCCGCAGCGCCCCTTCCGACAACCACACCATTCCGCCTCAGGACCGGCACTGGTGGGCGGTGGCTCGAAACCACAACCGGGCGAAATCACCCTCGCTCACCATGGCGTGTTGTTCCTCGATGAACTCCCGGAATTTGATCGCAAGGTATTGGAGGTATTGAGAGAGCCACTGGAATCCGGCCACATCGTAATTTCCCGCGCCAAGGACCGCGTACGCTTCCCGGCGCGCTTTCAATTGGTCGCCGCGATGAATCCCTGCCCCTGTGGATATCTTGGCGAACCGAGTGGCCGTTGTTCCTGTACGCCGGACATGGTTCAGCGCTATCGCAACAAACTGTCGGGGCCACTGCTGGATCGTATTGATCTGCACCTGACGGTTGCTCGCGAAGCCACGACATTGAATCCTGCGTTAAAACCCGGCGACGACACTGCCACCGCCGCCGAGTTGGTTGCCGACGCACGAGAACGGCAACAAAAGCGCCAAGGCTGTGCCAATGCCTTTCTCGACTTGCCGGGCCTGCGCAGTTACTGCAAGTTATCCACAACAGACGAAACCTGGCTGGAGACGGCGTGTGAACGACTGACCTTGTCACTGCGAGCGGCCCATCGACTGCTCAAAGTAGCGCGCACTCTTGCGGACCTTGAACAAGTCGATGAGATCAGACGCGAGCACTTGGCCGAAGCGCTGCAATATCGGCCAACAACACTTTAGTCAGCGTCCCCCCTTGCTGAGATCAACCAACGGCGTCTGCCGCACCTCAGTCTCCCGCCCACCCTGGATCTCGCTCACCTGCTTCAACGCCTTATCCACAGCGGTCTTATCCGCCAGCAAGGCGTAGCTGATGCGGAACTGCTTCTGCTCCTTCGGCCCGATCATTGGCACCAGGTTCAGTGGCCGCTGATACCGGCGGTTGTAGGAAAAACTCGTGCCTGGCTCCAGCCCCGTGACATAGCCCTGCCCTTGGGTATCGGTGTTTTTCCACAAGGAGAACACCGGCAGTGTTTGAGTGTTGAAGCCGACCGAGACGCCCAGGCTGCCGGCCTTGTTATACAGGACGGTCAATGTATCGCCCTTGGCATCGGCGTACGGCACTACGTTGTAAACCGTTTCGTCGTAGTCCTTGGTGGGTCCTCGATAGGTTTGCCAGTCCGGTAAATCGCTTTTGGCTTTATCGTTGAACGGCGACACCTGTTTCACCGGCGCGGCGAAGCGGGCGCCCTGCTCCAGGAACGGGGTGCTGAAGTTACTGTGATACAGCGCCTGGTATTCCTTCGGATAGTCGCCGTTGTTGGTCAGGGTGTCGTTGAGGGCGAACGCTACGCTACCGGGCTCGGTGACCAGTTCGGTCGCGACCGAGAAGTCGACTTTCTTGAAAGCCTGCTCTTTCAGCTCGCCGCGCAGGCTGATGGCGTACGGCGGTTTTTCATCAATGTGCAGGGTGACTTTATTGGCCGGGATATTGGCAGCACGACCGTGCAGGGTCAGCAGTTCGCCGTTGTCGATGCCGGGGTGGCCGACCCATTCGTAGCCACAGCGGGTGACCAGCTCATTGAAGCCTTCCAGCCAGCCCAGGCCACCACGGCCGTTGAGCTCGATGAAGGACGGATTGACCACTTCCTTGACTGGCGAATCCCAACCCATGCGCACGTTACCGACCGAGGCCTGCAGGACGTTCATGCCGCGAGTAGGAACTACCGAAAGTTTCATCGTGCCGTTATCGATGTCGACGATGCTGACACCTTCCTGCCGACCGCCGTGCAAGGTGCGCAGGGTCACGCTGAAGGGTTTGTCGGTTTTTACGCCGAGTTGCTGGCTGGTGATTTGCCAGTTCTGGGCGGCTTTGTCGGTGTCGAGCAGGGCGTAATCCCAGGCCACGGCGTGGGAGGCAGCGGACAGTGCGCTGAGGGCAACGAAGAGTTTGAGTGGAGTCATGGCAACAGCCTTTCTTGGAGTTGTGCGATTTTTATAGACCTGAAGAAACGTTTCAGCAAGCATAAAAATCGAAACATCGATGGCAAATGCCAAGAAAGACAATTGCCTGAAGCCGTCATTGCGCCGGCTTCATCGTTCAGCTCAGATGCACGACATCCGGCAATTCCATGGCCCGGACTTCGTTTTGCAGAAAGTCGCTGAGCCGGCGCATGCGCTCGCCGCCGGGCCGGGTTTTCGGCCAGACCAGGTAATAATTCTCACCACTGGCGACGGCGGTCGGCCACGGCAAACTCAGACGTCCCTGCGCGACATCCTCCGCCACCATCAGCAGATCGCCCATGGACACACCGTAACCTCGAGCGGCAGCGATCATGCCCAGCTCCAGGGTATCGAACACCTGTCCGCCCTTGAGCGACACCTGATCGGCCAACCCCATGCGCTCCAGCCAGTTGCGCCAGTCGCGACGGTCCGGTGTCGGGTGCAGCAATTCGGTATTGGCCAAACGCGTGACATCCCAAGGCTGATCGTTCAGCAGGTTGGGGGCGCCCACCGGGATCAATTCCTCGGGGAACAGGTAACTCGCCTCCCAGTCCGGGGGGAAATGTCCATTGCTCAGCAGCACCGCACAGTCGAACGGCTCGTCATTGAAATCCACCGAATCGACGTCCATCCACGCACTGGTCAATTGCACTTCATTGCCCGGCTGCAGATGACGGAAGCGACTGAGGCGCGCCAGCAACCAGCGCATGGTCAGGGTCGACGGGGCTTTCATGCGCAGGATGTCGTCTTCGGCGCGCAAGGTATTGCAGGCGCGCTCCAGGGCGGTGAAGCCTTCGCGAATGCCCGGCAGCAGCAGACGGGCCGACTCGGTCAGTTGCAGGTTGCGGCCACTGCGGTGAAACAAGCGGCAAGCAAAATGCTCTTCGAGCGTACGAATATGTCGGCTGACCGCGCTTTGGGTAATCGACAGCTCTTCGGCAGCGCGGGTAAACGAACTGTGCCGCGCCGCCGCTTCGAATGCGCGCAGGGCATACAAGGGAGGAAGACGACGAGACATTGGGAAAGCTCCTACTGCGGGGTTCGTCTACCCTAGCAGAAACTCTCCAGCATGAGTTTTAATCATGCCATCCATCCTTTTTATCCCTTTGTGCAAACCGCGCAGAGCGCCGAGAATCGGTGTTTCCTGTTCCCTTTGATAATCGAGCGTGATGACCATGCAGCATCCAGCACGTACTGAACTCTGGGCCATTTTGCGGCTGGCGGGGCCGCTGATTGCCTCGCAGTTGGCGCACATGCTGATGGTCCTCACCGACACCCTGATGATGGCGCGCCTGAGCCCCGAGGCGCTGGCCGGTGGCGGGCTCGGCGCGGCGACCTATTCGTTCGTGTCGATTTTCTGCATCGGCGTGATCGCGGCGGTCGGCACACTGGTGGCGATCCGTCAGGGTGCCGGCGATATTGTCGGTGCCACTCGCCTGACCCAGGCCGGGTTGTGGTTGGCGTGGTTGATGGCACTGGCCGCCGGCTTGCTGCTATGGAACCTCAAACCGATGCTGCTGCTGTTCGGCCAGACCGAAAGCAACGTCCAGATGGCCGGGCAGTTTTTGATCTTCCTGCCGTTCGCCCTGCCCGGCTACCTGAGCTTCATGGCCCTGCGCGGGTTCACCAGCGCCATTGGCCGTGCGACGCCGGTGATGGTCATCAGCCTCGGCGGGACAGTGGCTAACTTTGTGCTCAATTACGCGCTGATCACCGGTATGTTCGGTCTGCCGAAACCGGGACTGGTCGGCATTGGTCTGGTCACGGCCATAGTCGCCAACCTGATGGCACTTGCGCTGGCGTGGCACATTCGTCGGCATCCGGCTTATGAGGCCTATCCGCTGCGCCAGGGCCTGTCGCGGCTGAACCGCCAGTACCTGAAGGAACTGTGGCGCCTGGGCCTGCCGATTGGCGGCACCTACGCGGTGGAAGTCGGGCTGTTTGCCTTCGCCGCGCTGTGCATGGGCACCATGGGCAGCACGCAGCTGGGCGCACACCAGATCGCCCTGCAAATCGTTTCAGTAGCGTTCATGGTCCCGGCGGGTATTTCCTACGCAATCACCATGCGCATCGGCCAGCACTACGGTGCCGGGCAATTGCTGGATGCGCGCCTGGCCGGACGGGTCGGTATCGCGTTCGGGGCCGTGGCGATGCTGTGTTTCGCCATGGTCTTCTGGCTATTGCCAAACCAGTTGGTCGGTTTGTTTCTCGACCACAACGACCCTGCGTTTCGCGATGTCATCAACCTGGCCGTGAGCCTGTTGGCGGTGGCGGCCTGGTTCGAACTGTTCGACGGCGTGCAAACCATCGCCATGGGCTGCATTCGCGGGCTCAAGGATGCCAAGACCACTTTCCTCGTCGGCCTGGGTTGCTATTGGCTGATTGGCGCACCGGCGGCGTGGTGGATGGCGTTCCACCTGGACTGGGGGCCAACGGGTGTCTGGTGGGGGCTGGCGCTGGGGCTGGCGTGTGCGGCGGTGAGCCTGACGCTGGGGTTTGAGTGGAAGATGAAGCGGATGATCAAGCGCGATACGACGTCAGAGCAGCGCTTCGAGATCGCTCAGCCTGACTGAGATCCCTTGTAGGAGTGAGCCTGCTCGCGATAGCGAACTATCAGCCGACATGAATGTTGACTGACCTGGCCTCATCGCGAGCAGGCTCACTCCTACAGGGGGGCGCGCGGAGTTTTTAACTCATGATTTCCAGCATCGGCTGCTGACTGGAGCCAACCGTCAGATACTCCACCAACTCATCCAGCGGCAATGGCTTGCTGATCAAATATCCCTGCACCTGATCGCACTCAAACCCGCGCAGCAGATCCAGTTGCTCCGGCGTTTCCACACCTTCTGCGACCACCTCGAGGTTGAGGTTGTGCGCCAGATTGATCATCGCGTGGACCAGCTTGCGGTTTTCCTCGCGCTGTTCCATGCCGCCGACAAAGCTCTTGTCGATCTTCAGCAAGGTGATCGGCAGGCTGTTGAGGTGCACGAACGACGAGAATCCGGTGCCGAAGTCGTCGAGTGAGAACCGCACGCCCAGCCGTCCGAGGGCGTCCATGGTCTGCTTGACCAGATCGCTGCGACGCATCACGGCGGTTTCGGTCAGTTCGAACTCCAGCCACTGCGCCTCGACACCGCGCTCGGCAATCAGGCGACTGAGGGTCGACAGCAACTGGCTGTCCTGGAACTGCCGGAACGACAGGTTGATCGCCATGTGCAACGGCGGCAAACCCAGCTCAAGCAGCGCCTGCATGTCGCGCAAGGCCCGGGAAATCACCCAGTAGCCCAGCGGCACGATCAGGCCGCTCTGCTCGGCCAGCGGCACGAACTCGCTCGGCGGCAACAAGCCGCGCTCGGCATGACGCCAGCGCACGAGGGCTTCGAGGCCGACAATTTGCCCGTCTTCGAGGTTCAGCCGTGGCTGGTAGTGCAGCTCCAGTTCATCGCGGCGCAGTGCCCGACGCAGCTCGGTTTCGAGGTCGGCGATGCTGCGGGCATTGCGGTTGATACGCTCGTTGAAAATGTGAAAGGTACAGCCCTGGGTGCTTTTGGCCTGCTGCATGGCGATGTGCGCATGCCACATCAGCGGGTCCGCACCGGTCTGGGCCCGGGCGTGGGCGATGCCCAGGCTGGAACCGATCAGCAGGCTTTCGCCATCGACCCAATAAGGCTCGGCCAGTGCTTCGCTGATACGCTCGGCCATCCACTCGGCACGCTGGGGAGCTCGACGGGTGTCGATCAGCAGCGCGAATTCATCACTGCCCAGGCGCGCCAGTTGATCGCCGGCCTCAAGCTGATTCTTGAGCCGCGCCACCACTTGCAGGATCAGGCGGTCACCGGCCTGATGGCCAAGGGCATCGTTGGCATAACGGAAGTTGTCGAGGTCGAGATGACCGAGGGCCAGGCCGCGACCATCGTTTTCCGCCAAGCGCGCCGTCAGCAGGGTCTGGAAGCCCTGACGGTTGGCGATGCCGGTCAGCGGATCTTGCTCGGCCAGGCGTTGCAGGGTGTTTTCCAGGACGCCGCGTTCGCGCACATGGCGCAGGCAACGGCGCAACATGCCGGGATCGAGCAGGTCGCGCACCAGCCAGTCACTCACGCCATCGGGTGGGGTCTGCGGCTCATGGTCGAGCAGCAGCACCGTCGGCAGGCTGCAACGGCCCGGCGCCGGTTGAAGTTGCGGGATGGTCAATAACACCGCGCTGCGGTTGTCATCGAACAGACTGCTGACCGACTCCCAACTCGGCGCGCTGATGAGCACGGCCGAGCTCCCCATAGGAGCCAGACACTCGCGCAACAACGCTGCCCACGCTGGCTCTTCGGCCAGTAGCAGCAAACGCAAGGGTTCGACAGGCGTAGACAAGCTAGCTCCCTAGACTCTGCAAAGATGTAGGCGACGGGCATTATGCCGTTCCGATGACCAATGACAATGACATCAGTGAGCAAAACCAGCCCTTTGTATCCGCAATTACGAACATTAGCCGCAAATTCGTTGCGCATCCTGCGTGAAAGTAACAAAACCGGCAATTACAGATAGCGTGCTACGTCACAAGTCGGACAGAGCAGCACAATTCGCTGAGCCTGTTAAAATGCCGGCCCATTTCGTGACTGACTCCTGAATTTACCTATGTCCCGACTCAATCCCCGGCAGCAAGAAGCCGTGAACTACGTCGGCGGCCCTCTATTGGTGCTCGCCGGTGCAGGCTCCGGCAAGACCAGCGTGATCACGCGCAAAATCGCGCACCTGATCCAGAACTGCGGCATTCGCGCCCAGTACATCGTCGCCATGACCTTTACCAACAAGGCCGCCCGCGAAATGAAGGAACGGGTCGGCACCCTGCTGCGTGCCGGTGAAGGGCGCGGGCTGACGGTCTGCACGTTCCACAACCTGGGCCTGAACATCATCCGCAAGGAACACGTGCGGCTGGGCTACAAACCGGGCTTCTCGATCTTCGACGAGACCGACGTCAAGGCCCTGATGACCGACATCATGCAGAAGGAATACTCGGGCGACGACGGTGTCGACGAGATCAAGAACATGATCGGCGCCTGGAAAAACGACCTGATCCTGCCAGCCCAGGCCCTGGAAAACGCGCGCAACCCCAAGGAGCAGACCGCTGCCATCGTCTACACCCACTACCAGCGCACGCTCAAGGCGTTCAACGCGGTGGACTTCGACGACCTGATCCTGCTGCCGGTGAAGCTGTTCGAAGAGCACGCCGACATCCTGGAAAAGTGGCAGAACAAGGTGCGTTACCTGCTGGTCGACGAGTACCAGGACACCAACGCCAGCCAGTACCTTCTGGTGAAAATGCTCATCGGCAAGCGCAACCAGTTCACCGTGGTGGGCGACGACGACCAGTCGATCTACGCCTGGCGCGGCGCTCGACCGGAAAACCTGATGTTGCTCAAGGAAGACTACCCGTCCTTGAAAGTGGTGATGCTGGAGCAGAACTACCGCTCCACCAGCCGCATCCTGCGCTGCGCCAACGTACTGATCTCGAACAACCCCCACGAGTTCGAAAAACAGCTGTGGAGTGAAATGGGCCACGGCGACGAGATCCGCGTGATCCGTTGCCGCAACGAGGACGCCGAGGCCGAGCGCGTGGCCATGGAAATCCTCAGCCTGCACTTGCGCACCGACCGACCGTACAGTGATTTCGCGATCCTCTATCGCGGCAACTACCAGGCCAAGCTGATCGAGCTGAAGTTGCAGCATCACCAGGTGCCGTATCGCCTGTCCGGCGGCAACAGCTTCTTCGGGCGTCAGGAGGTGAAAGACCTGATGGCCTACTTCCGCCTGATCGTGAACCCGGACGACGACAATGCATTCCTGCGGGTGATCAACGTGCCGCGCCGCGAGATCGGCTCGACCACCCTGGAGAAGCTGGGCAACTACGCCACCGAGCGCAAGATCTCGATGTACGCCGCCACCGACGAGATCGGCCTGGGCGAGCATCTGGACAGCCGCTTCACCGATCGCCTCTCGCGCTTCAAGCGTTTCATGGATCGGGTGCGCGAGCAGTGCGCCGGCGAAGACCCGATCTCGGCCCTGCGCAGCATGGTCATGGACATCGACTACGAGAACTGGCTGCGTACCAACAGCTCCAGCGACAAGGCCGCCGACTACCGCATGGGTAACGTCTGGTTCCTGATCGAGGCGCTCAAGAACACCCTGGAAAAAGACGAAGAAGGCGAGATGACCGTCGAAGACGCCATCGGCAAACTCGTCCTGCGCGACATGCTTGAGCGCCAGCAGGAAGAGGAAGACGGCGCCGAAGGTGTGCAGATGATGACCTTGCATGCGTCCAAGGGCCTGGAATTCCCCTACGTGTTCATCATGGGCATGGAAGAGGAAATCCTCCCGCACCGTTCCAGCATCGAAGCCGACACCATCGAAGAAGAACGTCGCCTGGCCTACGTGGGCATTACCCGTGCACGCCAGACCCTGGCCTTCACCTTCGCCGCCAAGCGCAAGCAGTACGGCGAGATCATCGATTGCGCGCCGAGCCGCTTCCTCGATGAATTGCCGCCGGACGATCTGGCCTGGGAAGGCAACGACGACACACCGACCGAAGTCAAAGCCGTGCGAGGCAACAACGCACTGGCAGATATACGCGCGATGTTAAAGCGCTAGAATTGACCACTTTTTTACAACCTTAGGGCGCATAAAGCGCCAACAGAGGACAGCTTCATGGAAGCCCTGCACAAAAAAATTCGCGAAGAAGGCATCGTGCTTTCCGACCAGGTCCTGAAAGTCGACGCCTTTCTGAACCACCAGATCGACCCGGCCCTGATGAAGCTGATCGGCGACGAATTCGCCACGCTGTTCAAGGATTCGGGTATCACCAAGATCGTCACCATCGAAGCTTCGGGCATCGCGCCTGCGATCATGACCGGTCTGAATCTGGGTGTGCCGGTGATTTTCGCCCGCAAACACCAGTCCCTGACCCTGACCGAAAACCTGCTGTCGGCGACCGTGTACTCGTTCACCAAGCAGACCGAAAGCACCGTGGCCATCTCCCCGCGCCACCTGACCAGCAGCGACCGCGTGCTGATCATCGACGACTTCCTGGCCAACGGTAAGGCGTCCCAGGCACTGATTTCGATCATCAAGCAGGCCGGCGCCACCGTGGCGGGCCTGGGCATCGTGATCGAGAAGTCGTTCCAGGGCGGCCGTGCGGAACTGGACTCGCAGGGTTATCGCGTAGAGTCCCTGGCGCGCGTTAAGTCGCTGGCCGATGGTGTCGTGACCTTCATCGAGTAACCCAGCCACACCGCAATACCCCTGTGGGAGCTAGCCTGCTAGCGATGGCGTCGTGTCAGTCACAATCTTCATGACTGACAGACTGAAATCGCTAGCAGGCTAGCTCCCACAGTTGGTTTTTGGGTGGACAGTTATTGGGCGGTGGCTTTCAGGCCGGTGAGTAGCAGGCGTTGGAACAGGTCTTCTTTCAGGCCTTCCGGGTTTGTGAGCTGCATCCGCGCCAGGTGTTCGGGGAATGTTGAGGCTTGCGGCGCATCCAGCGCTGCCTTGCCCAACTCCAGCACCTCGCTCAGCTTGAATTTGCTCTTGAGCCAGTTCAGCGCCCGCAACAGATCGCGCTCGACCTCGGTGAAATCACAGCCCAGCGGATACTCCGGAAACAGCCGTGGATGCCGCGCCTGAATCGCCTGCAAACGCTGCGGACTGTTATCGGTAAAGCGCGGATCGAGACAAAAGTCCTTGGGCAATTTGCCGACTTTCTGCGCCTGCTCGATCAATCCCGGCTGAAAACGCGAGTCGCTGATGTTGAGCAAAGCCTCGATCACTGCCGCATCGGTTTTGCCACGAAGATCGGCGATGCCGTATTCGGTGACCACGATGTCCCGCAAGTGCCGGGGAATCGTGCAGTGACCATACTCCCAGACGATGTTCGAGCCGACATCGCCGCCGGACTCGCGCCAGCTGCGCAGCAGCAACACCGAGCGCGCGCCTTGCAACGCATGCCCCTGCACCACGAAGTTGTATTGCCCGCCTACACCGCTGAGCACACGTCCGTCTTCGAGCTGATCCGCCACCGCGGCACCGAGCAAGGTCACGGTGAACGCGGTGTTGATGAACCGCGCATCCAGGCGCTGCAAGCGCTTGAGTTCTTCCTGGCCGTAGAGCTCGTTGATGTAGCTGATGCGGGTCATGTTGAATTCGAGCCGCTTGTTTTGCGGTAATTCGCGCAAGCGTTCGTAGTAGCTGCGCGGACCGAGGAAGAAACCGCCGTGCACCGAGATACCATCGGTTTGTGCCACTTCGTCGAGGGTGCCGGCATTCGCCTGCTGTTGGGTCGCCA
This sequence comes from Pseudomonas sp. IT-P74, assembly GCF_949768175.1. NCBI lineage: Bacteria > Pseudomonadati > Pseudomonadota > Gammaproteobacteria > Pseudomonadales > Pseudomonadaceae > Pseudomonas > Pseudomonas sp. IT-P74. Next base: position 274,795 of record NZ_CATKQD010000088.1, on the reverse strand, counting down.
CGTCCGGGTAGACCTTGCGCCGCACGATCCCGGCATCCGCCAGCACCAGCAAACCGTTGACGAACATTTCGCTGCAGCCATACAGGCCTTTGGCGAAGAGGCCGATGCCGCCTTCGCGCTCGATCAGTTGTGCCCAATGGCTGAGCTCTACGTCTGCCAGCAAAGCCCTGTATTCGTCATTGTCGGCTTGCCGTACCAGCAGCGCCGCCGTCAGCGCATCCCCCATGGAACCGATGCCGATCTGCAAGGTGCCGCCGTCACGCACCAGGGTGCTGGCGTGCAGGCCGATGAAATGGTCCTGACACCCCACCGGCATGTTCGGCGTGGAGAACAGCGTGGTGTTGTCCTTCTCATCGATCAACAGGTCAAAAGTGTCGATGCCGAGTTCCGCATCGCCGGGCATGTAGGGCAGATCGTTGTGCACCTGCCCGACCATCAGGATGGTTTCTCCCGTAGCGCGGCGCTTGGCGATCATCGGTAACAGGTCGAGGGTGATGTCCGGGTTGCAGCTCAGGCTCAAGCGGTCGGGATGCTCGGCATGGCTGGCCACCAGTTGCGCCACCAGATTCAAACCGGCGGCATTGATGTCCCGCGCCGCATGGCTGTAATTGCTGCTGACGTAATCCTGTTGCGCCGTGGCACTGTTGAGCAGGCTGCCGGGCTGCATGAAGAACTGCTGGATGTGGATGTTGCCCGGCAGACCATCGCGACGCAGATCGGCAAGAAAATCCAGCTCGGGATAATCGCCGAAAACCCGTTCGATGAAGGGTTCGAGAAAGCGTTTTTGCAATCCATCGCCCAAGGGCGGGCGCCCCAGGCACAACGCGGTGTAGATCGTCAGCCGTCGTTCGGGTGACTGTGCGATTCGCCGATACAGCGCGTTGACGAAGTGATTGGGTTTGCCCAACCCCAGAGGCAGGCCCATGTGGATATGCGCCGGCAACCGTGCCAAGACGTCATCGACTGCCTGTTCGATAGAGCACAACTGAACCATCGGGTACTCCCTCACGTTCCATGACTTGGGCCTGGACCGAGCTTGCCGTGTCTTTGCTGCATTGACCAGCCTATAAAAACTGTAGGAGCGAGCTTGCTCGCGATGGATTCACAGACGCCGCGGGGCATCAGGTTCGCCGCGTTATCGTTGACGACCATCGCGAGCGGGCTCGCTCCTACAGATGGGCAGCGGTGTTCATTGAAACGATGGGCACAAAAAAGCCGCTCGAAAGCGGCTTTTCACCAGCAAGACTCAGGCTTATTTCAAGCCGGACATCTTCTGGATGGCGCCTTTGAGCTCGGCGTCTGCACAATCGGCGCAGGTACCTTTTGGCGGCATCGAGTTGATGCCGGAGATCGCCTTGGCGAGCAGACCGTCAACACCACCTTCTTTCTTGGCGCGCTCGCCCCAAGCGGCGGCATCACCGATTTTCGGCGCGCCCAACAGGCCTGAACCGTGGCAAGCGTTGCAATGTTTTGCAATCACTTCATCCGGAGTTTTCGCACCGCCACCGCCGCCGGCCGAAGCGGCGACTTCCATGCCCTTGCACTCTTTACCCTGAACACAAACCTGGCCGACTGGCTCAAGGCGTTTGGCAATTTCGTCGTTGGTCGCAGCCTGAGCGCTGACACTGACAGCCCATAGGGCCAATACGGTTGCTGGTGCAGCCAGCATTTTCATAATTAGGTTCACGCGTTCACCCTCAATGGTGGCTAGTCACGCCTACGGCCACGGTTCGCAGGCGGGCGCAAGTATAGCGGTAAGCCCGTCGCACTGAAACAACCCCAAAGTCGGAGGGGTCTTAGGCCGCGACGGAAAAACAGCCCGGGCGCCTCTGCGATGCTGGCAGGACGCCTCTTTTCTTAGAAATTTGCCGGCGTGGCTGCGCTGATTAGTCGCGCCGGCACGTCGAACGGATTACGGAAACGGTGTGGCTTGGTACTTTCAAAGTAGTAGCTATCGCCGGCTTCGAGGACAAAAGTTTCGAGACCGACCACCAGTTCCAGTTTTCCTTCGACCAGGATGCCGGTTTCCTCGCCCTCATGGGTGAGCATCTCGTCACCGGTGTCGGCACCTGGCGGATAGATTTCATTGAGGAATGCGATAGCCCGGCTCGGGTGCGCCCGACCGACCAGTTTCATGGTCACCGCGCCATCGGAAATATCGATCAGCTCGTTGGCCTTGTAGACGATCTGAGTCGGTTTCTCCTGCAGGATTTCTTCGGAAAAGAACTCGACCATGGACATGGGAATCCCGCCCAACACCTTGCGCAGCGAACTGATCGAAGGGCTCACGCTGTTCTTCTCGATCATCGAAATCGTGCTGTTGGTGACCCCCGCCCGTTTGGCGAGCTCACGCTGGGAAAGGCCTTTGAGCCTACGGATGGATTGCAGTCGTTCACCGACGTCCAAAGCTTGCGCCTCCAGGATTCAGATTGTTGGAATAGTGAGCGTTATCATGGCGACAGCGTTCAGTATTTACAACACCTTGACCTGAATCCTGCTCAGCGAGGCGACTTCCGGTCTGGAGCCCTGCGCACTAAGCCCCGGAATAGAGCAGTGGCACTCGGCGCAGGTTGCAGAAAATCTGGTAAGGAATCGTGCCGGCAGCCATGGCCACATCACTGGCGAGGATGTTTTTGCCCCACAATTCGACGGTCGAACCAAGACCGGCCTGCGGCACATCGGTCAGATCGATACAGAGCATGTCCATCGACACCCGGCCGATCAACTGGCTGCGCTGCCCGGCAACCAGCACTGGCGTGCCGGTCGGTGCCAGACGCGGGTAGCCGTCGGCGTAACCCATGGCCACGACGCCAATGCGCATCGGTTTAGGGGTGATGAATTTGGCGCCGTAACCGACGGGCTCGCCAGCCGGCAACTCGCGCACACTGATCACTTTCGATTCCAGGGTCATGACCGGTTGCAGCCGCGATGCCACTTCGTTGGCTTCTTCGAAGGGCGTGGCGCCATAGAGCATGATGCCCGGGCGCACCCAATCGCTCGGAATCTGCGGCCAACCGAGCACCGCCGGCGAGTTGCGCAGACTGACCTCGGCGGACAAGCCCTTGCGCGCCGCTTCAAATACCGCCACCTGATCGGCACTGGCCTGCTCGTGCAGTTCGTCGGCACGCGCAAAGTGGCTCATCAACACGATTTTTGCGACCTTGCCGCTGGCCAGCAGCCGTTGATAGGCCGCCTGATAATCCGCCGGGTGCAGCCCCACGCGGTGCATGCCCGAATCGAGCTTCAGCCACACGGTGATCGGTTTGCTCAACGCCGCTTTCTCGATGGCTTCGAGCTGCCATAGCGAATGCACCACGCACCAGAAATCATGCTCGACGATCAGCGCCAGCTCATCGGCTTCGAAAAAACCTTCCAGCAGCAGGATCGGCGCACGAATGCCCGCCGCCCGCAGCTCCAACGCCTCTTCGATGCAGGCCACGGCAAACCCGTCCGCCTCGGCTTCCAGCGCCTGGGCGCAACGCACCGCGCCATGGCCATAGGCATCGGCCTTGATCACCGCGAGGGCTTTGGCCCCCGTGAGTTCACGGGCGATTTGGTAGTTGTTGCGCAGGGCTTGAAGGTCGATCAGGGCACGGGCAGGACGCATGGCGGCAGACTTCTGGTCGGGTTATCGGGAAGAAAAACCGGCGCTGGCTGACGGCGTGAACCGCCAACAGCACCGGGAGAGGGATCTGTCTGAAAGCTTATGGCAGAGCGGCTACAACCGACAGCTCGACCAGGATTTGCGGTTCGCACAGTTTCGATTCGACTGTGGCGCGGGCCGGAGCGACGCCTTTTGGCAGCCACTGGTCCCACACCGCGTTCATGCCTTCGAAATGCGCGTCGATGTCTTTCAGGTAAATCGTCACCGACAACAGATTGTGCTTGTCGGTGCCGGCCAGATCGAGCAACCGCTCGATGTTGGCGAGGGTTTCACGGGTCTGCTGTTCAATCCCGGCGTTCATGTCATCGCCGACCTGTCCGGCAAGGTAAACCGTGCCGTTATGGGTGACGATCTGACTCATGCGCTCATTGGTGAGCTGGCGCTGGACTGACATGCTTTGCAGGCTCCTGGGTTTTGCTGCCATAACGGGAAATATCGAGGCCTTCGGCGCTGATCTGCGGCTTTTTCTTTGCCATCAAGTCAGCCAGCAAGCGACCCGAGCCGCACGCCATGGTCCAGCCGAGCGTGCCGTGACCGGTGTTCAGGAACAGGTTCTTGAACGGGGTGGCGCCAACGATCGGCGTGCCATCCGGCGTAGTCGGACGCAGACCGGTCCAGAAATCGGCCTGGGCCAGATCGCCGCCCTGAGGATAAAGGTCGTTGACGATCATCTCCAGGGTTTCCCGGCGACGCGGGTTTAGCGACAGGTCAAAACCGGCGATTTCAGCCATGCCGCCAACGCGGATGCGGTTGTCGAAACGGGTGATCGCGACCTTGTAGGTCTCGTCGAGAATGGTCGAAGTCGGAGCCATCGCCGGGTTGGTGATCGGCACGGTCAGGGAGTAGCCCTTGAGCGGGTACACCGGTGCCTTGATCCCCAGCGGCTTGAGCAGTTGCGGCGAGTAGCTGCCGAGGGCCAGCACGTAGCGGTCAGCGGTTTCCAGCTTGCCGTCGATCCATACGCCGTTGATGCGGTCACCGGCGAAGTCGAGGCGCTGAATGTCCTGGCCGAAACGGAATTGCACACCGAGGTTCGCAGCCATTTCTGCGAGCTTGGTAGTGAACATCTGGCAGTCGCCAGTCTGGTCGTTCGGCAGGCGCAAGGCACCGGCGAGGATGTCAGTGACGCTGGCCAGGGCCGGCTCAACGCGGGCAATGCCGTCGCGGTCGAGCAACTCGAACGGCACGCCGGACTCTTTCAGCACGGCGATGTCTTTCGCGGCGCCGTCGAGTTGAGCCTGGGTGCGGAACAGTTGGGTCGTACCAAGGCTGCGGCCTTCGTAGGCGATGCCGGTTTCGGCGCGCAGTTCATCGAGGCAGTCACGACTGTACTCGGACAGACGGACCATGCGCTCCTTGTTCACCGCATAACGGCTTGCGGTGCAGTTACGCAGCATCTGTGCCATCCACAGGTACTGGTCGATGTCGGCAGTGGCCTTGATCGCCAAGGGCGCGTGGCGCTGCAACAGCCACTTGATGGCTTTGAGCGGCACACCCGGCGCGGCCCATGGCGAGGCATAACCCGGCGAGACCTGCCCGGCGTTGGCGAAACTGGTCTCCATGGCAGCGGCCGGCTGCCGGTCCACAACCACCACTTCAAACCCGGCACGGGCCAGATAATAAGCACTGGTGGTACCGATGACGCCGCTACCCAAGACCATGACGCGCATTTTCATATCCCTCATCGCGGCTAACCGCTGACGTTTGTTATTCAGAGCTTTAGATGCGCGCAGTGTAAAAAAGATTCGCCAGTGCTTTTCACTATATAAGCGCCTATATTTGGCGACAATTCTCGGCAAAAACCCTTTTCACGGAGGCGCATCCCCTATGCGTACCAATACTCAGACCAAACGTGAGCTGGACAAGATCGACCGCAACATCCTGCGGATCCTGCAAGCGGACGGGCGGATTTCCTTTACGGAGCTTGGGGAAAAGGTCGGGCTCTCGACCACGCCCTGTACTGAGCGGGTCCGGCGTCTGGAGCGCGAAGGGATCATCATGGGCTACAACGCCAGGCTCAATCCGCAGCATCTGAAGGGTAGTCTGCTGGTGTTCGTCGAGATCAGCCTGGACTACAAATCCGGCGATACTTTCGAAGAGTTCCGACGTGCGGTGCTGAAATTGCCCCACGTGCTGGAGTGTCATCTGGTGTCAGGGGATTTCGATTACCTGGTGAAAGCGCGGATTTCCGAGATGGCCTCGTACCGCAAGTTGCTGGGCGACATTCTGCTCAAGCTTCCTCATGTACGGGAATCCAAGAGCTATATCGTGATGGAAGAGGTGAAGGAGAGCCTGACTTTGCCGATTCCGGATTGACATTTGTGGTGCTGTTATCGCCAGCAGGCTGGCTCCCACAGGTTCGGTGGTGAACACAAATCTGTGGCTCACCCACATTCCCTGTGGGAGCTAGCCTGCTAGCGATGCGGAAACCCGGTTCGACGGTCTAAACCAACACCTGTCGGTTCGAAGCCATGTACTCGAACACCTGTTTCTCCACCCGCGGATGAATCAGCTCCACCGGCCCGCGCCCATTGGGGCACGGCAAGGTCTTGGTGGTGCCGAACAACCGGCAGATCAGCGGCCGCTCGTCATACACCGTGCAACCATTCGGCCCCAGATGCACACAGTTGAGCTCTTCCATGGCGGCATCCTGCTCGGCGTGGGACTTGCGCGGCAGACGCGACATTTCTTCGGGCGAGGTGGTCACCGGCCCGCAGCAGTCATGGCAGCCAGGCACGCACTCGAACGAGGGAATCTGTTGGCGCAATGTGCGGATTGTCTGGCTGTTGCAGCTCATTGAAGCGGTGACCGATAGCGAAATAGAGCGCGATTGTGACGCAAAAGCCCCGATCCAGACAGCACCAGCCGACCAATGTTGCCCGTCCGGGAAGGTCCGGCTTATGCTCCGTCAGGTTTTCCAGACGCAAGAATCAGGAACACGCACATGAATGCCCGTGCTCAACAGCCTGCCCTGAACCATACCGCTTCTTACTACGCCGCCAGCAGCCTGCCGCAGCCCGAACTTGCGGCGCTCAAAGGCGAAGTGCTGGCTGATGTCTGTGTGGTGGGCGGCGGATTTTCGGGATTGAACACGGCGCTTGAGCTGGCCGAACGCGGCCTCAGCGTGGTGTTGCTTGAAGCCCATAAAATTGGTTGGGGCGCCAGCGGACGCAATGGCGGGCAGTTGATTCGCGGCGTCGGCCACGGCCTCGATCAATTCACCAACGTCATCGGCGTCGAAGGCGTGCGGCAGATGAAACTCATGGGCCTGGAAGCCGTGGAAATCGTCCGGCAACGGGTCGAGCGCTTCCAGATCCCCTGCGACTTGACTTGGGGTTACTGCGACCTCGCCAACAAGCCCCGTGACCTTGAAGGCTTCGCCGAGGATGCCGAAGAACTGCGCAGCCTCGGCTACCGCTACGAAACCCGTTTGCTGCAAGCCAACGAGATGCACACCGTGGTCGGATCCACGCGCTATGTGGGTGGCCTGATCGACATGGGTTCGGGGCACCTGCATCCACTGAACCTGGCCTTGGGCGAAGCCGCAGCGGCACAGCAACTGGGGGTCCGGTTGTTCGAGCACTCGGCCGTGACCCGCATCGACTATGGCCCCGAGGTCAAGGTCCATACCGCCCAGGGCTCGGTGCGCGCCAAGACCCTGGTGCTGGGTTGCAATGCCTACCTCAATGACCTCAACCCGGAGCTCAGCGGCAAAGTCCTGCCCGCCGGCAGCTACATCATCGCCACCGAACCACTGAGCGAAGAACAGGCCCACGCCCTGCTACCGCAGAACATGGCGGTCTGTGACCAGCGGGTGGCGCTGGACTACTACCGGCTCTCGGCGGACCGGCGCCTGCTGTTTGGCGGTGCCTGCCATTACTCGGGCCGCGACCCGAAAGACATCGCCGCGTACATGCGCCCGAAAATGCTCGAAGTCTTTCCGCAGCTGAGCGCAGTGAAGATCGATTACCAATGGGGCGGCATGATCGGCATCGGCGCCAACCGCCTGCCGCAGATCGGGCGACTCAAGGACCAGCCGAACGTGTACTACGCCCAGGCCTATTCCGGTCATGGCGTGAATGCCACGCACCTGGCCGGCAAGCTGCTGGCCGAAGCCATCAGCGGGCAGCACAGTGGTGGTTTTGATCTGTTCGCCAAGGTGCCGCATATCACTTTCCCGGGAGGCAAGCATTTGCGTTCGCCGTTGCTGGCGTTGGGGATGTTGTGGCATCGGCTTAAAGAGTTGGCCTGAAAGATTGTCGCTGTCAGTTCTGACGCCATCGCGAGCAGGCTCGCTCCCACAGGGGACTTGTGGTCAGACGCAAATCCTCTGTGGGAGCGAGCCTGCTCGCGAATGGGCCTGAAAATCACCATGGATTTCAGATCCGCCAGAAAGGCTTCAGCCCCTCCTCCCGCGCCTGCTCCCGCGTCAGCCCGATATCCTTGAGCTGATCGGCCGTCAGGGCCAGCAAGGCCTTGCGCGTGTGCAGGCGACGCCAGAACCGGTCCCAGCGACTCAGGCCGGACGATGCATTGCCCATGCCCGCCTCCCGCGTGCCGTTGTTCTGCCCGGTCGCCAGTTCCTGACTGTGTAACGTCAGCCGCACATCGCTCAAACCGTTCATCTTGGATGCTCCTGTTTACTTGGGTAGCCAGAGGTTCCATGATGCGTGGGCGCGAAAAAGCATTACAGATTCAAAACAACTGTATTAATTCCATACAGTTTTGCCGATTCCGCCACTGAATCCCGTTTTTTCACCCGATCTGTACTGGTTACCCGAATCACCCCAATCGAGGCTGCACCATGACCCTTTACGTCAACCTTGCCGAGTTGCTCGGCACACGTATCGAACAGGGCTTCTATCGCCCCGGTGACCGGCTGCCCTCGGTACGGGCGCTGAGCGTCGAGCACGGCGTCAGCCTGAGCACGGTGCAGCAGGCCTATCGGGTGCTGGAAGACAGCGGGCTGGCCATGCCACGGCCCAAGTCCGGGTACTTCGTCCCGGCCAGTCGCGAACTGCCGGATTTGCCGGCAGTCGGCCGCCCTGCCCAACGGCCGGTGGACATTTCCCAATGGGATCAAGTGCTGGAGTTAATACGCGCCGTGCCGCGCAAAGACGTGGTGCAACTGGGCCGCGGCATGCCGGACATCACCAGTGCGACCATGAAACCGCTGCTGCGTGACCTGGCGCGAATCAGCCGTCGGCAGGACATGCCTGGCCTGTATTACGACAACATCCACGGCAACCTCGAACTGCGCGAACAGATCGCTCGCCTGATGCTCGATTCAGGCTGCCAGTTGAGCGCCAGCGAACTGGTGGTCACCACCGGTTGCCACGAAGCGCTGTCCACCAGCATTCGCGCAATCTGCGAGCCCGGCGACATTGTCGCGGTGGACTCGCCAAGCTTTCACGGTGCTATGCAGACCCTCAAGGGCCTGGGCATGAAGGCCCTGGAGATCCCCACCGATCCGCTGACCGGCATCAGCCTGGAGGCGCTGGAACTGGCCCTGGAGCAGTGGCCGATCAAGGTCATACAGTTGACCCCCAACTGCAACAATCCATTGGGCTACATCATGCCGGAGTCGCGCAAACGCGCATTGCTGACGCTTGCCCAGCGCTATGACGTGGCGATCATCGAGGACGATGTGTATGGCGAACTGGCCTACACCTACCCGCGTCCGCGCACGATCAAGTCCTTCGACGAAGACGGTCGCGTCCTGTTGTGCAGTTCGTTTTCCAAGACCCTGGCGCCGGGCCTGCGCATCGGCTGGGTCGCGCCCGGCCGCTATCTGGAACGGGTGCTGCACATGAAATACATCAGCACCGGATCCACCGCGCCACAGCCGCAGATTGCCATCGCCGAGTTCCTCAAGGGCGGCCACTTCGAACCGCATTTGCGGCGGATGCGCACGCAATACCAACGCAATCGCGACGCGATGATTGATTGGGTGACCCGCTACTTTCCGGCCGGTACCCGCGCCAGTCGCCCACAGGGCAGCTTCATGCTGTGGGTTGAACTGCCGGAAGGCTTCGACACCCTGAAACTGAATCGGGCATTGCACGACCAGGGCGTACAGATTGCCGTGGGCAGCATCTTTTCCGCCTCCGGCAAGTATCGCAATTGCCTGCGCATGAACTACGCTGCCAAGCCGACACCGCAGATCGAAGACGCTGTGCGCAAGGTGGGTGCGACCGCGATCAAACTGCTGGCGGAAACCGATCAGCTCAGCGACTGACTTTTCTTCGGGAATCGGCGTCCATATGCCTATCTGCGCCGCCAAACGGAACGATCCTACGTGAGAGTCAGACAGCCCCTGCTTGCTCTTCTGCTACTCGCCGCGTTCCTGGGCGGCTGCTCCAGCTTCGACGTTCAGCGTGTACCGAGCCAGGCACTGCCGGCTGCAGACTCCGCATTCGGCCGCTCGGTCCAGGCGCAAGCCGCACCCTACAACGGTCAATCGGGCTTTCGCCTGCTATCGGACAGCACCGAGGCCTTCACCGCCCGTGCCGAACTGATCCGTAACGCCCAAAGCAGCCTCGACCTGCAGTACTACATCGTGCACGACGGCATCAGCACGCGCATGTTGATCGCGGAGTTGCTCAAGGCCGCCGACCGGGGCGTGCGGGTGCGGGTACTGCTCGACGACACCGCCAGCGACGGCCTGGACCGGGTGATCGCGACCCTCGCCGCGCATCCGAACATCCAGATCCGCGTGTTCAACCCGTTGAACCTGGGCCGCAGTACGGGTGTGACGCGCACCGTGGGCCGGCTGTTCAACCTGTCGCAACAGCATCGACGCATGCACAACAAGCTGTGGCTGGCGGACAACAGCATGGCCATCGTCGGCGGGCGCAATCTGGGGGACGAGTATTACGATGCCGAGCCCAACATGAATTTCACTGACATCGACATGCTCGGTGTCGGCCCGGTCGCCGAGCAACTCGGGCACAGTTTCGACCAGTACTGGAACAGCGCTCTGAGCAAGCCGATCGACGAATTCCTGTCGAGCAAACCCACACCCCACGATCTGGAAAACACCCGCACCCGACTGGAAGAGTCCCTGGCCGAAACGCGTAAACAGAATCACACGCTCTACAAACACCTGATGACCTTCACCACCCACCCACGCCTGGACATCTGGCGCCGCGAACTGATCTGGGCCTGGAGCCAGGCATTGTGGGATGCGCCAAGCAAGGTACTAGCCAAGGGCGAGCCCGATCCGCAATTGCTGCTGACCACGCAACTCGCACCTGAACTCAATAACGTCAGCAAAGAGCTGATCATGATCTCGGCCTACTTTGTGCCCGGCCAGCCGGGGCTGGTGTACCTGACCGGGCGCGCCGATGCCGGCGTATCCGTGAGTTTGCTGACCAACTCACTGGAAGCCACGGACGTTCCCGCCGTGCACGGTGGCTACGCGCCCTATCGCAGGGCGCTGCTGGAGCACGGTGTGAAGCTGTACGAATTGCGTCGCCAACCCGGCGACGGAGGCGGCAGCGGTAGTGGGCCGCATCTGTTTTCCAGTAGCGCCTATCACGGCTCCGACTCCAGCCTGCACAGCAAGGCGATGATCTTCGACCAGCAGAAATCCTTTATCGGCTCTTTCAATTTCGATCCGCGCTCGGTGCTGTGGAACACCGAAGTCGGCGTGCTGGTGGACAGCCCGGAATTGGCCGCACGGGTCCGTGAACTGGCGCTACAGGGCATGGCGCCGGCCCTGAGTTATCAGGTGGAGCTGGAAAACGATCAGATCGTCTGGACCACCGAAGACAACGGAAAGATGCACACCCTGACCAAGGAGCCAGGGAGTTGGTGGCGGCGTTTCAATGCGTGGATGAGCAATACGGTTGGGCTGGAGAAGATGCTGTAACGCCCGGCCGTCACCATTGTCCCGATGCCCATCAGGCCGGCTGAGCGGTACCAAAAGCCCCTTGCCGAGACACCACAATCAGCACGCCCAAAGCCCCTACCGCCATCAGCAACGGCAACGCATGGCCGTTGATCCACTGGCTGCCGGCTCCCGCCAGCAGCGGCCCGATCAGACAACCAATCCCCCACAGCTGTGCAATGTGCGCGTTAGCCCGCACCAGCGCATCGTCACGATAACGCTCGCCGATCAGGATCAGTGACAAGGTGAACAAGCCGCCGGCACTGGCGCCGAACAGCACCCACAAGGGCCAGATCAGCAGTGTGTCGATCAGCAGCGGGATTGCCAGGCTCGACACCAGCAGGACCACCGCACAACCGGTGAACAACGCCCGTCGCGACAAGCGATCGGCCAACGCACCGATCGGCAATTGCAGCACCGCATCGCCGACCACCACTGTACTGACCATCGCCAGGGCGATCTCCGTGGTGAAGCCCTGGCGCAGGCAATAGACCGGCAACAGCGTCAGGATCATCGCCTCGAACGCGGCGAACAGCGACACCGCCCAGGCAATCGCCGGCAGGCCACGACAGAACTCAAGCAAATCACGCAGGGTCACACTGCTGGCTTCACTGCTCGGCGCACCAGTGCGGCCCAGCAACAGGAACGGAGCAGCCATCAGCAAACCGACCCCCACCCAAAAGCCATAGTCATGCTCGGTACCAAGGAAGCCCAGCAATACCGGCCCGGCCAGCTGACTCAATGCATAGCTGCTGCCATACAGCGCCACCAGCCGCCCACGCCATTGCTCGACCACCAGTTGATTGATCCAGCTTTCACCGATGATGAATACGAGGGTCAGGATCACCCCGATCATCAGCCGCAGCACCAACCAGACCGGATAGCTCGGCAACAGCGCCAGCAAACCGATCGAAACCGCCCCGGCCCACAGGCACAGGCGCATCAGGTTGGCCGTGCCGAATCGCGCCGCCAGATGGCTGGAGATTTTCGCCCCCAACAGAACGCCGATGGCCGGCATCGCCGCCATCACGCCAATGGCAAACGAGCCGTAGCCCCAGCTTTCTAGGCGAAACGACACCAGCGGCATGCTGACACCCAGGGCCAGGCCGACACTCAGGACAGATGCCAAAACGGCGAAATAAGTCGCCCAACGCATGTTCCACGCTCCTGTGGATATTTTTATGTACAACACAAAACACTGTGGGAGCGAGCTTGCGCGCGATTGCGGTACAACATTCAACATTGAAGTCGACTGTTACACCGCAATCGCGAGCAGGCTCGCTCCCACAAGGGATCTGTATCGTTCGGGAGGCCTGCTCTACAACAGGCCTCTCTTAACGGCTCACAACTTGATCCAGGTCGCCTTCAGCTCGGTGTACTTGTCGAAAGCATGCAGCGATTTGTCGCGACCGTTGCCGGACTGCTTGAAGCCACCGAACGGGGCGGTCATGTCGCCGCCATCGTACTGGTTGACCCACACGCTACCGGCACGCAATGCGCGGGCGGTGAGGTGAGCCTTGGAGATGTCGGTCGTCCAGACCGCAGCGGCCAGGCCGTACGGTGTGTCGTTGGCGATCGCGATGGCTTCTTCGGCGCTGTCGAATGCGATGACCGACAGTACCGGGCCGAAGATTTCTTCCTGGGCGATTTTCATCGCATTGCTCACACCGTCGAAAATCGTCGGCTCAACGTAAGTGCCGCCAGTTTCCTGGAGCGTACGCTTGCCACCGGCCACCAGCTTGGCGCCGTCGGCATGACCCGATTCGATGTAAGACAGCACAGTGTTCATCTGCTGGGTATCGACCAGCGCGCCAACATTGGTCGCCGGATCCAGCGGGTTGCCCGGCTTCCAGGTTTTCAGCGCTTCGATCACCAACGGCAGGAATTTGTCCTTGATCGAACGCTCCACCAACAGACGCGAACCGGCGGTGCAAACCTCGCCCTGGTTGAAGGCGATGGCGCCGGCTGCGGCTTCGGCAGCGTCTTGCAGGTTCGGTGCATCGGCGAACACGATGTTCGGGCTCTTGCCGCCGGCTTCGAGCCAGACGCGCTTCATGTTCGATTCGCCCGAGTAGATCAGCAGTTGCTTGGCGATCTTGGTCGAACCGGTGAACACCAGAGTGTCGACATCGTTATGCAGGGCCAGGGCCTTGCCGACGGTGTGGCCATAACCTGGCAGCACGTTCAGCACGCCTTTCGGAATGCCGGCTTCGACAGCCAACTCAGCGATGCGAATCGCCGTCAGCGGCGATTTTTCCGACGGTTTGAGGATCACCGAGTTACCGGTGGACAGCGCAGGACCGAGTTTCCAGCACGCCATCATCAGCGGGAAGTTCCACGGCACGATGGCGCCAACAACACCCACCGGCTCACGGGTCACGAGACCCAACTGGTCGTGCGGAGTGGCTGCCACTTCGTCGTAGATCTTGTCGATGGCTTCGCCGCTCCAGCTCAGGGCTTGCGCCGCGCCGGGAACGTCGATGTACAGGGAATCGCTGATCGGCTTGCCCATGTCCAGGGTTTCAAGCAGGGCCAGCTCTTCGGCGTGCTGTTTCAGCAGGCCGGCGAAACGGATCATGGTGGATTTGCGCTTGGTCGGCGCCAGGCGCGACCAGACACCGGAATTGAAAGTGGCGCGAGCGTTTTCCACGGCGCGCTGGGCATCGGCGGCATCACAGCTGGCAATCTTGCCCAGCAGACGGCCATCGACCGGGCTGATGCACTCGAACGTCTCGCCGGAAACGGCGTCGGTGTATTCGCCATTGATATAGGCGCGTCCTTCGATTTTCAGGTCGCGGGCACGTTGTTCCCAGTCGGCACGGGTCAGGGTGGTCATGCGAGTGTCCTCCTCTTATTGAATACGACACCCGCGTTCTTCGCGGGCGCTGTCAGGAATTCTGCCCGGCCAGCCTGCTGTTCGGCCCAAGGCATCCACCACCCTAAACCAGCCGCACATGAAGTTTCAATATATTTGACATAACGCGGGTAAACGACCTTGCGATGTTCATTTTAATAAACATAGACTTTGGGTCTGACCAACCACTCGCGCCGTAATCACGGAGGGATAACAACAATGAACATCCAGAACGTCGTCGACTTCAGCCAGGCTACCACCGCCGCAGAACGCTACCGTCCAGACCCGACCAAAGTGCTCAAGGGCGACCCGGAGCAAGCGGTTTACAACCACTACAACAGCCCTTGTGGTCAGTTGAACGCCGGGGTGTGGGAAGGCGCCATCGGCCAGTGGACAGTGAACTTCACCGAGCACGAATACTGCGAAATCGTGCAGGGGGTTTCGGTGCTGCGTGACAGCGACGGCAATGCCAAGACCCTGCGCGCAGGCGACCGCTTCGTGATCCCGGCCGGGTTCAAAGGCACCTGGGAAGTGCTGGAACCGTGTCGCAAGATCTACGTGGCGTTTGAACAGAAGGCTTAGCACTAAAGTGCTGTGACTTGATCAGATTGAAGTGCTATCCGCTTTTTCAAGCACAACAAAAAAGGCCCGTATCTCGCGATACGGGCCTTTTTCGTAAGAGGGAAAAATCAATTACTTGATTTTGCCTTCTTTGTAGATCACGTGCTTGCGAACAACCGGATCATATTTCTTGATCTCGATTTTGTCCGGGGTAGTACGCTTGTTCTTGTCGGTAGTGTAGAAGTGACCAGTACCGGCGCTCGAAATCAAACGAATCAATTCACGCATGATTAGCTCCCTTAAACCTTGCCATCGCGGCGAAGTTCGGCCAGCACGACAGTGATGCCACGCTTGTCGATGATACGCATGCCTTTGGCAGATACGCGCAGACGCACAAAACGTTTCTCTTCTTCAACCCAGAAGCGGTGATGCTGCAGGTTCGGCAGGAAACGACGACGGGTTTTGTTGTTTGCGTGGGAAATGTTATTCCCAGTCACCGGACCCTTACCGGTAACTTGACATACTCTAGACATGCCTCAGCCCTCTAAAACCACATGCCCAACCCGGCATGGGTTGGCCGCTTAATCTCTCAGTCATTTGGCGCCAGGCGCCGCGTTTCTTTAGAGGTCTTACCGGCTACACCTACAGTGAAGGAACCGGGCCCCTAGAAAAGAGCGCTGCTTTATACCAGAAAGACTGGAGAGCAACAACATTCAGTGTGCGTTGAATTCACAAAAACCCCGTTTTCCGGGCTCCGAGCGCCTTGGACAAAGGCTATCGTCGATGGCGACCGCTCGTCGCAGAGAATCGGCCAACCGGCCAAATCAGGATTTTGCTCGCCCGCCTCACAGCAAATTGAGGCGCTATAGTCCCCTCAAAATGAAAAAGGGGATAGTCATTTGCAAAAGAGCCCACTAGGGTAAGACTTTTCCAGACTGCACTTGCAGATGGGCCTTCGATCTGTAAAGGAAGCCGACCATGCGCCTCGCTGCCCTACCGCTGTTGCTCGCCCCGCTTCTGCTGAGCCCCCAGACCTTTGCCGCCGCCCTGAGCGTCTGCACCGAGGCCAGCCCTGAAGGCTTCGACGTGGTGCAGTACAACTCACTGACCACCACCAACGCCTCGGCCGATGTGTTGATGAATAGCCTGGTGGACTTTGACACGGCCAGCGGCAAAGTGGTCGCCAGCCTCGCCGACAGCTGGGAAGTCAGCCCCGACGGCCTGACCTATGTCTTCAAGCTGCACCCGCAGGTGAAATTCCATCGCACCGAGTACTTCACCCCCACGCGCGACCTGAACGCCGAAGACGTGATTTTCAGCTTCGACCGCATGC
This sequence comes from Pseudomonas sp. IT-P74, assembly GCF_949768175.1. Lineage (NCBI taxonomy): Bacteria > Pseudomonadati > Pseudomonadota > Gammaproteobacteria > Pseudomonadales > Pseudomonadaceae > Pseudomonas > Pseudomonas sp. IT-P74. The sequence continues at coordinate 258,492 of NZ_CATKQD010000088.1, read as the reverse complement.
TCGACCCGGCCAATGCGTGGCACAAAGTCGCCCAGAGCGGCTTTCCCCATGCGCAATCGATGCAATTGCCTGCACTGATCAAGAAGATCGACGCCCTCGATCCGCAGACCGTGCGCTTCACCCTCGACCATCCGGATTCGACCTTCCTGGCGACCCTGACCATGGGTTTCGCCTCGATCTATTCAGCCGAATACGCCGACAAACTGATGAAGGCCGGCACGCCCGAGAAGCTCAACAGCCAGCCGATCGGCACCGGGCCGTTCGTGTTCACCCGCTTCCAGAAGGACGCCTCGGTTCGCTACAAAGCCAACCCCGAATACTTTCGCGGTAAACCTTCTGTAGACCCGCTGATCTTCGCCATCACCCCGGACGCCAATGTGCGCCTGCAGAAATTGCGCCGTAACGAATGCCAGATCGCCCTGTCGCCCAAGCCTCTGGACGTACAGGAAGCGCTGAAAGAACCGACGCTGAAAGTCGAAAAGACTGACGCGTTCATGACCGCATTCGTCGGCATCAACAGTCAGCATCCGCCACTGGACAAGCCTGAAGTCCGCCAGGCCATCAATCTTGCCTTCGACAAGGCCAACTATGTCAAAGCCGTGTTCGAAGACACTGCCGAGGCGGCCAACGGCCCGTATCCGCCCAACACCTGGAGCTACGCGAAAGGTCTGCCGGGTTACCCTCACGACATCGCCAAGGCCAAAGCCTTGATGGCCAAGGCCGGGTTCAAGGACGGCTTCCAGACCACCATCTGGACCCGCCCTTCCGGCAGCCTGCTTAACCCCAACCCAAGTCTTGGCGCTCAACTACTGCAGTCTGACCTCGCGGAAATCGGCATTCAGGCCGAAATCCGCGTGATCGAATGGGGCGAACTGATCCGCCGCGCCAAGGCCGGTGAGCACGACTTGCTATTCATGGGCTGGGCCGGTGACAACGGTGACCCGGACAATTTTCTCACGCCGCAGTTTTCCTGCGCCGCGGTCAAGTCCGGCACCAACTTCGCCCGCTATTGCAATCAGGATCTGGACAAACTGATCAGCGCCGGCAAGACCACCGGCGAGCAAGGTGTGCGCAGCAAGCTCTACCAACAGGCCCAGGCGCAGATCCAGCAGCAGGCGCTATGGCTGCCACTGGCCCACCCGACGGCCTTCGCGCTGACACGCAAGGATGTCGAGGGGTACTCCGTCAGCCCGTTCGGCCGGCAGGATTATTCCAAGATCAGTATCAAATAACCCAACCACCACACAAAACCCTGTAGGAGCGAGCTTGCTCGCGATGGTCGTGAACGATAGCGCGGGTAGCCAGACGCCCTGCAGCGTTCTCGGGTTTATCGCGAGCAAGCTCGCTCCTACAGGGGCCATGCACTACATCCACCCATACTCGGCCATCGACAACGGATCGCCGTCGCCGATGATGAAATGGTCAAGCACCCGCACATCAATCAACTCCAACGCGTTTTGCAGGCGCTTGGTCAGCACCCGGTCGGACTGACTGGGGTCGGTATTGCCCGACGGGTGGTTGTGGCAGAGGATCAATGCCGCTGCGTTGTTGGCCAAGGCGCGCTTGACCACCTCTCGCGGATGAACGCTGGTGTTGTCGATGGAGCCGCGGAACAGCGTCTCGAACGCCAGTACCTGATGCCTGGAATCGAGAAACAGACAACCAAACACCTCGTGTGGCTCGTGGCGCAGCATCGATTTCAGGTACTCGCGAACCGCGTGCGGATTCTCCAGTGCCGACTTTTGGCGCGCACGCTCGGCCAGGTGACGCCTGCTCATTTCTTGCGCAGCCTGCAACTGTGCAAATTTGGCCGGCCCAAGTCCCAGCTGCTTGCTGAATGTTTCCTGATCGGCCTCAAGCAGCAAACGCAGGCTGCCAAACTGATTCAACAGGTGTCGCGCCAGATCTACTGCACTCCTGCCCACCACGCCCGTGCGTAGAAAGATCGCCAGTAATTCGGCATCCGAAAGGCTTCCCGCGCCCTGTTCAAGCAACCTCTCCCGCGGCCGCTCCGCCGCCGGCCAATCGCGAATACTCATAACACCTCCCTGTCTGTGGGCGCCGCTGTTCCGTAGCGGTCGCTGTGATATCGTAGCCCATCTTTTTTGCGGGCGATTTCACTCCTGGGGAGGGGGTATCGCCATGCAGTCATCAACGAAATGAAAGGCAGGCCTATGCAGCGGCTGTATCGGAAACGCATTGTTCTGGGCGTCGGGGGCGGAATCGCTGCCTACAAGAGCGCCGACCTGGTTCGCCGCCTGATCGATCAGGGCGCCGAAGTGCGCGTGGTCATGACCCGTGGCGGCGCAGAGTTCATCACCCCGCTGACCATGCAGGCCCTGTCCGGGCACCCGGTCCACCTGGACCTGCTGGACCCGGCGGCCGAAGCGGCCATGGGCCACATCGAGCTGGCCAAATGGGCTGACCTGGTGCTGATCGCCCCCGCCACGGCGGACCTGATCGCCCGCCTGGCCCAAGGCATTGCCGACGACTTGCTGACCACGCTGGTATTGGCCACAGACGCCGTCGTTGCTGTTGCCCCCGCCATGAACCAGGCCATGTGGCGCGACCCGGCCACCCAAGCCAACCTGCAAACCCTCGAAAGCCGCGACATCAAGGCCTTCGGCCCGGCGTCCGGCAGTCAGGCCTGTGGTGACGTGGGCCTGGGACGCATGCTTGAAGCCACTGATCTGGCCCAGTGCGCCGCCGACTGCTTCCAGCGTCAGGCACTGACCGGTAAACATGTGCTGATCACCGCCGGTCCGACCCAGGAAAACATCGATCCGGTGCGCTACATCACCAACCACAGCTCCGGGAAAATGGGTTTTGCCCTGGCCGAAGCCGCCGTGGAAGCCGGTGCCCGCGTAACCCTGATCACCGGCCCCGTGCACCTGCAGACCCCGGATCGCGTTACCCGCATCGACGTGGTCAGCGCCCGCGACATGCTCGCTGCCTGCGAAGCGGCGATCCCTTGCGACCTGTTCATCGCCTCGGCAGCGGTTGCGGACTACCGTCCGGAAGTCGTCGCCCCGCAGAAACTCAAGAAAGATCCTACGAACGGCGACGGCTTGTTGCTACAGATGGTGCGCAACCCGGACATCCTTGCCACCATCGCCACCCGCCCTGACCGTCCGTTCAGTGTCGGTTTCGCCGCCGAGACCGAACACCTGCTCGATTACGCTGCACGCAAGTTGAAAGACAAGAACCTCGATCTGATCGTCGCCAACGACGTCGCCAACCCGAGCATTGGCTTCAACAGCGAAGAAAACGCCTGCAGCGTCATCGACCGCGAGCTTCACGCCACACTTTTCGCCCAGACCAGCAAGAGCAAGATTGCTCGTCAGCTGATCACCTTTATCGCCGAACGTCTGAACCAGGTTTAATTTACATGCACGCTTTGCAAGCCAAGATCCTCGACCCCCGCATCGGTACCGAATTCCCGCTGCCGCAATACGCCACACCGGGCTCCGCCGGCCTCGACCTGCGCGCCATGCTGGAACAGGACACCGTGATCAAGCCGGGTGAAACCGTACTGATCCCCACCGGCCTGTCGGTCTATATCGGCGACCCGAACCTGGCGGCGCTGATTCTGCCGCGCTCGGGGATGGGCCATAAGCACGGCATCGTGCTGGGCAACCTCGTGGGACTGATCGACTCCGACTACCAAGGCCCACTGATGGTTTCCTGCTGGAACCGTGGCCAGACCGAGTTCACCATGCCAGTTGGCGAGCGCCTGGCGCAACTGGTGCTGGTGCCGGTGGTGCAGGCTCACTTTGAGATGGTTGAAGAGTTTGTCGAAACCGAGCGCGGCACTGGCGGTTTTGGTCATACCGGTACCCGTTGATCCGGTCACGCTCTTCTTGTGGCGGGGGATCTGACTCCCTCACCACAAAATTCAAATTGTCATCTGCAAGGTTTAGCTCCGAAAATCAAGGCATTGCCCGGCCAAACCCTTGCCGTCATGGGCATCATGGCCCTTTCACAGCACGAACTCTCTGCGGAAAACGCCGTCATACCCTTCAGTTTGAACCTGCTGCCGAATGAGTCGGCGGCCTGTCCAGCCACTTTCGAGATGGAGCATTTCCACAGATGAACACCCCGGCCAAAGTCGCACCCAAGTTCCCTGACAGCATCTTCCGCGCCTACGACATCCGCGGCACCGTCCCGGAATTCCTGAACGCTGAAACCGCTTACTGGATCGGCCGCGCCGTCGGCTCCCAAAGCCTGGCCCAGGGCGAGCCAAACGTGTCCGTCGGTCGCGATGGCCGTCTGTCCGGCCCGGAGCTGGTCGCGCAACTGATCAAAGGCATCGCCGACAGCGGCTGCCACGTCAGTGATGTCGGCCTGGTCCCGACTCCGGCGCTCTACTACGCCGCCAACGTACTGGCCGGAAAATCCGGCGTGATGCTCACCGGCAGCCACAACCCGTCGAACTACAACGGCTTCAAGATCGTCATTGCCGGCGACACCCTGGCCAACGAACAGATCCAGGCCCTGCACGACCGCCTCAAGACCAACAACCTGAGCAGCGGCCAGGGCAGCATCACTCAGGTCGAGATCCTCGACCGCTACACCACCGAAATCGTCCAGGACATCAAGCTGGCCCGTCGCCTGAAAGTGGTCGTCGACTGCGGCAACGGTGCGGCTGGCGTGATCGCTCCGCAACTGATCGAAGCGCTGAACTGCGAAGTCATCCCGCTGTTCTGCGAGGTCGACGGCAATTTCCCGAACCACCACCCGGATCCGGGCAAGCCTGAAAACCTCGTGGACCTGATCGCCAAGGTCAAGGAAACCAACGCTGACATCGGCCTGGCCTTCGACGGCGATGGCGACCGCGTCGGCGTGGTGACCAACACCGGCAGCATCGTCTACCCGGACCGCCTGCTGATGCTGTTCGCCCGCGACGTCGTGGCACGCAACCCGGGCGCCGAAATCATCTTCGACGTCAAATGCACCCGCCGCCTGATTCCGCTGATCAAGGAATACGGTGGCCGGTCGTTAATGTGGAAGACCGGTCACTCGTTGATCAAAAAGAAAATGAAACAATCCGGCGCCCTGTTGGCTGGCGAAATGAGCGGGCACATCTTCTTCAAGGAGCGCTGGTTCGGTTTCGACGACGGCATTTACAGCGCCGCGCGGTTGCTGGAAATCCTCAGCAAGGAAAAATCCTCGGCCGAAGAGTTGTTCGCGACCTTCCCGAACGATATTTCTACGCCGGAAATCAATATCCATGTGACCGAAGAGAGCAAATTCAGCATCATTGATGCATTGCACGATGCGCAGTGGGGCGAAGGCGCCGACCTGACCACCATTGACGGCGTGCGAGTCGACTATGCCAAAGGCTGGGGCCTGGTACGCGCATCCAACACCACACCGGTGCTGGTGCTGCGTTTCGAGGCCGATGACGAGGCTGAATTGCAACGCATCAAGGACGTTTTCCACGCCCAGCTGAAGCGTGTTGCACCTGATCTCCAACTACCGTTCTGATTCACCCGGAGCCCTGAATGACCCTCGAACGCGAAGCCGCCGCCAACACCGCCAAGGTCCTGTCCGAAGCGCTGCCTTACATCCGCCGTTATGTCGGCAAGACACTGGTGATCAAATACGGCGGCAACGCGATGGAAAGCGAGGAGCTGAAAACCGGCTTCGCCCGCGACATCGTGCTGATGAAGGCCGTGGGCATCAACCCGGTGGTGGTTCACGGTGGCGGCCCGCAAATCGGTGACCTGCTAAAGCGCCTGTCGATCGAGAGCCATTTCGTCGACGGTATGCGCGTCACCGACGCGGCGACCATGGACGTGGTGGAAATGGTCCTCGGCGGCCAGGTCAACAAGGACATCGTCAACCTGATCAACCGTCATGGCGGCAGCGCCATCGGCCTGACCGGTAAAGACGCCGAGCTGATTCGCGCGAAGAAGCTCACCGTTACCCGCCAGACGCCGGAAATGACCACCCCGGAAATCATCGACATCGGCCACGTGGGCGAAGTGGTCGGGATCAATACCGACCTGCTGAACCTGCTGGTCAAGGGTGATTTCATCCCGGTGATCGCGCCCATCGGCGTCGGCGCCAACGGCGAGTCGTACAACATCAACGCTGACCTGGTGGCCGGTAAAGTCGCCGAAGCGTTGAAAGCCGAGAAGCTGATGCTGTTGACCAATATCGCCGGCCTGATGGACAAATCGGGCACGGTCCTGACCGGCCTGACAACCCAGCAAGTCGACGACCTGATCGCCGACGGCACCATCTACGGCGGCATGCTGCCGAAGATCCGTTGCGCACTGGAAGCGGTCCAGGGCGGCGTGGGCAGCTCGCTGATCATCGACGGTCGCGTTCCAAACGCGATCCTGCTGGAAATCTTCACCGATACCGGCGTGGGCACCTTGATCAGCAATCGCAAGCGTCCTTAATCGCTAGCGCATACAAAAAGACCCCGCTCGGCCTGGCTGAGCGGGGTCTTTTTACTTGTGTCGCTTTCCCTGTGGGAGCGAGCTTGTTCGCGATAGCTATTTATCAGCCGACATAGCCGTCGACTGACACTCCGTCATCGCGAGCAGGCTCGCTCCCACAGGGGAATGCAGTTACACGCCGAACTGGGCGCGGTACGCTTCCACGGCTGGCAGATGCTGTTTGAGCTGCGGGTCATCCGCCAGGAATTCCAGCACCTGGTTCAGCGAAACGATGCTGATGACCGGGATGCCGAAGTCACGCTCGACTTCCTGGATCGCCGACAACTCGCCATTGCCACGCTCCTGACGGTTCAGGGCGATCAGCACGCCGGCGGCCTTGGCGCCGTCCTGGGAGGCGATGATCTGCATCACCTCACGGATCGCGGTGCCAGCGGTGATCACGTCGTCGATGATCAGAACGTCGCCGGTCAGCGGTGCGCCAACCAGGCTGCCGCCTTCGCCGTGGGCCTTGGCTTCCTTGCGGTTGAAGCACCATGGCAGGTCACGATTGTGATGCTCGGCCAGGGCCACGGCGGTGGTCGCCGCCAAAGGAATGCCCTTGTAGGCCGGGCCAAACAGCACGTCGAAGGCAATGCCGCTCTCGGCAATGGCAGCGGCGTAGAAGCGACCCAGCTGCGCCAGGGCCGAACCCGAGTTGAACAGGCCCGCGTTGAAGAAGTATGGACTGGTGCGTCCGGACTTCAGGGTGAACTCACCGAAGCGCAAAACGCCGCGATCGATGGCAAAACGGATGAAATCGCGCTGATACGCTTGCATGAAAAAACCCCAAATACCACGGATTTAGCTAATTAGCTTGACGCCGTGTATCATACACGCACGCGATTTTTGGGGCCATTTATGCGGATCATCAGTGTGAACGTCAATGGTATTCAGGCTGCAGTCGAGCGTGGTTTGCTCAGTTGGCTGCAGGCACAGAATGCCGACGTCATCTGCCTGCAGGACACCCGCGCCTCCGCCTTTGAACTGGACGATCCAGCCTTCCAACTGGATGGATACTTCCTTTATGCCTGCGATGCCGAAGTTCCCGCCCAAGGTGGCGTGGCTTTGTATTCGCGGCTGCAACCGAAGGCTGTCATCAGCGGTCTCGGTTTCGAGACGGCCGACCGCTACGGGCGCTACCTGCAAGCCGATTTCGACAAGGTCAGCATCGCGACCTTGCTGCTCCCTTCGGGGCAGAACGGCGATGAAGACTTGAACCAGAAGTTCAAGCTAATGGACGATTTCGCCCGTTATCTGGATAAACAGCGACGCAAGCGTCGCGAGTACATTTATTGTGGCTCGCTGTACGTGGCGCAACAGAAGCTGGATATCAAGAACTGGCGCGACAGCCAGCAATCTCCGGGCTTCCTGGCACCTGAGCGCGCCTGGATGGACGAGATTGTCGGCAACATGGGTTATGTCGACGCCCTGCGTGAAGTCAGCCGTGAAGGCGACCAGTACAGCTGGTGGCCGGACAACGAACAGGCGGAGATGCTCAACCTCGGTTGGCGCTTCGACTATCAGTTGCTGACCCCTGGCCTGCGCCGCTTCGTACGCAGCGCACGCCTGCCACGCCAGCCGCGGTTCTCGCAACACGCGCCGCTGATCGTGGACTACGACTGGACGCTGACCATTTAAGCGTCGTTTCGCAGACACAAAAAAGCCGACAGCAATGTCGGCTTTTTTGTGGGCGGTGATTTGCTTTTCTGTAGGAGCGAGCTTGCTCGCGATGGCGATATATCAGGTACCGATGCAGTGGCTGTCAGAACGCTATCGCGAGCAGGCTCGCTCCTACAGGGGATCTTCGTTGATCGTTATTTGATCAACCGCCAGGTGAACGGGTACCGGTAAGGCTGCCCTTCATTGGCCTTCACCCCGGCGATGATCGTCAGCACCAGCGCACCGATCGCGACCAAGCCAAACAGGAAGAACCCGATTATCACCACCATCAGCAGGAAACAGATAGCCGAGGCGATCGCCACGGTTAACTGAAAGTTCAGTGCTTCCTTACCCTGAGCATCGATGAACGGGTCCATCTCGCGCTTCATCTGCCAGAGAATCAGCGGGCCGATGATCGTGCCAAACGGAATCCAGATCCCCAACAAGGCGGACAAGTGACAAAACATCGCCCACTGGCGAACCTCACGACTCGGCGCAGGTAGCGGCAATTGCTCATCACTCATAACGCCCTCCTTGTGTAGTGCAGTCCGGTCAGTCGGCCAGTGCGGCCTTTTGCAGTTCGAAGATCTCGCTCATGCCTTTCTTCGCCAGTTCCAGCATGGCGTTCAGCTCTTCTGGCTGGAACGGCGCGCCTTCGGCAGTGCCCTGGACTTCGATGAAACCGCCAGCGCTGGTCATCACCACGTTCAGGTCGGTCTCGGCGGCCGAGTCTTCCAGGTAGTCGAGGTCGAGCACAGGCTCACCCTTGTACATGCCCACGGAAACCGCAGCGATCATCTGCTTGACCGGGTCGCCGCCCTTCAGGCCGCCACGCTTCTTGATGACTTTCAAGGCGTCGATTAGCGCAACCATGGAGCCGGTGATCGAAGCCGTGCGGGTGCCACCGTCAGCCTGGATCACATCGCAGTCGACGTACAGGGTGACATCGCCCAGCTTGGACATGTCCAGCGCAGCGCGCAGGGAGCGACCGATCAGACGCTGGATTTCCAGGGTGCGACCGCCTTGCTTGCCACGGCTGGCTTCACGCTGGTTACGCTCGCCGGTAGCGCGCGGCAGCATGCCGTACTCAGCGGTCAGCCAGCCCTGGCCCTGACCTTTCAGGAAACGCGGTACGCCCGGTTCAACGCTGACGGTGCAGATGACCTTGGTATCGCCGAACTCGACCAGCACAGAACCCTCGGCGTGTTTGGTGTAGTTGCGGGTGATGCGGATCGAGCGGAGCTGATCGGCAGCGCGACCACTTGGACGTATCATAGGGAGTACCTGTACTGGGGACGGAAAACTGCGGAGCATTATAGAGCCGACGGCCGCCACTGGGCACTTCTAAAAAAATCCGCCGACGACCGAGGGCTCTGTACCGCGCGTCGATGCAGGCCTGCCGCGTTTTGTCACACCGTGTGTTTGGGCGCATCCGCGCCACTGCGCTACAATCCTGCGCCTTTGCTGCCAGTCGGCTTTAATTCATTGATATCGGATTCCCGGAACCTCGGTTCTGTGCCGATCTGCCTTGCGAGGTACCTCCATGGTGCACAGCATGACCGCCTTCGCCCGCGTCGAGAAAGCCGGCGTCCAGGGCACCCTGAGCTGGGAACTGCGGTCGGTCAACAGCCGCTACCTGGAACCGCACCTGCGTCTGCCTGAGTCCTTTCGCGACCTTGAGGGCGCCGTTCGTGAGGCCCTGCGCCAGGGCGTATCCCGGGGCAAGCTTGAATGCACCCTGCGTTTCACCGAAGAAAATACAGGCAAAGCACTGCAAATCGATCAGGAGCGCGCAGCGCAACTGGTCGCCGCCGCCGAGACCATCGCCAGCCTGATCAAGAGCCCGGCAGCGCTGAACCCGCTGGAAGTCCTGGCCTGGCCCGGCGTACTGGTAGGTGACGCCACCGATCCGCAAGCCTTGAACGCCGAGGCGCTGGCACTGTTCAACCAAGGCCTCAAGGAACTGAAAGCCGGCCGCGAGCGCGAAGGCGCCGAACTGGCGCGGCTGATCAACGAACGCCTGAGCTCCATTGAAGAAGACGTGGTGACCCTGCGCGAACTGGTCCCGCAAATGCTCGCCACCCAGCGCCAGAAAGTCCTCGACCGCTTCGCCGACATGAAGGCCGAGATGGACCCGCAGCGCCTGGAGCAGGAAATGGTCATGCTCGCGCAAAAAAGCGACGTCGCCGAAGAACTGGATCGCCTGAGCACTCACATCATCGAAGTTCGCCGGGTGCTCAAATCCGGCGGCGCCGCCGGTCGGCGCCTGGACTTCCTGATGCAGGAACTCAACCGCGAAGCCAATACACTGGGCTCCAAAGCCTTCGACCCGCGCAGTACCCAGGCTGCGGTCAACCTCAAGGTGTTGATCGAGCAGATGCGCGAACAAGTGCAGAATATTGAGTAAGGCTACCCCCGACATGACACACAGCACCGGCACCCTGTACATCATTTCCGCCCCTTCGGGCGCGGGCAAAAGCAGCCTGGTCAAGGCCCTGACCGACGCCAATCCGGAGATCCGCGTCTCGGTCTCCCATACCACCCGCGCCATGCGCCCGGGCGAAGTGGATGGCGTGAACTACAACTTCGTCGCGCGCGAACAGTTCGTGAAGATGATCGAACACGGGGATTTCCTCGAGCGCGCCGAAGTCTTCGGCAATCTCTACGGCACTTCGCAAAGCCACCTGCAGCAGACCCTGGACGAAGGCCACGACCTGATTCTGGAAATCGACTGGCAAGGTGCCGAGCAAGTGCGCAAGCTGATGCCTCAGGCCCGTTCGATCTTCATTCTGCCGCCGTCATTGCAGGCCCTGCACCAGCGCCTGACCAATCGCGGCCAGGACAGTGACGAAGTAATCGACGGCCGGATGCGCGAAGCCGTCAGCGAAATGAGCCACTACGTCGACTACGACTACCTGATCATCAACGACGATTTCGCCCACGCGCTGCACGATCTGAAGGCGATTTTCCGCTCCAATCAGCTGATTCAAAAGCGTCAGCAGCAGCGTCACGGCAAATTGCTGGCTGAATTGCTCGGTTAATCAGCTCTTCCCAAAACCGCTGCAAGGGCTTTACATTGGCACTTGTAGCGCGTTGAAGGGCTTGGTCAAAAAATCAGCGCTTCCCTAAACGCTGGTGATTTTTTAAACTGTCGAGTCCGCTCGCCCATCCGGGCAGCGCGCATATTGCATTTGCTACGAGGAAGACCATGGCCCGCGTAACCGTTGAAGACTGCCTAGAACACGTGGATAACCGCTTTGAGCTGGTCATGCTCTCTACCAAGCGTGCCCGTCAACTGGCCACCGGCGGCAAAGAGCCGAAAGTAGCATGGGAAAACGACAAGCCTACCGTCGTCGCCCTGCGCGAAATCGCTGAAGGCCTGATCGACTACGCAGCTATCGCCGAAGCCGAAATCGTTGAAGATGAACCGCTTTTTGCTGCATTCGAGGACGAGTCCAACGAGGCCGTCTAAGCCTATGCCTGGTCGACGTAGCACGGCGCGGGATAAAAGCTTACGGCAGGAGACATCATGCCGAGCATAGACGCCCTCGCCGATCGCTTATCGACCTACCTCGGCAAAGACCAGGTCAACCTGGTCCGCCGAGCGTATTTCTACGCCGAACAAGCCCACGACGGCCAACGCCGCCGTAGCGGTGAGGCGTACGTCACGCATCCTCTTGCCGTGGCCAATATTCTTGCCGACATGCACATGGACCATCAGAGCCTGATGGCCGCCATGCTGCATGACGTGATCGAAGACACCGGTATCGCCAAGGAAGCGCTGCAAGCGCAGTTCGGCGAAACCGTGGCCGAACTGGTCGACGGGGTCAGCAAACTGACCCAGATGAATTTCGAGACCAAAGCTGAAGCCCAGGCCGAAAACTTCCAGAAAATGGCCATGGCCATGGCGCGCGATATTCGCGTGATCCTGGTCAAGCTGGCCGACCGCCTGCACAACATGCGCACGCTGGAAGTGCTGTCCGGTGAAAAACGCCGGCGCATCGCCAAGGAAACCCTGGAAATCTATGCACCCATCGCCAACCGGCTGGGCATGCACGCCATCCGCATAGAATTCGAAGACCTCGGCTTCAAGGCCATGCACCCGATGCGTTCCGCGCGGATCTACCAGGCCGTCAAGCGCGCCCGGGGCAATCGCAAGGAAATCGTCAACAAGATCGAAGAATCCTTAAGCCACTGCCTGGCCATCGATGGCATCCAGGGCGAGGTCAGCGGCCGCCAGAAACACCTCTACGGCATCTACAAGAAAATGCGCGGCAAGCGTCGGGCCTTCAACGAGATCATGGACGTCTACGCGTTCCGGATCATCGTCGACAAGGTCGATACCTGCTACCGCGTGCTGGGTGCTGTACATAACTTGTATAAACCACTGCCGGGGCGCTTCAAGGATTACATCGCGATCCCCAAGGCCAACGGCTATCAGTCGCTGCACACCACGCTGTTCGGCATGCACGGTGTTCCGATCGAGATCCAGATCCGCACCCGTGAAATGGAAGAGATGGCCAACAACGGCATCGCCGCCCATTGGCTGTACAAATCCAGCGGCGATGAGCAGCCCAAAGGCACCCATGCCCGCGCCCGCCAGTGGGTCAAGGGCGTGCTGGAAATGCAGCAACGTGCTGGCAACTCGCTGGAATTCATCGAAAGCGTGAAGATCGACCTGTTCCCGGACGAGGTCTACGTGTTCACGCCCAAAGGCCGGATCATGGAGCTGCCCAAGGGTTCCACGGCGGTCGACTTCGCTTATGCGGTACACACCGACGTGGGCAACAGCTGCATCGCCTGCCGGATCAATCGTCGTCTCGCGCCGCTGTCCGAACCGCTGCAAAGCGGCTCCACGGTCGAGATCGTCAGCGCCCCCGGCGCGCGGCCGAACCCGGCCTGGCTCAACTTCGTGGTCACCGGCAAGGCGCGCACGCACATTCGCCATGCGCTGAAACTGCAACGCCGCTCCGAATCCATCAGCCTCGGCGAGCGCTTGCTGAACAAGGTCCTCAACGGCTTTGACAGCTCGCTGGAGAAAATTCCGGCCGAACGCGTCAAAGCCATGCTCGTCGAGTACCGTCTCGAACTGATCGAGGATTTGCTCGAAGACATCGGCCTGGGCAATCGCATGGCCTATGTAGTGGCCCGTCGACTGCTGGGCGAAGGCGAACAGCTGCCAAGCGCGGAAGGCCCGCTGGCGATTCGCGGCACCGAAGGTCTGGTGCTCAGCTACGCCAAGTGTTGCACGCCGATCCCGGGCGACCCGATTGTCGGCCACCTGTCCGCCGGCAAAGGCATGGTCGTGCACCTGGACAACTGCCGCAATATCAGCGAAATCAGGCACAACCCGGAAAAATGCATCCAGCTCTCGTGGGCCAAGGATGTCACCGGCGAATTCAACGTCGAGCTGCGCGTCGAGCTGGAACACCAGCGCGGCCTGATCGCCCTGCTGGCCAGCAGCGTCAACGCCGCCGACGGCAACATCGAGAAAATCAGCATGGACGAACGCGACGGTCGCATCAGCGTGGTCCAGTTGGTGGTCAGCGTGCACGACCGCGTGCACCTGGCCCGCGTGATCAAGAAACTGCGCGCCTTGACCGGGGTGATTCGCATCACCCGCATGCGCGCCTAAGCCCCTAATTACAAGGAGTCCTACATGACCAAGACTGTTATCACCAGCGACAAGGCCCCGGCCGCCATCGGTACTTACTCCCAGGCGATCAAGGCTGGCAACACCGTTTACATGTCGGGTCAGATTCCCCTGGACCCAAAAACCATGGAACTGGTCGAAGGCTTCGAAGCCCAGACCGTCCAGGTGTTCGAGAACCTCAAGGCCGTGGCTGAAGCCGCCGGCGGTTCGTTCAAGGACATCGTCAAGCTGAACATCTTCCTCACCGACCTGAGCCACTTCGCCAAGGTCAACGAGATCATGGGCAAGTACTTCGACCAGCCTTACCCTGCCCGCGCCGCCATCGGCGTAGCAGCCCTGCCAAAGGGTTCGCAGGTTGAAATGGATGCCATCCTGGTCATCGAGTAATGCGTACGGCGCAGCCTCGAGCTGCGCCGACTGCTCTGCTGTAAAGAATGCCTGAAAGGATTCCACCCATGCGCAACGCGCTTGCTCTCTCGCTGCTCGCCCTGTTTCTGGGCGGATGTGCCAGCAACCCTGCCGACCGCGACATCAGCGGCACCTGGATCAACCAGGTAGCGATCGATGCTGCCGCCAAAGGCGTCCCCTTGCGTGAAGCGCTCCAGGCCTATGGCCCGAACCTGGAATGGGACATCAACACCAAAGCCGGTCAGGCCCGCTACACCAACGGTTTTGAAAATGTCGACGGCAAGCTGCTGGGTGAACAGTCCGGTGCCTGGAGAGTCGACTTTTATGGCAGCTCGGCCAGCGAGCTGAAGCGTGACGGCAAGCAACTGAGCCAGTCCGCCAGCGACAATGAGCCTGAGCAAGTCTTCGACCGCGTACAGATCCAGGTACCGGATGGCGCACCGATGGGCGCCAGCTTCGAACGTGCGCTGTATTCCGCCTACATGGGCGGCGGCTGGACAATCGTAAACGGCCCGGGCGAAGGCAACACAGTTCAATTCCAGCCCGACGGCCAGGTGACCGGCCTGCCAGGCAGCGATCGCTATGCGTTGTGCCTGGCCGGTGATTGCGCCTCCATGAGTGGCGGCAATGACAACATGTGGCTGCAGCTCAATGGCCAGGGCAACGCCTGGATCTTTGCGCGCAAGGGCAAGGAGCTGGAGATTTTCCAGACCGTGAACACGGCACAGGCGGACGAGATGCCCTCGTTCACCCCGGGTGAGCGCAAGTGGTTGCTCGAGAAGCAGTAAGCAACGCATTACCCCTGTAGGAGCGAGCCTGCTCGCGATGGCGCAATGACAGTCAACTATGATGTTGAATGTTACGACCTCATCGCGAGCAGGCTCGCTCCTACAGTTGCTTTTGGGTGACTGTGAGTCAGCAGCGCCCTTCAATGATCGCCGCATACCCCTCGCGAAAACTCGGGTATTTCGGCGTCCAGCCCAATGCCTTGGCCCGCGCATTACTGCACCGCTTGCTGCCAGTGCGACGCACGCTGTCGTCATCGGCCCATTCAGTCACACCCAGATACTCACGCAACCAGCCCACCACATCGGCCAGCGCTGCCGGTGCGTCATCGACACCGATGTAGACATCATCCAGCGCCACGCCACGCCGATCCGCCTCAAGCAGGCACGCCATCAACCCGGCTGCGTCATCGGCATGAATCCGATTGGCATACAACGGCGGATCGGTTGCCACGCGATACCCCCGACGAACCTGAGTCAGCAACCACTCACGGCCCGGACCATAAATGCCGGTCAGACGCACGATGCTCGCCGGAATGCCGCTTTTGAGGGCGAGTTGCTCGGCTTCGAGCATCACACGTCCGGAATAGCCCGCCGCCACGGCGGGTGAAGACTCGTCGACCCATTCGCCATTCTGCTGACCGTAAACACTGCTGCTGGAAACGAACAACAGGCGATTAGGCACCTGCCCGTAGTCGTTCAGCCACTCCAGCACATGCTCCAGCCCCTGGACATACGCAGCGCGGTAACCGGCTTCGTCGTGATCGCTGGCCGCGGCGCAATACACCAGGTAGTCCACGGCGCCGATTGGCCAGGTAGCCGGGCAGTCTTTGTTGAACAGATCACCGGCTACGCCGATGACGCCCTTGGGCAGGCGTGAAACGTCGCGTCGCAGGCCATGGACTTCCCAACCCACCGCCAGCAATTGCGTCGCCAGGCGGCTGCCGACATCACCGCAGCCGGCGATCAAAACAGTAGGCGCAGACATCAGATAACTCCCATCGGAAAGCCACAGACTAGCGCCGGCAATAGACAGGCGGCTAGCAATGCAGGAAAAAAAGAGACGCTATTACTTTTGTTAACAAGAATTAATTGCAATAATACGGACCACTTTTGTTCTCGGCCTTTCGAGGCCTGGAAGAACATCACCCGTTTATTCTCTCAGGTCCGGCCAGCATGACACGCAATCAATTCTCCGCTCCGCCAACCAAACGACCTCGCGCCTGGAGCGCGGTGGCCGCCCTGTTCCTCAGCCTGATGCTCGCGCCAGTCGCCGCTTTCGCCGATGCCCAGGTGCCAGCCACACCAGCCGCCACCGCGCCGGCTCCAGCAGATCACGTCGCACCGGCCGTTACTCCGGCCCAGGCAGCACCGGTAGAAACATTGGGTGAAGACGTCCCTGAAGTCCTCGAAGCCGACAACACCCTGGGCATGGCCCACGACCTGTCGCCGTGGGGCATGTACAAGAATGCCGACATCATTGTGAAAATCGTGATGATCGGCCTGGCCATCGCCTCGATCATCACCTGGACCATCTGGATCGCCAAGGGTCTTGAGCTGATGGGCGCCAAGCGTCGTCTGCGCGGTGAAATTGCCCAGCTGAAAAAGTCCGCCTCCCTCAAGGAAGCCAGCGCCACCGCGGCAAAGGAAGGTACTCTCGCCAACCTGCTGGTGCATGATGCTCTCGAAGAGATGCGCCTGTCGGTCAACAGCCGTGAGAAAGAAGGCATCAAGGAACGCGTCAGCTTCCGTCTTGAGCGCCTGGTCGCCGCCTGCGGTCGCAACATGAGCAGCGGTACCGGCGTGCTGGCCACCATCGGCTCCACCGCGCCGTTCGTCGGCCTGTTTGGTACCGTGTGGGGCATCATGAACAGCTTCATCGGCATCGCCAAGACCCAGACCACCAACCTCGCCGTCGTCGCTCCCGGCATCGCCGAAGCCCTGCTGGCTACCGCGCTGGGCCTGGTTGCAGCGATCCCTGCAGTCGTGATCTACAACGTCTTTGCCCGCTCCATCGCCGGTTACAAGGCTCAGGTGTCCGATGCGTCGGCACAGGTCCTGCTGCTGGTCAGCCGCGACCTCGACCACCAGCCTGAGCGCAGCTCGCAACCGCACATGGTGAAAGTGGGGTAATCGGCCATGGGCCTGCATTTGAAAGAAGGGGCAGACGACGATCTGTCCGAAAACCACGAAATCAACGTTACGCCGTTCATCGACGTGATGTTGGTGCTGTTGATCATCTTCATGGTGGCAGCCCCGCTGGCCACCGTGGACATCAAGGTCGACCTTCCCGCCTCCACCGCCAAGCCGGCGCCGCGACCAGAGAAACCGGTGTTCCTCAGCGTCAAGGCTGACCAGCGCCTGTTTCTCGGTGAAGACGAGGTGAAGGCCGAAGCACTCGGCGCCACCCTCGACGCCAGGACCCAGGGCAAGAAAGACACGACAATCTTCTTCCAGGCCGACAAAGGCGTGGATTACGGCGACCTGATGAGCGTGATGGACAACCTGCGTTCTGCCGGTTACCTGAAGGTAGGTCTGGTCGGACTCGAGACGGCAGCCAAGAAATGATCACGACGCGCCATAAGCTGACGCGTTACAGCGGTAGCCTGGCCGTGGTGCTGGGCGTTCACGCGCTGGCCATCGCGCTGGCGCTGAACTGGTCCACCCGTCCGCCCATCGAATTGCCTCCCCAGGCAATGCTGGTCGAACTGGCTCCGATTCCAGCCCCGCCACCGCCTGCTCCGCCGAAGGTCGTCACTCCGCCGCAGCCACCGGCTCCGGTTGAAGAACTGCCGATACCCAAGCTCGCTGAAGCGCCGAAAGCTGAAATTGCCGTGCCCAAGCCCGTCAAGCCAAAGCCCAAGCCGCAGCCGCCCAAGCCGGTAGAGAAGAAACCCGAGCCGCCGAAGGAAAAACCGGCCGAAGAAAAGCCGGCCGAAACCCAGCAGACCCAGACACCGACGGAGAAATCCGCCCAGCCTGCGCCGGGCCCATCGCCGGCTCAAATGGCGGCCAAGGCCAGCTGGCAAGGCACGCTGTTGGCACACCTGCAGAAGTACAAGAAGTACCCCGCAAGTGCCCAGGCGCGGGGCAAGGAAGGCATGAACCGTCTGCGTTTCGTCGTGGATGCCGAAGGCAATGTGTTGTCGTTTGAGCTGGTAGGCGCCTCGGGCACTGCCGATCTGGACCGGGCCACCCTGGAAATGATCCGCCGCGCCCAACCGCTGCCCAAACCACCGGCCGATATGCTGACCAATGGCTCCATCGAAATCGTTGCACCGTTTGTGTATTCACTGGAAAAACGCCGCCGTTGAAAACCGCTGAACCACTGTAGGAGCGAGCTTGCTCGCGAATGAGGCGAACGATAACGCTTGAAGCCTGACACCCCGGGGCGATCTCAGGTTTTTCGCGAGCAAGCTCGCTCCTACGTCTGATAACGTGCGTCTATCGATTGCAGCCGGTATGCTTGGCCCGCAACTACATGGACGCTTGCTATGACCCTCACAGAATTACGCTACATCGTCACCCTCGCCCAAGAGCAGCACTTCGGCCACGCGGCCGAGCGTTGCCACGTCAGCCAGCCGACCCTGTCGGTGGGCGTGAAAAAGCTTGAAGACGAACTCGGTGTGCTGATTTTCGAGCGCAGCAAAAGCGCCGTGCGCCTGACCCCGGTCGGCGAAGGCATCGTCGCCCAGGCGCAGAAAGTGCTGGAACAAGCCCAGGGCATCCGCGAATTGGCCCAGGCTGGCAAGAACCAACTGACCGCCCCGCTGAAAGTCGGCGCGATTTACACCGTCGGCCCGTACCTGTTTCCACACCTGATTCCACAACTGCACCGGGTCGCCCCGCAGATGCCGTTGTACATCGAAGAAAACTTCACCCACGTGCTGCGCGACAAACTGCGCAACGGCGAGCTCGACGCGATCATCATCGCCCTGCCGTTCAATGAAGCCGACGTGCTGACCCTGCAACTCTACGACGAGCCGTTCTACGTATTGATGCCGGCGCAGCACCCGTGGACGCAAAAAGAATCCATCGACGCCAGCCTGCTCAACGACAAGAGCCTGCTGCTGCTCGGCGAAGGTCACTGCTTCCGCGATCAGGTACTGGAAGCCTGCCCGACCCTGACCAAAGGCAACGACGGCGCCAAGCACACCACGGTGGAATCCAGCTCCCTGGAAACCATTCGCCACATGGTCGCCTCGGGCCTCGGGATTTCGATCCTGCCGTTGTCGGCGGTCGACAGCCATCACTACGCCCCCGGCGTGATTGAAGTGCGTCCGTTGTCGGCACCCGTACCGTTCCGCACCGTGGCCATTGCCTGGCGCGCCAGCTTCCCGCGCCCGAAAGCGATTGAAATCCTCGCTGACTCCATTCGCCTGTGCTCGGTGGCCAAGCCAGCGGCGCAAGTCGCTGCGGGCTAAGTAACGGTCATGAGCGAGTTGTCGCAAGTGTCGGTGACGGCACTCAAGGGTGTCGGTGAAGCCATGGCCGAGAAGCTGGCCAAGGTCGGCCTGGAGAACCTCCAGGACGTGCTGTTTCACCTGCCCCTGCGTTATCAGGACCGCACTCGCGTGGTGCCGATCGGCGCACTGCGGCCCGGGCAAGATGCGGTCATCGAAGGCACCGTCAGCGGTGCCGATGTGGTCATGGGCCGGCGGCGCAGCCTGGTGGTGCGGTTGCAGGATGGCACCGGGGGCTTGAGCCTGCGGTTCTACCATTTCAGCAACGCGCAGAAAGAAGGCCTCAAACGCGGCACGCGGATTCGCTGCTACGGCGAGGCGCGGCCTGGTGCTTCGGGGCTGGAGATCTATCACCCGGAATACCGCGCCATCACCGGCGACGAACCGCCGCCGGTAGATGAAACCCTGACCCCGGTCTACCCGCTCACCGAAGGCCTGACCCAGCAGCGCTTGCGCCAGTTGTGCATGCAGACCCTCACCCTGCTCGGCCCCAGCAGCCTGCCCGACTGGCTACCGAACGAACTGGCCCGGGATTACCAATTGGCGCCGCTGGCCGATGCTATCCGCTACCTGCACAACCCGCCCGCCGATGCCGACGTCGATGAACTGGCCCTCGGTCACCACTGGGCGCAGCACCGTCTGGCTTTCGAAGAACTGCTGACCCATCAACTGTCGCAACAACGCCTGCGCGAAAGCATGCGCGCCCTGCGTGCGCCCGCGATGCCCAAAGCCACACAATTGCCGGCCAAATACCTGGCCAACCTCGGATTCAGTCCGACCGGTGCCCAGCAGCGGGTCGGCAATGAAATCGCCTATGACCTCAGCCAGCACGAACCGATGCTGCGGCTGATCCAGGGCGACGTCGGCGCCGGTAAAACCGTGGTCGCCGCCCTTGCCGCATTGCAAGCACTGGAGGCCGGTTATCAGGTCGCACTGATGGCGCCCACCGAGATTCTTGCCGAACAGCACTTCATCACCTTCAAGCGCTGGCTTGAACCGCTGGGCATTGAAGTCGCCTGGCTGGCCGGCAAGCTCAAGGGCAAGAACCGCGTAGCCGCACTGGAGCAAATCGCCAGCGGCACGCCGATGGTGGTCGGCACCCACGCGCTATTCCAGGACGAAGTGCAATTCAAGAACCTGGCGCTGGTGATCATCGACGAACAGCACCGTTTCGGCGTACAGCAGCGTCTGGCCTTGCGGCAGAAAGGCGTCGGCGGGCGCATGTGCCCGCACCAGTTGATCATGACCGCCACGCCGATTCCGCGCACGCTGGCCATGAGCGCCTACGCCGACCTCGACACCTCGATCCTCGACGAACTGCCCCCCGGCCGAACCCCGGTCAACACCGTGCTGATCACCGACACCCGGCGGGTCGAAGTCATCGAACGGGTGCGCAGCGCTTGCGCCGAAGGGCGCCAGGCCTATTGGGTGTGCACGCTGATCGAAGAGTCGGAAGAGCTGACCTGCCAGGCAGCGGAAACCACTTTTGAGGACCTCACTGCCGCCCTCGGCGAGTTGAAAGTCGGGTTGATCCACGGCCGCATGAAGCCTGCGGAAAAAGCTGCGGTGATGGCCGAATTCAAGGCCGGCAACCTGCAACTACTGGTCGCGACCACGGTGATCGAAGTCGGCGTGGACGTGCCCAATGCCAGCCTGATGATCATCGAAAACCCCGAGCGCCTGGGCCTGGCGCAACTGCACCAGTTGCGCGGCCGTGTCGGCCGGGGCAGCGCCGTCAGCCATTGCGTGCTGCTCTACCATCCGCCGCTGTCGCAGATCGGCCGCCAGCGCCTGGGCATCATGCGCGAAACCAACGATGGTTTCGTCATCGCCGAAAGGGATCTGGAACTGCGCGGCCCCGGCGAAATGCTCGGCACCCGGCAGACTGGCTTGCTGCAATTCAAGGTCGCCGACCTGATGCGCGATGCCGATCTGCTGCCCGCCGTGCGGGATGCCGCCCAGGCATTGCTCGAACGCTGGCCGACCCACGTCAGCCCACTGCTCGACCGATGGCTGCGTCATGGCCAACAATACGGCCAGGTGTGACAACCGTCACGGTTTCTGAGGCGTGGTCCCAAGCAAGCTGGTTATACTCCTGCAATTGTTTAAGCACGGATACAGACCATGACCGAAGTTGCCTTCGCACCCGACACCCCGCACGCTCCGTCGGTTATTCGGCTGATGCTGGGCAAGTTAGGCATTGCCTATGAAGAAGTGCTGGACCGTCACGGCCTCAATGCCGCGCGCAAAGTGCAGGCCGTTCTGCTGGATGACAGCGTTGGCGTATTGATGGTGCTCTTCCCGCAGAGCCAATTGCTGGACCTCAATCGCCTCACTGAACTCACTGGTCGCCGCCTCGCCGCCGTACCCATCGAACGCCTGAAAAAAATGCTCGGCAAGCACAACCTCAGCTTGCTGCCGGGCCTGCCGGCGCTGACCAGTTCGCCGTGCCTGTACGACGAAAGCCTGCTGCGCGAGCCGAAGTTGCTGATCAACTCCGGTGAGCCGGGCGTGCTGCTGGAAATTTCCAGCGAAGACTTCAAGACGACCATGCTGACCAAGGCCAGCGCCGCCAACTTCGGCGAAAATCTGACCAGCATCCGTCCCAACCTCGACCGCCCCGATGACGACCGCGAGGAAATTACCCAGGCCGTCCAGGCGTTCACCGCGCGACGCATCCAGCAGCGTCTGGAAGCGACCATCGAGATTCCGCCGCTGGCCGAAACCGCGCAAAAAATCATCAAGCTGCGCGTCGACCCCAACGCCACCATCGACGACATCACCGGCGTGGTCGAAACCGACCCGGCGCTGGCCGCACAAGTCGTGAGCTGGGCGGCATCGCCCTACTACGCCTCGCCGGGCAAGATCCGCTCCGTGGAAGACGCCATCGTGCGGGTGCTGGGCTTTGACCTGGTGATCAACCTTGCGCTGGGCCTGGCCCTGGGCAAAACCCTGAGCCTGCCCAAGGACCACCCACAACACTCCACCCCGTACTGGCAGCAATCGATCTACACCGCCGCCGTCATCGAAGGCCTGACCCGCGCCATGCCACGCGCCCAGCGTCCGGAAGCCGGCCTGACCTACCTGGCCGGCCTGCTTCACAACTTCGGTTACCTGCTGCTGGCCCACGTGTTCCCGCCGCACTTCTCACTGATCTGCCGCCACCTGGAGGTCAACCCGCACCTGTGCCACAGCTTCGTGGAACAACACCTGCTGGGCATCAGCCGGGAACAGATCGGCTCGTGGCTGATGCGTTACTGGGACATGCCTGAAGAACTGGCCACCGCCCTGCGCTTCCAGCACGACCCGGCCTACGACGGCGCCTACGCCGAATACCCGAATCTGGTGTGCCTGTCGGTGCGTCTGCTGCGCAGCCGAGGCATCGGCTCCGGCCCCGACGAAGACATCCCCGATGCCCTGCTCGAACGCCTTGGCCTGAGCCGCGAAAAGGCTAATGACGTGGTCAGTAAGGTACTTGAAGCGGAAGTGCTGCTGCGTGAACTGGCGTCGCAATTCACTCAAGGCTGAAAAGCAATCGCGAGCAGGCTCGCTCCCACAGGATTCAGGTGATCCCTGTGGGAGCGAGCCTGCTCGCGATGAATATCACTCGGTCAACCTGAAAGACCTCAAGCCTTGGGCTTGGCCTTCTTCGGCTTCAAATACTTGGTCAGCCCCTGGAACCAGATCACCAGCGCCGGGTTGCCCTTGATCTGAATCGACTTGTCCTGAATCCCCGTCATGAACGCTAGCTGCTTGTTCTTCGCCTGCATCGTGGCAAAGCCGTACGCGGCGTCTTTAAAGGCAATCGCAAACGCAGGCTCGGCATGCACACCCGATTGGCTGGTGATGCGCTGGTCCTTCACGCGGAAATACCGCGCCACTTTCCCGTCCAGGGTCTGCAACTGAAACACCAGGTCCTTGTCACCCAACTGCTGTTGAAACGCCGGATTGGTCCGGCTGGCCTTACCCATCAACAAACCCAGCATCCACAGCAGAAAACGAAATTTCATGCGCACAGCCTCAAGAGAAAAATGAACGGCCGGGGCAGTGTAGCGACTTACAAACAGAACGCCACCATCGAGTTACGTTAGAAGACGATCAATATGATTTCTCGCATGATGACCACCAAGTCACGATTGTTAACGTCCCGGCGCCAGCTCCCACTCTTCCCGAGGTCATGCATCAAGACACAGATTCAGTTACAAGATTAACGCGCGTTTTTGCTAATCACCGATGTAACAATATGAAATCGAGGATGTCTCTGGCTTGGGCAACAGAGCCTTCCCATATCAATACCTCCAACACATTGTCAGCATATTTCAGCAAGGGCCGCCGGGATTATCGGCCCACCAACGGGCGAACTGTCAGGGAGACACATTCGAATGTTTGTATGGCACATGGTGCCCACGTGGCAAGAAATCGAAAACCGTATAACCCATGAAATGGGCTACCAGGGAGGAGCCACCTATCGCACGCAGTTCAACGAGCGTGCCCCCTCCGTCTCTCTCAATATCCGTCGAATCAACAGTGTCAGGTCTGCGTTCAACCGCGCCGAATGGGAAGCAGATCGCTTATTGAGGCAACGCTTCTCTGACCTCGACATCTCCAGCATCCTCAAAGAACTGATCGAAGTCATCGCTCAAATGGCAATGATCGTCGCGGGCAGTGCGATGACCGGAGGGGTAATCGGAGCGGGCGCAGGCGTATTCTTAGGAGGCGCCGGTGCCATTCCCATGGGTGCCGCTGGCGCCGCGATGGGGATGCAAGTCAGCACCTGGATACTGGGGATGCTCGGCCTGTCGTCCATCACTGAGTTTTTCGCCGAGGGTTTGCCGCGCATTGGCGAATATTACCTGCAAGGCATCGCCATCGCGTGGAACGGCCTACGCGGCGAGAGGGGGTTGAACCCGTTCAGCCAGGACGAGCCTTTTGCCGAAGACAGGGCTGTCCATCACATCGCACTGGGTCATGTGGAAGTTGTCGTCCTGCTGCTGGGCGCCATCGTTGCTTACATCACTCGCGGTCGAGGCAATGCAAACGTCCTTGCCCAGGAAATGCGAGCAAGCCCCAAAGGGGCACGGCTGGGCGAATGGATGCTCAAGCATGAAGAGGCACTGAAAAAACGACCGGACCTGCAAACCGCAGGGCCGCGCAGAGGTGCACTCAGCCCGCAGGAGCCTGCGCCGCCAGCACATCGCCCACCCGGAAAAGACAAAGACTCGCCCCGTGACAAACCGAACGCCATGCCGCTTCATAAAGTCGAATGCTTCAAAGCGGACAAGATGCCAGCGTCTAAAATCGGAGAGTTCGAGCGGCAGTTGAAGGGGCAAGAGGACGGACTGAATCGGCTGACGGTTGATGAGTATCTGGAGAATATTGCTAATCCGGTGAAGCGTAGTCGGGCGGCTGCCAAGCAGGCTCGCAACACTTTACAAACCAACCTGCAAAGACGGTTCAACGAAGAATTTTTGCAAACGATGGGTGCCAAAGCGGCGAAAGCAGAGAGTATAAAAAAAGCCAAGGAAACAATGTCAAACCTTGCGGGCCTGCATAATCCTGATTTGAGTGCCGGCGGCAAAGATATCATTGCGGACTTCGGTGATCGACAAGTCAACTCCAGTATTGGCCCTCAGTGGAGACCAAAAGTTGCAAGTTTAAAAAATGCTGCGGAAGCAGTACCAACGCCTTTACGTGGACAAACATATCTCAATGTCAATCTTCATAAATGTTAAGGGGAAAAAGAATGGATGAGACATTTTCCGTTTTTTTGGAGACGCTTGGCGGACCCATTGATCGTCAAGAAGTCCCGGTTTCAAGTATCGAACGCTACAGGGGCAAGCTACCCAATCAATTGCTGGAGTACTGGGCCGAGCACGGCTGGTGCGGTTACGGTGATGGGATTTTTTGGATAGTGAATCCTCAGGAATACGAAGGGGTCGTAGCGTCCTGGCTTGAGGGGACGAAGTTTGAAGCCATTGATACCTACCACCTGATTGCTCGCAGCGCCTTTGGCGATTTGTACCTCTGGGGTGAAAAAACGGGAGCCTCCCTCGATATAACAAGCCACCTTTCTCGTTACGCCACACACACGTCTATATACACAGGAGAGCAAATGGGTAAGGGGCTTCAGGCCTTCCTGTTGTCGATCGAAGTGGACTCCAACGACTACGGCGACCTGTTCAAACCCGCAAAGAAAAAGCTCGGAACCCTGCGTCACGACGAGATGTACGGCTTTGTTCCAGCGCTGATGTTCGGCGGCCCGGATACTCTCGATCATCTAGAGAAGGTGAAGGCGGTGGAGCATCTGATCCTGCTGTCTCAGATCACCGAGCTTCAGCCCTATAGTTTTTCAGACCTTTAAGGCAGATGGCAGGAAGCAGATTTCAATGAAATCACCGATCAGTGATCTGATGCTTACAGAGAAGAAGGTTTCGCGTGGACAAAATATTTGCCCGTTTTTTAGAGAAGTTTGGCGGGGCCGTTGATCGGCAGGAAGTCCCAGCATCAAGTATCGATCGTTATAGAGGCAAGCTGCCCAATCAGTTATTGGAATACTGGGCCGAACACGGCTGGTGCAGTTACGGTGATGGGATTTTTTGGATCGTTAATCCACAAGAGTACGAGGGGGTAGTGGCATCCTGGATTGGAGGGACAAAATTTGAAGAGCGGGACGTCTACCACCTGATTGCCCGAAGTGCCTTTGGCGACTTGTATCTATGGGGCGAAAAAACGGGAGCCTCTCTTAAAATAACTAGCGTGCTTTCTCGATGTGTTTTTAGTAATTTCGAAATTACGAGTGAAGAGATGGACAGAGAACTACAAGGTTTTCTGCTTTCCCGGAATGTCGACTCTAACGACTACGGCTACCTGTTCAAACCCGCAAAGAAAAAGCTCGGCACCCTACGCCACGACGAAATGTACGGCTTTGTTCCAGCGCTGATGTTCGGCGGCCCGGACACCCTCGATCATCTGGAGAAAGTGAAGGCCGTGGAGCATCTGATCCTGCTGTCTCAGATCACCGAGCTTCAGCCCTATAGTTTTTCAGACCTTTAAGCCAGATTTCAGGGGGACGGATTTCAACGAGCTCTGTTAACCCCCCCACAAAAAATGGGCACCCAACCCTGGTTGGCGTGCCCATTTTTTATTCCACTCCCCCGCGACGCGGGAGGTGAAGACGGATTACGGATTAACGCTGTCTTTCAACGATTTGCCTGGCTTGAACGCAACGGTGTTGCTGGCCTTGATTTTGACGGGTTCACCGGTTTGCGGGTTTTTGCCGGTGCGGGCACCGCGATGGCGTTGCAGGAAGGTGCCGAAGCCCACCAGCGTCACGCTGTCTTTGCGGTGCAGGGCACCGGTGATTTCTTCAAGAACGGCGTTGAGAACGCGGTTGGCTTGCTCTTTGGTGAGGTCTGCCTTTTCAGCAATGGCTGCGGCGAGGTCTGGTTTACGCATGTGAGTGAAGCCCCTTTGACGGTTTGTTGTTGTTATGTCCGTGCTGCCCTCTATGGAGCAGCGCCAAAAGCGCCGCAGATGCTCTACTCTGCGGCAGACGGGAGTGAGGATGGCACGCAGTGAGGCCCCGCGCCAGTATCGGCGCGGCCATTGTTAGGGCAAAAGGGGGGTGATTCCGACAGAACGACCGGTATTTATGCCAACAGGGCCGGAAGCTCTTTGTTCAGGGCCAGTTTTTCCATCACGGCGGCACCGGTGAGGGCGTAACCGAGCAGCTTGCCGGCGGCATCGCGACATAAAACCTTGATGTCGGCGCCCTGCCCTTCGACTGTCCAGATGCCCTCAGCGCCCCGTGGCGGCGGGGACACCACCAGCGGGCAGACCGGGGTTTTGACGGTAATCGGCATCGGGCCATAGGTGACGGCGGTCGGGTTGCCGGCCAGGGTTTGCGCCAGCGCCCTCGCACAGCTCATCAGGGGCATCACGTACAGCAGGTTCAGCCCGTCAACCTCGGCGCAGTCGCCCAGGGCGTAGATGTTGGCGTGGGAGGTCTTCAGGTGCCGATCGACCATGATGCCGCGGCTGACCTGCAAACCGGCCGCTGCCGCCAGGTCGACGCGCGGGCGCAGGCCAATGGCTGAGACCACCACGTCGCACGGGATCACCTGGCCATCGGACAGGTGCGCTTCCAGGCCGTCAGCCACGCGTTGCAGGCGGTTGAGTACCGGGCCGAGATGGAAGCGCGCGCCGAGGCTTTCGAGGCCTGCCTGCACCGCAGCGGCGGCCGCCGGGTGCAGCAGGGTCGGCATGACTTGTTCGCACGGCGCAACCAGCTGCACTTCGTAGCCGCCCAGGGTCAGGTCGTTGGCAAACTCGCAGCCGATCAGGCCGGCGCCGAGCAGCAGCACGCGGCGCTTGCCGGTCGCCGCCGCACGGAAGCGTGCGTAGTCTTCCAGGTCGTTGATCGGGAATACGCAGTCCGCCGCATCGCCTTCAATGGGCACCCGCACGGTTTCGGCGCCCCAGGCCAGGATCAGGTCGCGGTAGATCACCGCTTCTTCACCGATCCACAGGCGCTTGTGGCCCGGGTCGATGCCGCTGATGCGCGTGTGGGTGCGTATTTCGGCCTTGAGCTGTTCGGCCATGGCGCCGGGTTCGGCCATGCTCAGGCCGTCGGCATCCTTGTTTTTGCCAAAGCCAGTGGAGAGCATCGGCTTGGAGTAGGAGCGCCCGTCATCGGCGGTAATCAACAGCAGCGGGGTTTCGCTATCGAGTTTGCGAAACTCGCGGGCCACGTTATAGCCCGCCAGGCCGGTGCCAATGATGACGACAGGTGCGTTCATTCCTTACTCCTCAATTATTCAGGCAGCGATTTCGATCATTTCAAAATCCATTTTGCCCACACCGCAGTCCGGGCACAGCCAGTCTGCCGGGACGTCTTCCCAACGGGTGCCCGGCGCAATGCCGTCATCCGGCCAACCGTCGGCTTCGTTGTAGATCAGGCCGCAGACAATACATTGCCACTTTTTCATCAGGTACTTCCTCAGGGTTCAGGCGTTTTGCCGGCCGGACGGTCGATGGTTGCAGCACTGCCGTCCAACTCAGCGCGTTTTGTACTGATCGGGGCCGTCGGATGCAAGCCTGTTCGGCGCAACGGCAGGCCATTTCAATCGATATCGGCGGCTGACATGTTAAGCTCGCCGCCTCATTTGCTGCCAATAATGACTCATTGTGCATCACACAGAATCCCCCTCTCCAGCTCCTCTCTGGCTCTCGCGCAGCGAACTGACGCCCCTCCCCGATGCCACCACCCTCGACTGGCTATTCGATGAAGGCTCGCTGACCAGACGTCTGATTCATCTGTCGAATGACGCCTTCAGCGTCTCGCCGATGTTCGAAGGCTGGCAGCCCCTGCGTGCCGACGAATGCGCCGCACTGGACCTGGCCGATGGCAGTGAGGGCTGGGTGCGCGAGGTGTATTTGCGCGGTCATGGCCAGGCGTGGGTATTTGCGCGCAGCGTGGCGTCACGCAGTGCCTTGCAAGGCGACGGCTTGCACATGGACGAACTGGGCAGCCGCTCGCTGGGCGAATTGCTGTTTTGCGATCAGGCCTTCCAGCGCCGGGCCATCGAGGTTTGCCATTATCCTCAAGCGTGGCTGCCCGCCGAAGTGCAATCGCCTGGGCTGTGGGGCCGCCGTTCGCGCTTTGATCGCGGTGCGCTGAGCGTGCTGGTGGCCGAAATTTTCCTGCCTTCCCTGTGGGACGCCGCCTGCGCCCAATCGGAGAACCGTTGATGTACCAGAGCCTGCTCAAGTCCTTGAACCGCTTGAACCCTCGGGCCTGGGATTTCATTCAGCTGACCCGCATGGACAAGCCGATCGGCATTTACCTGCTGCTCTGGCCAACGCTGTGGGCGCTGTGGATTGCCGGCAAGGGTTCGCCGTCCCTGGCCAACATTGTGATTTTCGTCCTCGGCGTGGTGCTGACCCGCGCCGGCGGCTGCGTGATCAACGACTGGGCGGACCGCAAGGTCGATGGTCATGTGAAGCGTACCGAGCAGCGACCGCTGGTGAGCGGCAAGATCAGCTCCAAAGAGGCGCTGGTGTTCTTCGCATTGCTGATGGGCGTGAGTTTCCTGCTGGTGCTGTGCACCAATGCCGCGACCATATGGCTGTCGTTTGGCGGTCTGGCGCTGGCATTCAGTTACCCGTTCATGAAGCGCTACACCTATTACCCGCAAGTGGTGCTGGGCGCCGCATTTTCGTGGGGGATGCCGATGGCGTTCACTGCGGAAACCGGTGAATTGCCGGCTGTCGCGTGGTTGCTGTGGATCGCCAACCTGATGTGGACCGTGGGTTACGACACGTATTACGCGATGACCGACCGCGATGACGACCTGAAGATCGGCGTGAAATCCACGGCAATCCTGTTCGGCGACGCAGACCGGGTGATCATCCTGACCCTGCAAGGGCTGGCACTGGGCTGCCTGCTGCTGGCGGGGTCGAAGTTCGACCTTGGTGGCTGGTTCCACCTCGGATTACTGGTGGCGGCGGGCTGCTTTGCCTGGGAATTCTGGTACACCCGCGGCAAAGACCGGATGCGTTGCTTCAAGGCGTTTTTGCACAATCACTGGGCGGGATTGGCGATTTTCATCGGGATTGTGCTGGATTACGCGCTGCGTTGACCGATAAAAAGATCGCAGCCCTGGGTAGCTGTACCCTAAGGCTGCGATCTTTTTGCGGTATTACATATGCTCGCGAACAACGTGCCAGACGTCTTTCTTCTTGTCACCCGTCATGTCTCCAGGTTTTTTGTCGTCCTCGTAGTAGTACAGCGGCTTGCCGTCATAGGCCCATTGCATCTTGCCATCGTCACGCTTGATGACTGTCCATTTACCTTCGGCCTTGGCACCCGCCGGCGCCATCATTGGCGGCCAGTATTTGGCGCAGTCGCCGTTGCACATCGACTTGCCGCCCGTGTCCTTGTCGAAGGTGTACAGAGTCATCCCTTTGTGGTCGGTCATCATGCCGTCCTTCATCATCGCCGGTTCAGCGGCGAAGGCCATCGAAGGCAATGCCAGGGCAGCAGCCAACAGCAAGGCCTTGAGGGATTGCGAGTGTAGATTCATTTGAAGCCTTCCTTTGTGGTTGTCAGGATTCGGACTTAAAGCTTAGCCCAGGATCCAGCCAATCGCCGGTCGACTAAAATACTGTCACACGACTGCAATAATTCCGTTATCTAATGCGGCGCAAGACAGTTAAATGACAAGAGGAATAACGGCATGGTTGGCAGGAGCATTCTGATCGTCGACGACGAAGCGCCTATTCGCGAAATGATCGCCGTTGCGTTGGAAATGGCCGGCTATGACTGCCTGGAGGCTGAAAACTCCCAGCAGGCCCACGCCATTATCGTCGACCGCAAACCAGACCTGATCCTGCTCGACTGGATGTTGCCCGGCACTTCCGGCATCGAGCTGGCCCGTCGCCTCAAGCGTGATGAACTGACCGGGGACATCCCGATCATCATGCTCACCGCCAAGGGTGAAGAGGACAACAAGATCCAGGGTCTGGAAGTCGGCGCCGACGACTACATCACCAAGCCGTTTTCCCCCCGCGAGCTGGTCGCACGCCTGAAGGCCGTTCTGCGCCGTGCCGGTCCGAGCGATGGCGAAGCGCCAATCGAAGTCGGCGGCCTGCTGCTGGACCCGATCAGCCACCGCGTGACCATCGACGGCCGTCCCGCCGAGATGGGCCCGACCGAATACCGCCTGCTGCAATTCTTCATGACCCACCAGGAGCGCGCCTACACGCGTGGCCAGTTGCTGGATCAGGTCTGGGGCGGCAACGTCTACGTCGAAGAGCGTACTGTTGACGTGCACATTCGGCGCCTGCGCAAAGCCCTCGGCGATGCTTACGAAAATCTGGTACAAACCGTGCGCGGCACCGGTTACCGCTTTTCTACCAAAGCCTGACCCGGACCTTCACCGCCCGACAAGCTGACAAGGACGCGCGTCAAGTGAACCAAAACTGGCATGGCACCCTGATTCGCCACATGCTGCTACTGGTCACCGCCTGCCTGGTGATCGGCCTGATCACCGGCTATTACGGCTGGAGCCTCGCCGCGGGCCTGGGTCTTTACCTGGCCTGGACCCTCAAGCAATTGCTGCGTCTGCACGAGTGGTTGCGCCTGCACAAACCCGATGAAGCACCACCCGACGGCTATGGCCTGTGGGGCGAGGTGTTCGACAGCATCTACCACTTGCAACGCCGTGACCAACGAGTACGTGGGCGCCTGCAAGCGGTGATCGACCGGGTTCAGGAATCCACCGCGGCGCTGAAAGACGCAGTGATCATGCTCGACACCGATGGCAACCTGGAATGGTGGAACCGCGCCGCCGAAACCCTGCTGGGCCTCAAGACCCCGCAGGACAGCGGTCAACCGGTGACCAACCTGGTGCGCCATCCGCGCTTCAAGGAATACTTCGAGCAGGACAGCTACGCCGAGCCGCTGGAAATTCCTTCGCCGACCAACGACCGCGTGCGCATCCAGCTATACATCACCCGTTATGGCAACAACGAACACTTGATGCTGGTGCGCGATGTGACGCGCATCCATCAGCTTGAGCAAATGCGCAAAGACTTCATCGCCAACGTTTCCCATGAACTGCGCACGCCGTTGACGGTGATCTGCGGTTACCTGGAAACCTTGCTCGACAACGTCGACGAAGTGAACCCGCGCTGGGGCCGTGCCTTGCAGCAGATGCAGCAACAAGGCGGACGCATGCAGACCCTGCTCAATGATCTGTTGTTGCTGGCCAAGCTGGAAGCCACCGATTATCCGTCGGACAACCAGCCAGTGCCGATCGACGGCTTGCTGCAATCGATCAAGAGCGACGCGCAGCAGTTGTCCGGTCAGAAAAACCAGAAAATCACCCTGGAAGCCGATCCGACGATTCTGCTCAAGGGCAGCGAAGCGGAGTTGCGCAGCGCGTTTTCCAACCTGGTGTTCAACGCGGTGAAATACACCCCGGCCGAAGGCAATATCCGCATTCGCTGGTGGAGCGATGACCAGGGGGCGCACCTGAGCGTGCAGGATTCCGGGATCGGCATCGATGCCAAACACCTGCCGCGCCTGACCGAACGTTTCTATCGCGTCGACTCCAGCCGCAACTCCAACACCGGGGGCACCGGCTTGGGGCTGGCGATCGTCAAACACGTCCTGTTACGACATCGGGCACGGATGGAAATCAGCAGCGTACCGGGCCACGGCAGCACCTTCACCTGCCACTTTGCCCCGGCCCAGGTCACCAAATCCCGGGTTATCAGCACCGCTGACTGATACCGGTCAGCACGCGCCACTAGGCAACTGGCCAGTCAGCCGCTACATTGGCTGACTTGCGCCTGCCTTTCAGGCGCGGTTTTTTACTTCCCTCTCGAATATACGGAACCCGCAAAACTCCATCATGGACCCTTCCCCTGGTTTGACCCTCGCTACCATTTTCGCCGACTTCGGCATGATTCTTTTTGCTCTGATCCTGGTTTTGCTCAACGGATTTTTCGTTGCGGCGGAATTTGCCATGGTCAAGCTGCGCTCGACCCGGGTCGAGGCCATCGCTGACAAAAACGGCTGGCGCGGGCACATCCTGCGTACCGTGCACAGTCAGCTCGATGCCTATCTCTCGGCCTGTCAGCTCGGTATCACCCTCGCCTCCCTGGGCCTGGGCTGGGTCGGTGAACCTGCGTTTGCGCACCTTCTGGCGCCTGTACTGAGTGCCGTGGGCGTAGATTCCGCTGAAGTGGTCAAGGCTGTTTCATTCTTCACCGCGTTCTTCATCATTTCCTACCTCCACATCGTGGTCGGCGAACTGGCTCCCAAATCCTGGGCGATCCGCAAACCCGAGTTGCTGTCGCTGTGGACCGCCGTGCCGCTGTACCTGTTCTACTGGGCCATGTACCCGGCCATCTACCTGCTCAACGCCAGCGCCAACCAGATCCTGCGCATCGCAGGCCAAGGTGAGCCCGGCCCGCATCACGAGCACCACTACAGCCGTGAAGAACTGAAGCTGATCCTGCACTCCAGCCGTGGCCAGGACCCGAGCGACCAAGGCATGCGCGTGCTGGCCTCGGCGGTGGAAATGGGTGAACTGGAAGTGGTCGACTGGGCCAACTCCCGCGAAGACCTGGTGACACTGGAGTTCAATGCGCCACTCAAGCAGATCCTGGCAATGTTTCGTCGCCACAAGTTCAGCCGCTACCCGGTGTACGACAGCGAACGTCAGGAGTTCGTCGGCCTGCTGCACATCAAGGATCTGCTGTTGGAACTGGCGGCGCTGGACCACATTCCCGAGTCGTTCAACCTGGCCGAACTGACTCGCCCGCTGGAGCGCGTGTCGCGGCACATGCCGCTGTCGCAGTTGCTGGAACAGTTCCGCAAGGGCGGCTCGCACTTCGCCGTGGTCGAAGAGGCCGATGGCAATATCATCGGCTACCTGACCATGGAAGACGTGCTGGAAGTGCTGGTGGGCGACATCCAGGACGAACACCGCAAGGCCGAGCGCGGGATCCTCGCGTATCAGCCGGGCAAGCTGCTGGTGCGGGGCGATACGCCGCTGTTCAAGGTTGAACGACTGCTGGGCATCGACCTCGACCACGTCGAAGCCGAAACCCTTGCCGGGCTGGTCTACGAGAGCCTCAAGCGCGTTCCCGAAGAGGAAGAAGTGCTGGAAGTCGAAGGCCTGCGGATCATCATCAAGAAGATGAAAGGGCCGAAGATCGTCCTGGCCAAGGTGTTGATGCTGGACTGATCGAGATATCCGGATTCGAGTCGATACCATCGCGAGCAAGCTCGCTCCCACACTGGAATGCATTTCAACAGTGGGAGCGGGCTTGCCCGCGATGGCGTCAGACCAGACAACGCCTCACTGCTTACCCAACGCAAAGTTGGGCAGCGCGCTGACCGGCTGGTTGAACTGGTATGGAATCGACACCAGTCCCAGCCCGGTATTGCGCTGCACCACGAAGTGCAAATGCGGCCCGGTGCTGTTGCCGGTGTTGCCGGACAACGCCAACGCACTGCCGACCGTTACCCGCTGACCTTCCCGAACGCAGACCGAGCCTTTCTTCAGGTGCAGGTAAACACTCATGGTCCCGTCATCGTGTAGCACCCGTACGAAATTACCGGATGCATCGGTGCCGCGTCCGCTCTGCCTGTTTTCGGTTTTCACCACCACCCCGCCTCGCGCGGCAATGATCGGTGTGCCCTCAGGCATCGCGATGTCTATGGCGTAACGGCTCTTGGGCCCGAAGTGGCTGTAGGGGCCATTGGCGCCCTGACTGATCCGGAACGGCCCGCCACGCCAGGGCAACGGATACCGATAGCCCACCGTGGGCCCTGAGGGGTCGCCCAGGGAGTATTTGAACTTTGGAACATACGCGAGGGGCCTTCCACCTTTAGTCGCCGTAAGCTGCGCCAGGCGAACGCTGCTGCGCAGCGGTATCACGCGCCGAATCGTCCCTCCCGGCACACCGTTGGCGTTCTTCACCCCGGCAAAACTCAATTCGACTTCTACCGGCGCATACAGGTCATTGCGTACGTACACGCTGTGCACGCCGTTCTTCTTCATGATGACGAGGCGCACCTGACGCTCAAGGTGCTCGACCATGCCATCGCGAAAAACGAACACATGGGCGCCTTTGCTGGGGCGGTCGCTGTAGGAAACCACGCCATAGGCATCTTTGGATTTGTAGATGGTCATGGCCATGGCCGAAGTGGCGACCATGAGCAGGCCACATAAAAGCATCAGGCGCGTGAACATGAGCAAGGATTCTGTCGAGTGAGATCTGGGATTGAGCCTAGCAGCTGCAATGGACCCGGGTAGTCGGCAGATGTTTCAGAAAAGGTGTTCAGCAGATGTGCGGTATCAGTGATGACCCCTTCGCGAGCAGGCTCGCTCCCACAAGGAAACGCATTCCAATGTGGGAGCGAGCCTGCTCGCGAAAGCGGACTGTCAGGCGACGCGCCTCAAGCGCCAGGAATGAAGTGCTTCTGCGCCGTACCCCGCGCAATCAGGCGCGAAATGTAATCGAGCTTCTGCGCATCCTGGTCGACAAAGCGGAAGGTCAGCTGCAGCCAGTCGCTGTCGGGCTTCGGTTCGTGGGCCACGACGGCGTGCAGGTAACCGTTGAGGCGGGCGATCTCGGCGTTATCGCCCTGCTCCAGATCCAGCACGGCGCTGTCGAGGATCTGCGGCAGGGTCTCGGTACGCTTGATCACCAACAGGGCTTCCTTGAGGCTCAAGGCCTTGATCACGCATTGTGCGATACCGTTCGGCAAACGCAGTTGACCCTGGCCACGGCCACTGGTGGGTGCCGAAGAGGCCGCAGGCGCCTTGACCGGCGGGCTGCTGAGCAAGCCTTTGGACGGTGCGGGTGCGGCCGTTGGCGTGACGACGGGCGCCTTGCCGCCAGTCAGGGCGGCGAGGGAGTCGTTAGCGAATGCAGGGCTGGTCTTGGTCGCGGCCACGTTGATCAAGGCGTCGAGTTTGCCGACCTTGTGCAGCGCCTGCTTGACCTTGGTGATCAACTGTTCGTTGGTGAACGGCTTGCTGACGTAACCGGAAACACCGGCCTGGATCGCCTGGACAACGTTCTCCTTGTCACCACGGCTGGTCACCATCACGAAAGGCATGGCCTTGAGGCTGTCTTGCTCGCGGCACCAGGTCAACAGTTCCAGGCCGGACATTTCCGGCATTTCCCAGTCGCACAGGACCAGGTCGAAGGCTTCCTTGGCCAGCATGGCCTGAGCCTTTCTGCCGTTGATCGCATCTTCGATCCGCATGCCCGGGAAATAATTGCGCAGGCACTTTTTCACCAGGTCACGAATGAACGACGCGTCGTCCACGACCAACACACTGACCTTACTCATCCAAAACCCCTTTTAAAAATCCCGGCCAGCATACCGCCTTGCTGATGGCACATTGCCAAAAACCTTTCAGTCACGCCGGACTTTTCGTTCGCGGGGTGCTGCTTTTCGAATTCGTGAAGCGCAAACAAAAACGCCCGGCCAAAAGGCCGGGCGCTTTACTTGGGCAACCTTACTTATCGTCAGTTTTGCCCGGAACATTAGCGCTTTCGCCGGTTGTTCCTTCGACTTCTTCCTTCATGCGCTTAAGACCCAGGTGCCGCACGTCGGTGCCGCGTACCAGATAGATCACCAGCTCCGAGATATTGCGCGCGTGGTCGCCGATACGCTCCAGCGAACGCAGCACCCAGATAATGCTCAGAACCCGCGAAATGGAACGCGGATCTTCCATCATGTAAGTGGCCAGCTCACGCAGCGCGGTCTTGTATTCGCGGTCGATGATCTTGTCGTACTGCGCCACCGACAAGGCCAGTTCGGCGTCGAAACGGGCAAAGGCATCCAGTGCGTCGCGAACCATGTTGCGTACCTGGTCACCGATATGGCGCACTTCGACGTAACCGCGCGGCGCTTCGCCTTCTTCGCACAGCTGGATAGCGCGACGGGCGATCTTGGTCGCTTCGTCACCGATGCGCTCCAGGTCGATCACTGACTTGGAAATGCTGATGATCAGGCGCAGGTCGGACGCTGCCGGTTGACGACGGGCCAGAATGCGCAGGCATTCTTCGTCAATGTTGCGTTCCATCTGGTTGATCTGGTCGTCGATCTCGCGCACCTGCTGGGCCAGGCCGGAGTCGGCCTCGATCAGCGCGGTCACCGCGTCGTTGACCTGCTTCTCCACCAGCCCGCCCATGGCCAGGAGGTGACTGCGCACTTCCTCGAGCTCGGCGTTGAATTGCGCGGAAATGTGGTGGGTAAGGCCTTCTTTACTAATCATCTTTTTCGCTCCGCGAAAGTTGCAAGCTTCAAGCTGCAAGCTTCAAGCAGTTATGTACAAGTCCTGGAATCGCACCGGTTCTTTCTTGCCGCTTGCAGCTTGTAGCTCGCGGCGGCCTCAACTAGCCGTACCGACCCGTGATGTAGTCTTCGGTCTGCTTCTTCGCCGGATTGGTGAACAGGGTGTCGGTGTCGCCGAACTCAACCAGCTTGCCCATGTACATGAACGCCGTGTAGTCGGAAACCCGCGCGGCCTGTTGCATGTTGTGGGTCACGATGACGATGGTGAACTTGGATTTCAGTTCGTAGATCAGCTCTTCGACTTTCAGGGTGGAGATCGGGTCGAGTGCCGAGCACGGTTCGTCGAGCAGCAGTACTTCCGGCTCAACGGCGATGGTGCGGGCGATCACCAGACGCTGCTGCTGACCACCGGACAGGCCCAGTGCCGACTCGTGCAGACGGTCCTTGACCTCGTCCCACAGCGCCGCGCCTTTCAACGCCCACTCAACGGCTTCGTCGAGCACGCGCTTCTTGTTGATGCCCTGGATGCGCAGGCCGTAGACCACGTTTTCGTAGATGGTTTTCGGGAACGGGTTGGGCTTCTGGAACACCATGCCGACGCGACGACGCAGCTCGGCCACGTCTTCGCCCTTGCGGTAGATGTTGTTGCCGTACAGGTTGATCTCGCCTTCAACACGGCACCCGTCAACCAGGTCGTTCATGCGGTTGAAGGTACGCAACAGCGTCGACTTGCCACAGCCGGACGGACCGATGAAGGCGGTCACGCGCTGTTTCGGGATGTTCATGCTGACGTCGAACAGCGCTTGTTTATCGCCGTAGAACAGGCTCAGGCCCGGCACTTCGATGGCTACGGTTTCCTGTTCGAGATTCAGGCTCTGTTTGTCGCGACCCAGGGCCGACATGTTGATGCCGTGGGTATGTGCTTCGTGCTGCATGGGAGGCTCCCTGTGCTAACAAATTCGGTTCGTTTTCCGCTGGCCTTGGCCTGCGGTTACACAATTCTTACTGTAGGAGCGAGCTTGCTCGCGATGGTCGTTCAGACACAGAAAATGTGTCGGATGTACCTTCTTCGCGAGCGGGCTCGCTCCCACAAGGTCCGCGCCGACCAATTAGCTATCCAGCGCCTTGTACTTCTCGCGCAGGTGGTTACGGATGTACACCGCCGACAGGTTCAATGTCGCGATCACCAGCACCAGCAGCAGCGCCGTGGCGTACACCAGCGGTCGTGCGGCTTCGACGTTCGGGCTCTGGAAGCCGACGTCATAGATGTGGAAGCCCAGGTGCATGATCTTCTGGTCCAGGTGCAGGTACGGGTAGTTACCGTCCACCGGCAGCGACGGCGCCAGTTTCACTACACCCACCAGCATCAGCGGCGCCACTTCACCCGCGGCGCGGGCCACGGCGAGGATCATGCCGGTCATCATCGCCGGGCTGGCCATCGGCAGCACGATCTTCCACAAGGTTTCAGCCTTGGTCGCGCCGAGGGCCAACGAGCCTTCACGCACGGTGCGAGGAATCCGCGCCAGGCCTTCTTCAGTGGCCACGATCACCACCGGCACCGCCAGCAGCGCCAGGGTCAGCGAAGCCCAGAGCAGACCCGGTGTACCGAAGGTCGGTGCCGGCAGTGCTTCCGGGAAGAACAGACGGTCGAGCGAGCCACCCAGCACGTAGACGAAGAAACCCAGGCCGAACACGCCGTAAACAATGGCCGGAACGCCCGCCAGGTTGTTCACCGCGATGCGGATCACCCGGGTCAGCGCGTTCTGCTTGGCGTATTCACGCAGGTACACCGCCGCCAGCACGCCGAACGGGGTCACGATCATCGCCATGATCAGGGTCATCATCACGGTGCCGAAGATGGCCGGGAAGATCCCGCCTTCGGTGTTCGCTTCACGCGGGTCGTCGCTCAGGAACTCCCAGACCTTGCTGAAGTAGAAACCGATCTTGGTGGTCGTGCTCATGGCGTTCGGCTGATAGGCGTGAACCACTTTGCCGATGCCGATCTCGACTTCCTTACCGTTCGCATCGCGGGCGGTCAGGCTGTCGCGGTTGAACTGCGCATGAAGATCGCTCAGGCGCGCTTCAACTTCCTGATAACGAGCATTGAGTTCGGCGCGCTCCGATTCCATGTCTGCTTGTGCAGTGGCGTCGAGCTTGCCATCCAGCTCCAGTTTGCGACTGTGCAAACGGATGCGCTCGAGACCGGCATTGATCGCGCCGATGTCGGTCTTTTCCAGGTTCTTGAGCTGTGCAGCCAGCTTGTTGACACGGTCGACACGGGCCTGCAACTCAGGCCATGCGGCTTCGCCTTCAGCGACAACCTTGCCATCCTGTTTGACGTTGACCAGGTAACCGTAGAAGTTGCCCCACTCACGGCGCTCGATGGCCATCAGCTCAGGCGGCGTCGTCTGCTTGGTCAGCCACTCGCCGACGATCCAGGTGAAGTCATTGCCGTTCAGGTCACGGTTGCCGACCTTGATCAGCTCGCGGGTCATGAACTCCGGGCCTTCGTCAGGCACCGGCAGGCCGGCGCTCTTCAGACGGGCACGTGGCACTTCTTCCTTCTGTACGATTTCGCCGATCACCAGGTGATTGGCCTGGCCCGGTACGTCGTAACTGGCATGCACCAGATCCGCCGGCCAGAAGTGACCCAGGCCGCGCACGGCAATCACTGCCAGCAGGCCAATGGTCATGATGACCGCGATGGACACCGCGCCACCGCTGATCCAGACGCCGGGGGCGCCGCTCTTGAACCATCCTTTCAAGGAGTTCTGTTTCACAGACTTCTACCTTTGCTTAAAGCGACGAGTATTTCTTGCGCAGACGCTGACGAATCAGTTCTGCGAGGGTGTTCATGACGAAGGTGAACAACAGCAGTACCAACGCCGAGAGGAACAGCACGCGATAGTGGCTGCCGCCGACTTCCGATTCGGGCATTTCCACTGCAACGTTGGCTGCCAGGGTGCGCAGGCCTTCGAACAGGTTCATTTCCATGACCGGGGTGTTACCGGTGGCCATCAACACGATCATGGTTTCACCGACCGCACGGCCCATGCCGATCATCAGCGCCGAGAAGATGCCTGGGCTCGCGGTGAGGATCACCACGCGG
This sequence comes from Pseudomonas sp. IT-P74, assembly GCF_949768175.1. NCBI lineage: Bacteria > Pseudomonadati > Pseudomonadota > Gammaproteobacteria > Pseudomonadales > Pseudomonadaceae > Pseudomonas > Pseudomonas sp. IT-P74. The sequence continues at coordinate 218,136 of NZ_CATKQD010000088.1, read as the reverse complement.
GTCATGGTCTGCCACGGCGTGGCACCGAGAGCCAGGGAGCCCAGGGTCAGGCCGCGAGGCACGCTGAACACGGCGTCTTCGGCGATGGAGTAGATGTTCGGGATGACCGCGAAGCCCATGGCCAGACCGACCACCAGAGCGTTGCGCTGGTCGTAGGTGATACCCAGGTCGTGGGAGATCCACATGCGCATGTCGCCGCCGAAGAACCAGTTCTCCATGAACGGGCTCATGTACAGCGAGAGCCAGCCCACAAACAGGATCACCGGGATCAGCAGCGCACTTTCCCACCCGTCCGGAACTTTCAGGCGGATCGACTCAGGCAGGCGGCTGAAAGTGAAACCGGCGACCAGGATGCCGATCGGCAGCAACATCAGCAGGCTGAAGATGCCCGGCAAATGCCCTTCCACATACGGCGCGAGGAACAGGCCGGCGAAGAAACCGAGGATCACCGTCGGCATCGCTTCCATCAACTCGATCACCGGCTTGACCTTGCGGCGCATGCCTGGGGCCATGAAGTACGCGGTGTAGATCGCAGCGGCGACGGCCAGTGGAGCGGCTAGCAGCATGGCGTAGAACGCGGCTTTCAGGGTACCGAAGGTCAGCGGCGACAGGCTTAGCTTGGGTTCGAAGTCAGTGTTGGCGGCGGTCGATTGCCAGACGTATTTAGGCTCGTCGTAGTTCTCGTACCAGACCTTGCTCCACAGCGCGCTCCACGAGACTTCCGGGTGCGGGTTATCGAGCAGCAACGGGTGCAACTTGCCGCCGGCCTCCACGATCACGCGGTTGGCACGAGGCGACAGCCCGAAAATGCCCTGGCCTTCAGCGACCGGCTCCACCAGCAAGGTGCGGTGGGCGGTGCTGTGGAACACGCCGAGCTGGCCGGAAGCGTCGAGGGCAATGAAGCCCTTGCGGCGTTCTTCGGCAGTGATTTCAACGATAGGCGTGGTGCCCATCTGGAAGGTGCGGATCTGCTTCAGGCGTTGTTCGCCATCCGGATCGCGGGCCATGAACCACTGGGCCAGGCCACCCTTGGAGTCACCGATGATCAGCGAGATACCGCCCACAAGTTGGGTGCTGGCGGTGACTTGCGCTTCACCGTCTTCAAGCAGTTTGTAGCGACCGTTGAGGCTCTTGTCGCGCAGGCTGAATACGTCGGCCTGGGCACGCCCGTTGACCACGTAAAGCCACTGCTGACGCGGGTCGACGAAGATGTTCTTCACCGGCTCGGTCATTTGCGGCAGTTCGATGCGCTTCTGCTCGTTGGTGACTTCGCCGGTCATCATGTTCTCTTCGCTGGTCAGCGACAGGACATTGAGTTGCGAACCGGTGGAGCCGACCAGCATCAGGGTCGAATCGTTGGCGTTGAGACTGACATGCTCAAGCGCACCGCCGGCTTCGTTCAGGGCGATTGGCGCTTCGCCATACGGGTACTCGACGGCTGGGGTGATGGTTTTCTTGCCCTCCGGGTAACTGACTTTATAGGTGTGACGGAACACCAGCGCCTGGCCGTTGGACAGGCCCACCGCCACCAGCGGGTGACCTGGCTGGTCTTCTCCGATGGAGGTCACGGTGGTGCCGGCCGGGATCGACAGATCGACGCGCTTCAATTCAGCGCCACTGTCGATGTCGAAGAACAATGCCTGGCCCTTGTCGGAAACCCGCATCGCAACCTGGTTCTGCTCTTCCAGGGAGATCATCAGCGGCTTGCCGGCGTCCTGCATCCAGGCTGGCGTGATGGCGTCCCTGGACGTCAGGCTGGCACCCTGGAACAGGGGCGCGACGACGTAGGCAAGGAAGAAGAAGATCAAGGTGATCGCGCCCAGAACAGCGAGGCCGCCAACGAGGACGTACCAGCGGGTCAGGCGATCTTTGAGCGCGCGAATGCGGCGCTTGCGTTGTAGCTCAGGCGTATTGAAATCAATTCGCTTGGGGGGATTAGTAGTCATGTTGGAATTGGCCAGATCATTCATGCGCACACCCTAGCGATCCTGTATGACAGAAAGATGACAATGCAGTGACGCAACAAATCCGCCGCTGACGGTAACCAGCAGTGGATAGAGAATTAGAGGTGTATGGGGGCGGCTCCTGCCGCCCCCATGTGAGTCCAGAGGGGTCACTCTAGACTCAATTTGTTACTTTTTTGCGACTTCAGCGCCGCCTTCCGCCAGACCCAGGTCAGCCAGAGCTTTGGCAGCTACTTTGGCTGGCAGTGGGATGTAACCGTCTTTCACTACGACTTCCTGACCCTGTTTCGACAGAACCAGTTTCACGAACTCGGCTTCCAGCGGGGCCAGAGGCTTGTTCGGGGCCTTGTTGACGTACACGTACAGGAAGCGGGACAGCGGGTACTTGCCGTTCAGGGCGTTTTCTTCAGTGTCTTCGACGAAGTCCTGGCTGCCTTTCTTGGCCAGGGCAACGGTTTTCACGCTAGCGGTCTTGTAACCGATGCCCGAGTAACCGATACCGTTCAGCGAGGAGCTGATCGACTGCACGACCGAAGCCGAACCTGGCTGCTCGTTCACGTTAGGCTTGTAGTCGCCTTTGCACAGGGCTTCTTCCTTGAAGTAGCCGTAGGTGCCGGATACCGAGTTACGACCGAACAGTTGAACCGGCTTGTTGGCCAGGTCGCCGGTCACGCCCAGGTCACCCCAGGTCTTGACTTCGGTTTTAGCGCCGCACAGACGAGTGGACGAGAAGATCGCGTCAACTTGCTCCATGGTCAGGTGCTGGATCGGGTTGTCCTTGTGTACGAATACCGCCAGGGCGTCCACTGCAACCGGGATAGCGGTTGGCTTGTAGCCGTACTTCTGCTCGAAGGCAGCCAGTTCGGTGTCCTTCATCTTGCGGCTCATCGGGCCCAGGTTGGAGGTGCCTTCAGTCAGCGCAGGTGGCGCAGTGGCGGAGCCAGCGGCCTGAATCTGGATGTTTACGTTCGGGTATTCTTTTTTGTAGTTCTCAGCCCAGAGGGTCATGAGGTTGGCCAGGGTATCGGAGCCGACGCTGGACAGGTTGCCCGACACACCAGTGGTCTTGGTGTAGCTCGGGATAGCAGGGTCAACAGCGGCAACCGCGTTGGCAGTCGCAACGCCAGCAGCGACAAAAGTCATTGCCGCCATCAAACGCTTCAGTTTCATGCCTTACTCCTAGCAGATAGGGTGTGTTATTCGGGGCCAAGTATCAGCAGGCCGTGTGAACACTCTATGGCTGAAATATGACAATTGGATGAAAGGCCAGTATTCGGGTTTTTACTGGATGATTCACGGCGCCCTCAGTCGCTAGCAGGCTAGCTCCCACAGTTGAAACGCATTCCAATGTGGGAGCTAGCCTGCTAGCGATGTGGCCTTTATAGACGATGTAAAAAGTCGAGATTAACGACCCTTCTTCCAGAGATATGCCCCCACCAGAATCCCGACCCCACACAGCACCGCCACATAATAAGCAGGCCCCATCGCACTCTCCTTGAGCAACAGGCTGACGATCATCGGCGTCAGGCCACCGAAAATCGCGTAGGCGACGTTGTAGGAGAACGACAGGCCGCTGAAACGCACCACCGGCGGGAAGGCCTTGACCATCACATACGGCACCGCACCGATGGTGCCGACCAGCAGACCGGTCAGGGCATACATCGGGAACAACCAGTCGGGATGATCGGCCAGGCTGTGATAGAAGGTCCAGGAGCTGGCAAGCAGCGCGGTACAGCCGATCACGAAGACTCGTCCCGCACCGAAGCGGTCGGCCAGTGCGCCGGCAATGATGCATCCAAAACTCAGGAACACGATCGCCACGCTGTTGGCCTGCAGGGACGTGGTTGGCGAGAAGTGATAGACCGTCTGCAACACCGTCGGGGTCATCAGGATCAACACCACGATGGCGGCCGACAGCAACCAGGTCAGCAGCATCGAAATGGCAATCGCGCCACGATGGTCACGCAGCACCGCACGCAACGGCACTTCTTCGGCCAGGGCCTTGCGCTGTTGCAGTTCGGCAAACACCGGGGTTTCGTGCAGCCAGCGACGCAGGTACACCGAGAACAGACCGAACACGCCTCCGAGCAGGAACGGAATCCGCCAGGCGTAATCCGCAACTTCCACCGGGGTATAGAGGCTGTTGATCGCCGTGGCAACCAGCGAGCCGAGCAGGATGCCCGCCGTGAGGCCACTGGTCAGGGTGCCGCAGGCGTAGCCGACATGCCGCTGCGGAACGTGCTCGGAAACGAAGACCCATGCCCCCGGCACTTCACCACCAATGGCCGCGCCCTGGATCACCCGCATCAGCAACAGCAGAATCGGCGCCCACATGCCGATCTGCGCGTAAGTCGGCAGCAAACCCATGATCAAGGTCGGCACCGCCATCATGAAAATACTCAGGGTGAACATTTTCTTGCGACCCAACAGGTCGCCGAAGTGCGCCATCACGATGCCGCCCAACGGCCGCGCCAGGTAGCCGGCGGCGAAGATACCGAAGGTCTGCATCAGGCGTAGCCACTCAGGCATGTCCGCCGGGAAGAACAGCTTGCCCACCACCGTGGCGAAGAACACGAAGATGATGAAATCGTAGAACTCCAGCGCGCCGCCCAAGGCAGACAGCGATAGAGTCTTGTAGTCGTTGCGGGTCAGCGGACGTGCGGGTTGGTCTGGCTGCGCGATGCTCGAGGGCGCTGTGGTCATGGCAAGGGCTTCTCTTATAGTCGGATCTGCAACCTCAACAACGCTGGCTGAGGTTTGGGCAGGTCCGGCACGATAGCAAATTGTTCGAAAAAGCACATAGAGGTGCGTTTTTGACAGTCAAAATGAGAACCGGACGGTCGTCGCGGAGTCTACCGACCGATATACTCAAAGCCTGCTCCGGTTTTTGAGGGGTTGCTGTGCGAAAGCGCCTGTCAGGTTCATAGGCGATTTCGCAGAGTTTCCCTTTAGGCGCCTGATGGAAAACGTGACGAACGTAGTATGTTCGGTGCTGAATCGTTTTTCCCGAAGACGGCTACCACCAGCAATACCAACGAAGAGTCACGGGTCAGAGGCACCCCCGGAATGATAGAGCTCGAACAAGAAGATCCGATCCCGCAAGGCGACCTGGCCCTGCAAATCACCGCGCTTCCTCGCGAAACCAACGGCTTTGGCGATATTTTCGGCGGCTGGCTGGTGGCGCAGATGGATTTGGCGGGCACCGCGATGGCCAGCAAGGTCGCCGGCGGGCGCGTTGCCACTGTTGCAATCGACCGCATGGCCTTTCTGGTTCCAGTGGCGGTGGGCGCTCAGCTCTCCTTTTATACCCAGGCCCTGGAAATCGGCCGCAGCTCGATCAAGATGATGGTCGAGGTCTGGAGCGACGATCCACTGTCCAGCGAGTGGCGTAAAGTGACCGAAGCGGTGTTTGTGTTCGTTGCCATCGACGGCAGCGGCCGCACCCGTTCGGTTCCGCCTCGGGCTCGCTGAAAGAGCTTCTAAACCTGGTAGCCGTTTTGCGGTCGATAGTCGTCCACGTTACTGATCGAGAGCTGTCCCATGAGCACGCCCAATGTTGAAGCCGTAAAACTGGATGAACTGAACTGCTGGCGTATTCGCCACGGTCAGGCCGAATTACTGGTGGCCCAGCAAGGCGCGCACATCCTCAGCTATCAATTGGCCGGACAGCCGCCGCTGATCTGGCTCAACGACGAGGCTGTGTTCAAGACCGGCAAGAGCATTCGCGCCGGCGTGCCGGTGTGCTGGCCGTGGTTCGGCAACTTTGCGCGCAACCCGCAAAGCGTTCAGGCGATGCGCACCAGCAATGAAGCGCCGTCGGCTCACGGCTTCGTGCGAGCGATGGATTGGGAGCTGGGCGGCATCGAAGCCGAAGGCGAAAGCCTGAAGGTCGAATTCCTCCTGCCCTACCCCGAAGGCGGCTTTCCCGGCTGGCCGCACCAGGTGGATCTGACGCTGAGCATTCGCCTCGACGAGCAATTGCACATCCATCTGATCAGCCACAACCGGGGCGCTGAAACCGTCAGCATCAGCCAGGCGCTGCACAGCTATTTTGCCGTCAGCGATGTGCGCGAGGTGCATGTCGAAGGCGTGGATGGCTTGAGCTACATCGAAACCCTGGAAGACTGGAAAACCAGGCAACAACTCGGTGATCTGCGCTTTATTGGGGAGACCGATCGCATCTATCTCGATGCCCCGCCACTGTTGAGCATCGTCGACCCGACCTGGGAGCGACGCATCGAACTGACCAGCAGCGGATCACGTACGGCGGTGATCTGGAACCCGTGGATCGACCGCGCCGCCGCGTTCAGCGACATGGCCGACGATGGCTGGCAGCGCATGCTATGCATCGAGACGGCGAACGTGATGGACGATGTGGTGAAACTGAAACCAGGGGCGAGCCACACCCTGGGTGTGAGCATCGGTAGCAAGCCACTCTAAGCAACACCACAAAACCAATGTGGGAGCGAGCTTGCTCGCGATGAGGTCACCACATCCAACATCATCGTTGGCTGTCAGGCCGCTATCGCGAGCAGGCTCGCTCCCACATTTGGATCTCCTTACAGATCCGACTCTTCCACCACACGTACCTTCTGCGCATCCAGCGCATACGCCGCATCGGCCAGGTCATTGCTGACCTTCTCGACTTTCAGCGTGCCGGTGACCCACAGCGGCGAGTAGATATCGTTCAACTTGAGGCCCTTTGGATAGCGCACCAGCACCAACTGGTTGGGCGGCGGCGGTGGCACATGGATGCACGCGCCCGGATACGGCACCAGGAAGAACAACGTACTGCGGCCCTTGGCATCGGACTCCAGCGGCACGGGGTACCCGCCAATGCGGATGTTCTTGTCGTTCATCGACGCAACGGTCTTGGTCGAATACATCACCGCTGGCAAGCCTTTGGCCTGCTTCATCCCACCCTTGTCGGTGAAAGTGCCGTTGGCTTCAGGGGAGTTGTGGTCGATTTCAGGCATGGCCTCGAGGGCCTTCTGGTCCGACTTGGGCATCAATTCGAGCCAATCGGTTTCCGGCAATTCGCCGGCATGGGCAAAGCCCGAACCCAGTAAAACAAGAGTCAGTAAAAGACGGCGCATGAAGGTGCTCGGTAAAGGGAAGAACAGGGAACACCAAGCATTCTAGCCCTCCCGGCCGGTTTGGCGGAGAGGGCTTGTCGCCTGGATCAGTTCTTTTTGACCAGTCCGTAGATCACCAGCAACACAACGGCGCCCACCAGCGCACCGATGAAGCCTGCGCCTTGGCCAGCCTGATAGATGCCCAGAGCTTGACCGCCGTAAGTGGCCGCCAGCGAACCGCCGATACCGAGCAGGATGGTCATGATCCAGCCCATGCTGTCATCGCCCGGTTTCAGAAACCGCGCCAGCAGGCCGACAATCAAGCCGATAAAGATGGTTCCGATGATTCCCATGGCATTTCCCTCTGATTGAATTGGCTGAGTCCTAGCCAAAGCCTAGTCAGACTTTGGCATCCTGCCATGAGAGAACGGCGGTCCCTGAATGGTTCCGCCGCTGCCACATGAAACTATTCGGCGATCAGCGCTTCGACCTTGAGGATCTGCGCGGTGAGCGTTTCGCGATCCGCGCATCGCAGGTTGGCGTGACCGACCTTGCGGCCGACCTTGAAGGCCTTGCCGTAGTGATGCAGATGGCAATCGGCGATAGCCACGACCTTCTCGGTGTCCGGCACCTTGCCGATGAAGTTGAGCATCGCGCTTTCGCCGACCTTGGCGGTCGAGCCCAACGGCAGACCGGCAACGGCTCGCAGGTGGTTTTCGAACTGGCTGCACTCGGCGCCTTCGGTGGTCCAGTGCCCCGAGTTGTGCACCCGTGGGGCGATTTCGTTGGCTTTGAGGCCACCGTCGACTTCAAAGAACTCGAACGCCATCACGCCGACGTAATCCAGCTGCTTGAGCACACGGCTGGAGTAGTCTTCGGCCAAGGCTTGCAACGGGTGATCGGTACTGGCCACGGACAGTTTGAGGATGCCGCTTTCGTGGGTGTTGTGCACCAGCGGATAGAACCGGGTCTCACCGTCGCGGGCACGCACGGCGATCAGCGAAACTTCACCGGTGAACGGCACGAAACCTTCCAGCAGGCAGGCCACGCTGCCCAGTTCGGCAAAGGTGCCAACCACATCTTCAGGGGTGCGCAGGACTTTCTGGCCCTTGCCGTCATAACCCAGGGTACGGGTCTTCAGCACCGCCGGCAGACCGATGGAAGCCACGGCGGCGTCGAGATCAGCCTGAGACTGAATGTCGGCGAACGCCGGGGTAGGAATCCCCAGGTCCTTGAACATGCTCTTCTCGAACCAGCGATCGCGGGCGATGCGCAGCGCTTCGGCACTCGGATAGACCGGGACGAATTGCGACAGGAAAGCCACGGTCTCGGCCGGCACGCTTTCGAACTCGAAGGTCACCAGATCGACTTCATCGGCCAGCTGACGCAGGTGATCCTGATCGCCGTAATCGGCCCGCAGGTGTTCGCCCAAAGCGGCTGCGCAAGCATCCGGCGCCGGGTCCAGGAAAGCGAAGTTCATGCCCAGCGGAGTGCCCGCCAGCGCCAACATGCGACCCAACTGGCCGCCACCGATTACACCGATCTTCATCGTCAACAACCTCAGGCGATGCGTGGGTCTGGATTTTCCAGGACGCTGTCTGTCTGCTCAGCACGGAAGGTTTTCAGCACCGCGTGGAACTGCGGGTGCTTGGCGCCAAGGATACTCGCCGACAGCAGCGCTGCGTTGATCGCGCCCGCCTTGCCGATGGCCAGGGTGGCGACCGGAATGCCTGCTGGCATCTGCACAATGGAAAGCAGCGAATCAACACCTGACAGCATTGCCGATTGTACGGGTACGCCCAGCACCGGCAGGTGGGTCTTGGCCGCACACATGCCAGGCAAGTGGGCCGCGCCACCGGCACCGGCGATGATCACCTCGATGCCACGCGCCTCGGCTTCTTCGGCGTACTGGAACAGCAGGTCCGGGGTGCGGTGGGCAGAAACCACTTTCACCTCGTAGGGGATGCCGAGCTTTTCCAGCATATCGGCGGTGTGGCTAAGGGTGGACCAATCGGACTTGGAGCCCATGATCACGCCAACCAGTGCACTCATCGTCGTGCCTCTTCTCTCTGGGCGCCCGCAGGCGCGTCAAAAAACAACAAGCCACGCAGGATGCGTGGCTTGATTGTACGAATTATGGCCGGTCGTAACCGGCCGAAGGCCGCGCAGTATACCTCAATGAGGCAGATAAACAGCCCCTGTTGCGACCATCTGTCATTCACCTCAAAGCGGCGTATTTATTGACTCAAAGGTCAGCCGACATACCTCCTCTGGAAGAAGACGATTCAGCCAGCCGAACGCGCAACTTTCCACATTTCTAAAAGATCTTAAACCCACGTCTTATAATAGTCAGCACTGCGCAATAGAAAGAAATAAACGTTCACTCGAAAATACATCACAGCACCGCTAATTTAATCATCGCAAGCCTATTTAAATCCAGGCATACATACCAACCAGCAAAAGCTGAATGCCTATCAATATTGAGCGCACCTTGAAAGGAGCTCAATTACCGAACAGCAAAACAAAAAAAGCCATCACCACTTAAACTTTCAAGAGAACTACCATGCCAAAACGTCAAATCATGTTGACCGTCTTCGTCCATGAAGACCTGACCGGCTACAACGAAGACAAGCTCTACCTCGATCATTTTGACTGGATAGCAGATACAATTGCACGGATTTCTGCCCGTACAATGGACGTCACATTTGTCCCCCCATCAGATGCCCCATTTATAAGCAACCTCGACTATAAAACCGAGGACCTGGCCAATCTGTTAAATACACTACAGGATAAAATCCTGGAGTACGTCGAGTCACTCCAGCCCGATGACTACCTTCACAAATTTTTGCTATTAACGCGTGACGACATCAACGATAAAACCTTGGGAGTTGCCTATGCCCCGGGTATTGCAGGAGTCGCTTCGACTACATATAAAGTCACCGCCGCTCACGAGATTGGTCATATGTTCAATGCGAACCATGAAGATGCCGAAGAAAGTGTCTCTACTTACTATGGCCCCGCTAAATCTACCATGTACGCTACTGCAGATGGACCTATTGCGTTCCGCTTCAGCAAAACAAACGAGGAGAACATCCGTCGCTACCTCAATCAAGCCGATTGATTCTGAATAACACTTCCTTCGGCATATCAACCGCTGAGGCCAAAGCCTCTTGGAGGCTCTTCAATGCCACGTCCATTGTTGCTACTTGTTTTCATCCACAAAGACCTTTCTGACTACAAGACCAATGAACTTTATGAGAACCACTTCAACTGGCTATCAGAGGAATTCGAAACACTATCCGGACGGCCATTTGCGATCATCTTCATACCTCCCTCAGATGCGCCAACGCTTAGTGACCACTCTTATAAAATTGATACGCCTGAACAAGCGCTTCATGACTGGTATCTAAAAGTCGAGGAACAAAAAATGACCTACACCTATGGCAGCTACGACGATCACACTCGAAAGTTCCTTCTGCTGACACGCGACAACCTCAACAGCTCTACTGCCGGAATTGCCAGCCCCAAGGGCTATTGTGCAATTTCATCTATTCGCGGCAACCAGACTCCCGCCCATGAAGCGGGTCACATGTTCGGTGCAACACATGAGGACTATGAGGTTTATTACAACGGCTGGTGGGACGAAACCATCATGGCGCCGGGTACAGGTTTTTCCGCGCTCAGGGGGGACGCCAAGCGCTTCAGCGACAAAAACAGGGAAAACATCCGTAATTATCTCGAAGAGTACGCTTGAGACGCTTTGAATCACGGCAAAGAGTGAAAACAGAAATGGCTTTCACTCTTTACTCTCCTTCAGCTACTTGAGCCCGCCGCCCCACCCTCCAGCTTGCGCCACAACAACCGCACGTTGGCCTTGCGCACCAGCGCACAGCGGTACAGACGAATCTCCAGCGGCACATGCCACTGCGGCCCGCCGCAGACCACCAGCTCACCTCGCGCCAGCTCGGCACGCACACTCAGTTGCGGCACCCAGGCGATGCCCAGGCCTTCCAGGGCCATGCTTTTCAGGCTGTCGGCCATGGCGGTTTCGTAGATGGTGGTGAAGCGTAGCGCCCGTTGACGAAGCAGCATGTTCACCGAACGGCCGAGAAACGCACCGGCGCTGTACGCCAGTAGCGGCACGCTGCCTTCGCCTTCCAGATCGAACAGCGGTTTGCCGTCGGCGTCGGCTGCGCAGACCGGCAGCATCTCGGTGTGGCCAAGGTGCAACGAAGGGAAGATTTCCGGGTCCATCTGCATGGCGGCGTCCGGGTCGTAGAACGCCAGCATCAGATCGCAGCCGCCTTCGCGCAACGCATGCACCGCGTCACCGACGTTGGTCGCCACCAGCCGCGTGGCGATGTTCAGGCCTTCGTTGCGTAACTGCGCGATCCAGCGCGGAAAGAAACCGAGCGCCAGGGAGTGCGCGGCAGCGACCTGCATCACTTCACCCTGCCCGCCTTCCAGGTGATGTAGATGGCGCAGCACTTCGCCCAGTTGCTCGACCACGGTGCGTGCGGTAACCAGAAACAATTGCCCTGCCGCCGTCAGCTCCACCGGCGTGCGTGAACGGTTGACCAGGGTCAGCCCCAACGCCGCCTCCAGGCTGCGGATTCGCCGGCTGAACGCGGGCTGCGTCACGAAGCGCCGCTCGGCGGCCTGGGAGAAACTGCGGGTGGCGGCCAAGGCACTGAAGTCCTCCAGCCATTTGCTTTCCAGATTCATCACGTCCTCCCGGACACGCACCAATTTAGGTCACACGTTCGCCATCAAGCCAGCGTCACACGGGCATTATGCCGAATATGCATAGCCTAGTGTTTAACAGCATTGGCCCAAAATTCTCCACAGGCCTAGCATTCGCAGCGTTCCGGCACAGACCGGGTTCATATTGAGATGATTTCTATCATGTCCTCCGCTGCATCATTCCGCACAGAAAATGACCTGCTTGGCGCCCTCGAAGTACCGGCTCAAGCGTATTACGGTATCCAGACCCTGCGAGCGGTGAATAACTTCCGCCTTTCGGGCGTTCCGATTTCGCACTACCCGAAACTGGTTGTCGGTCTGGCCATGGTTAAACAGGCCGCTGCTGACGCCAACCGTGAGCTGGGTCACCTGAGCGAAGCCAAGCACGCCGCCATCAGCGAAGCCTGTGCACGTTTGATCCGCGGCGACTTCCACGAAGAGTTCGTGGTGGACATGATTCAAGGCGGCGCTGGCACTTCGACCAACATGAATGCCAACGAAGTCATCGCCAACATCGCGCTGGAGGCCATGGGTCACCAGAAAGGCGAGTACCAGTACCTGCACCCGAACGACGACGTGAACATGGCGCAGTCGACCAACGACGCGTATCCAACGGCAATCCGTCTGGGTCTGTTGCTGGGTCACGACGCCCTGCTCGCCAGCCTCGACAGCCTGATTCAGGCGCTCGCGGCCAAGGGTGAAGAATTCAACCACGTCCTGAAGATGGGTCGTACCCAACTGCAAGACGCCGTGCCGATGACCCTGGGTCAGGAATTCCGTGCGTTCGCCACCACCATGGGCGAAGACCTGGCCCGCCTGAAGACGCTGGCCCCGGAACTGCTGACTGAAGTGAACCTGGGCGGCACCGCGATCGGTACCGGTATCAACGCCGACCCGCGTTATCAGGCTCTGGCTGTTCAGCGTCTGGCAGTGATCAGCGGCCAACCGCTGGTACCGGCCGCCGACCTGATCGAAGCCACCTCCGACATGGGCGCCTTCGTGTTGTTCTCCGGCATGCTCAAGCGTACCGCGGTCAAACTGTCGAAAATTTGTAACGATCTGCGCCTGCTGTCCAGCGGCCCGCGTACCGGCATCAACGAGATCAACCTGCCGGCACGGCAGCCAGGCAGTTCGATCATGCCAGGCAAAGTCAACCCGGTAATTCCGGAAGCGGTCAACCAGGTGGCGTTCCAGATCATCGGTAACGACCTGGCCCTGACCATCGCGGCCGAAGGCGGCCAGCTGCAACTGAACGTGATGGAGCCGCTGATCGCCTTCAAGATCTTCGACTCGATCCGCCTGCTGCAACGCGCCATGGACATGCTGCGCGAGCACTGCATCGTCGGCATCACCGCCAACGAAGCCCGCTGCCGCGAACTGGTCGAGCACTCGATCGGCCTGGTCACCGCACTGAACCCGTACATCGGCTACAAGAATGCCACCCGCATCGCCGGCATCGCCCTTGAAAGCGGCCGCGGCGTGCTGGAACTGGTGCGCGAAGAAGGTCTGCTCGACGAAGCCATGCTTGCCGACATCCTGCGCCCGGAAAACATGATTGCTCCGCGCCTGGTGCCTCTGAAGGCATAACCCGACGCGTTACTTGTAGCACCGCTCACCAGGTCGAGGGACTAGACACCTCTCACCTTTTGAGGGCTTGGGGATTTAGTCCCCAGGCCCTTTTTTTTAACTGTTTTGTAGGAGCGAGCTTGCTCGCGAAGATGTTTAACGATAACGCGTAAACCTGATGGCCAACGGCGCCCTTGAGTTTTTCGCGAGCGAGCTCGCTCCTACAGGAGCCCGGCGCCGGTAACGTCGGGTGTTTCAAAGGCTTCGCTTCACCGAATGGACCACAACCGTGCAGACGGACGGCACTGTCATCGGTATAGTGCCGCCCCTCTTCGTGTGAGCGGTCGTCGGTAGCGAGGCCACAACCCATGCGAAACCCGAACTAATAACAAACCCGCGATATGAAACCGGGACGAACGTCGAACCGCCCATTGTGCCGTGCGCCAAGGGATGTAACTCGATGTGTCTATCCGGCCAGCATTTGCCTACACAAAAAACAGCGAGGAATAATCCATGCTCGAAGTCATCAACGACTTCCTCTCAGGGAAAGTACTGATCGTGCTCATTGTCGGGCTCGGTAGCTACTTCACGATCCGCTCGCGTTTCGTTCAATTGCGTCACTTCTTCCACATGTTCGCGGTGTTCCGCGACAGCCTCAAAAGCAGCGCCGGACAACTGAGTTCGTTCCAGGCCCTGATGCTCAGCCTCGCCGGCCGCGTCGGTGCGGGCAACATCGCCGGTGTCGGCATTGCCGTGACCCTCGGTGGCCCCGGCGCCGTGTTCTGGATGTGGGTGACCGCACTGGTCGGCATGTCCAGCAGCTTCTTCGAATGCTCCCTCGGCCAGCTCTACAAGCGCTGCGACTCCGAAGGCCAGTTCCGTGGTGGCCCGTCCTATTACATCCAGCACGGCCTGCAAAAACGCTGGTTGGGCATGCTGATGGCATTCCTGCTGCTGGTGACGTTCGGCTTCGCCTTCAACGGCCTGCAAGCCCACGCCGTGACGCACTCGCTGAACAACGCGTTCGGCCTCGACACCACTTACACCGGTATCGGTCTGGCTGTGCTTTTGGGCCTGGTGTTCATCGGCGGGATCAAGCGCATCGCCAAGGTCGCCGACTTGTTGGTGCCGGTGAAAACCCTGGTGTACATCGGCGTGACCCTCTACGTGATCGTGCTGCAGTTCGACCATGTGCCGGGCATGCTGATGACCATCGTCAAGAGCGCCTTCGGTCTGGACCAGGCCTTCGGCGGCCTGATCGGCAGCGCCATTGTCATGGGCGTGAAGCGTGGCGTGTTCGCCAACGAAGCAGGCCTGGGCAGTGCGCCGAACGTGGCGGCGGTCGCGGCGGTCGAGCACCCGGTGGCACAAGGTGTGGTTCAGGCGTTCAGCGTGTTCCTCGATACCTTCGTGATCTGCACCTGCACCGCGCTGCTGATCCTGCTCTCCGGCTTCTACACCCCGGGCTTCGAGGGCGACGGCATTGCCCTGACCCAGAACTCCCTGGCCGCCGTGGTCGGTGACTGGGGCCGGATGTTCATCTCCGTGGCCCTGGCGTTGTTCGTGTTCACCTCGATCCTCTACAACTACTACCTGGGCGAGAACAACCTGCGCTTTTTGATCGGTGAAAACCGCAAGGCGCTGATGGGCTATCGCGCGCTGGTACTGGTGTTGATTTTCTGGGGCGCCATCGAAAACCTCGGCACCGTATTTGCCTTCGCCGACATCACCATGACCATGCTCGCGTTCGTCAACCTGATCGCGCTGTTCCTGCTGTTCAAGGTCGGCATGCGCATCCTGCGTGACTACGATGACCAGCGCGCCGCTGGCATCACCACACCGGTATTCGATTCGAGCAAATTCCCGGATCTGGATCTGGATCGCCAGGCATGGCCGGCCAATCCGCCAGCCGCTCAGGCTGAAGCGACGCTAAAGGCCGCGACCGCAGCGCAACACTGATCGGTTAAAGTGCGGAAATCCCATGTGGGAGCGAGCCTGCTCGCGAATGCGGACTGACATTCAATATTGATGTCGACTGACACACCGCTATCGCGAGCAGGCTCGCTCCCACAAGGAAGTCATCGATTTCGGAGATTCCCATGAATTCCTCGACCTATCCTGCCGCCCAACACGTCATGGTGCTCTACACCGGCGGCACCATCGGCATGCAGGCCAGCGCCAACGGCCTGGCCCCGGCGTCCGGTTTCGAAGCGCGAATGCGCGACTACCTGCACAGCCAGCCCGAGCTGGTTGTGCCGCAATGGCGCTTTCGCGAGATGTCGCCGCTGATCGACAGCGCCAACATGACCCCGACGTACTGGCAGCAGTTGCGTGAAGCGGTGGTCGATGCGGTGGATGTTCAAGGCTGCGACAGCGTGCTGATCCTGCATGGTACCGACACCCTGGCCTACAGCGCGGCCGCCATGAGTTTTCAATTGTTGGGCCTGCACGCCCGCGTATGCTTCACCGGCTCGATGCTGCCGGCCGGCGTCACCGATAGCGATGCCTGGGAAAACCTCGGCGGCGCGCTGGTCGCACTGGGCCAGGGCCTGGCGCCGGGTGTGCATCTGTACTTCCATGGCGAACTGCTGGACCCGACCCGCTGCGCGAAGGTGCGCAGTTTTGGTCGGCATCCTTTCAAGCGCCTGGAGCGTCAGGGCGGTGGAGTGAAAGTGCCTTCGCTGCCAACACAGTTGAATTACAACCAGCCCAAACAATTGACGAACGTCGCGGTGCTGCCGCTCTTCCCCGGCATCAGCGCCGAGGTGCTGGATGGTTTGCTCGACAGCGGCATTCAGGGCCTGGTGCTGGAGTGCTACGGCAGCGGCACCGGCCCGAGCGACAACCCCGGGTTTCTCGCCAGCCTTGGCCATGCGCGGGACAAAGGCGTGGTCGTGGTAGCGGTCACGCAATGCCACGAAGGCGGGGTTGAACTGGACGTCTATGAAGCCGGCAGTCGTTTGCGCGGTGTGGGCGTATTGTCCGGTGGCGGCATGACCCGTGAAGCAGCGTTCGGCAAGTTGCATGGGTTGTTGGGTACAGGGCTTGATACGGATGAAGTCCGTCGGCTCGTCGAACTCGACCTGTGCGGCGAGCTGAGCTGAGCCCCCTTGTAGGAGCGAGCCTGCTCGCGATAGCGGTCTACCATTCACATTGATGTGACTGATCCACCGTCATCGCGAGCAGGCTCGCTCCCACAGGGACATCACCCGGCATACAACTTGCTGCGCTCCAGCCATCCCCAGGCTGGAAGTCCTCATGCTCCACTCCCACCTCACCACGCTCAACGCGGTCTCCCTGGTACTCGATGCCTTCAAGGCACAAGGCTTGTCCAGCGAAGCGCTGCTGGCCGGAAGCGGCATCAGTGCGGCGGATCTGAACCGTGCCGACACGCGCATCACCACCAACCAGGAAATGCAGGTCTGCGCCAACGCCGTTGCCCTCAAGCGTGACATTGGCCTGGAACTGGGCCGACGGATGCACGTTTCCTGCTATGGCATGCTCGGTTACGCCCTGCTCACCAGTGCCACCTTCGGTGACGCTTTGCGTCTGGCGATACGCTATCCGGCGCTGCTGGGAACACTTTTCGAACTGAGCCTGGAAGACGATGGCGAGCGCATCTGGTTCGCCGCCGCCGATTATCGCGAGAGCCCGGCCATGGCGGTGTTCAATGCCGAGTTCTGCCTGGTGTCGCTGAAAGTCACCTGCGATGACCTGCTCGGCCACCCTCTGCCCTTGCTCGGCGCACGCTTCGAACATGCCGCGCCCGATTACGAAGCGACCTACGCCGAGCACTTCAACTGCCCGGTGCACTTCGGCGCACGGAACAACGCTTTCGCCTTCGACAAGCGCTGGCTCGACCAGCCACTGCCGCTGGCCGATGTCATCACCCATCAAGCCATCGCCGAACGCTGCCGCAAACAGAACATCGAGTTCACCGGGCGACAGGCCTGGCTGGGGCGGATCCGCCAATTGCTCAGCGCGCAATTGAATGCCGCACCCGGGCTGGAAGGGCTGGCCGAGCAAATGAACTGTTCGGCGCGGACCTTGCGCCGCCATCTCAAGGACATGGGTTGCAGCTACCAGGAACTGCTCGACGAACTGCGCTTCGAGCAGGCCAAGCAAATGCTGTGCGAGGATCAACTGCCGATCTATCAGATTGCCGAAGCATTGGGCTTCAGCGAGACCGCGAGTTTTCGCCATGCGTTTGTGCGCTGGAGTGGTGTGGCGCCCAGCCAATTCCGGCCACACGGATAATTCTGTGGGAGCAAGGGGCGAATTTCGGTCAAATGTTTTGGCCATATCGATCCCTTTTTGGCCTTTCCCGCCGTTCTCCGATTCGCCGTGCGCCGCAACACTGGGGCAACCGAATCAGCCCTGCGGAGAACAAGAAATGCTGACGATCTACTCGGACGATCACCACCTGCACCACGGCCGTTGCGAATTGATAGACGGGCAGCTCAAGCCGTGCTTCGAGATGCCATCGCGCGCCGATCATGTGCTGCAACGCGTGCAGAACCAAAACCTTGGCCCTGTCGAAGCACCCAAGGATTTCGGCCTGGGGCCCATCGCGCGCATCCACAGCCGCGACTACCTCGATTTCTTCAAGGGTGCCTGGGCACGCTGGACCGAATTCAACACCGACGGTGACCTGCTGCCTTACACCTGGCCTGCACGTAGCTTGCGTCCGATCAAACCGACCAGTCTGCACGGCCAACTCGGTTATTACAGCTTCGACGGCGGCGCCCCGATCACCGCCGGCACTTGGCAGGCGGCGTACAGCGCAGCGCAAGTCGCGCTCACCGCCCAAGCGGAAATCCAGCGTGGAGCCCGTTCTGCTTTCGCCCTGTGCCGTCCACCGGGACACCACGCCGCCAGCGATTTGATGGGGGGTTATTGCTACCTCAACAACGCCGCCATCGCCGCCCAGGCGTTCCTCGATCAAGGCCACAAAAAGGTCGCGATCCTCGACGTCGACTACCACCACGGCAACGGCACCCAGTCGATTTTCTATGAGCGCAGCGACGTGCTGTTCACCTCTATCCACGGTCATCCGGAAGCCGAGTTCCCGTTCTTCCTCGGCTATGAAGATGAGCACGGCGAAGGCGCTGGCGAAGGGTTCAACTTCAACTACCCGCTGGCCGCAGGCTCAGGCTGGGACACCTGGAGCGCAGCGCTGGAACAAGCCTGCAAAGAGATCGAAAGCTACGGCGCCGACATCATCGTCGTGTCCCTGGGCGTCGATACCTTCAAGGACGATCCGATCTCGCAATTCAAGCTCGACAGTCCGGACTACCTGGCCATGGGCAAGCGCATCGCCGGCCTCGGCGTACCGACGCTGTTCGTGATGGAAGGCGGTTATGCCGTCGAAGAAATCGGCATCAATGCCGTGAACGTTCTCGAAGGTTTTGAAAGCGCTTGTTGAGGAAGTAGAAAAATGAAAAGTCTTAAGCGTTTCATCGTGCCGACGCTGTGTGCCTCGGTGCTCAGCGTTGCCGCCCACGCCGAAGAGCGAACGTTGCGCGTCTACAACTGGTTCGACTACATCACCCCCAAGGCCCTGGAAGACTTCAAGGCCCAGAACTCCCAGACCAAACTGGTCTATGACATCTTCGACACCAACGAAGCACTGGAAGCCAAGCTGTTGACCGGCAACTCCGGCTACGACGTGGTGGTGCCGTCCAACGTGTTCCTCGCCAAGCAAATCGAAGCCGGAGTATTCCAGCCTCTGGACCGCAGCAAGCTGCCGAACTGGAACCACCTCGATCCCAAGCTGATGAAATTGATCGAAGCCAACGATCCGGGCAACAAGTTCGCTGTGCCGTACATGTACGGGACCATCCTGATCGGCTTCAACCCGGACAAGGTCAAGGCCGCCCTGGGCGCCGACGCGTCGGTAGACAGCTGGGACCTGATCTTCAAGGAAGAGAACATCAGCAAGCTCAAGCAGTGCGGCGTCGCCCTGCTCGACTCACCCTCAGAGATCCTGCCACTGGCCCTGCAACACCTCGGCCTGGACCCCAACAGCAAGAAGCCTGCGGACTACGCCAAGGCTGAAGCACTGCTGATGAAGATCCGCCCGTACATCACCTACTTCCACTCGTCCAAGTACATGGCCGATATCGCCAACGGTGACATCTGCGTCGCGGTCGGTTACTCCGGCAGCTTCTCGCAAGCCGCCAACCGCGCCAAGGAAGCCAAGAACGGTGTGGTCGTCGACATGCGTTTGCCGAAGGAAGGCGCGCCGATCTGGTTCGACATGCTGGCGATTCCGAAGGGGGCGAAAAACCCCGAAGACGCCTACACCTTCATCAACTACCTGCTGCAGCCGCAAGTAATTGCACCGGTCAGCGACTTTGTCGGTTACCCGAACCCGAACAAGGACGCCACGGAACTGGTCGACCCGGCGATCCGCAACAACCCCAACCTGTATCCGACCGATGCGGCGATGGGCACGCTCTACACCCTGCAACCGCTGCCGCGTGATGCCGAACGTGCACGGACCCGGGCCTGGACCAAGATCAAGTCCGGGACCTGAAACCCACCGCTATCCAGCTGTCATCAGGACCTGCGTTCGCGCAGGTCTTTTTTTGCCCACGATATTTACTTACCGCCAACCGCACACTGATGCACCCTCGCGATTGGAATGAACAGACCGCCCGCTTCAGAGCACCTGCCACACCCTGCGCAACCGCTCCAATGCAGACTCGATCGCCTTTTCAGGTACGGCGGCAAAGCCCAGTACCAGTCCCGCACGTTGATCCATCGGAGTCACGGATTCCGGCAGCCAGTAACTGCTCAAGCCGTTGACCTCGACATCGACACTGTTCGCCAACTCTATCAGCTCGCGTTCGCGGGCCACGCTGTCGACCGGTACGGTCATATGCAGTCCCGCGGCGACGGTGGGCAGTTTGCCGATGCCTGGAATATCCAGCGGCCAACCATTGAGCAAGGTATTGCGCCGACTCAGCGCCGCACGCCGCATGCGTCTTATGTGCCGCTGAAAATGCCCGGCTGCCATGAACTCGGCCATCACCGCCTGGGTGCTGACTTCAGAATGCCGCACGTCCACCGCACGTCGTTGCGCAAAGGCCTGCACCAGCCCCGGCGGCAGCACCAGATAACCGAGACGCAAAGCCGGAAACGCGACCTTGCCGAACGTGCCGACATACAACACCCGCCCGTGACGATCGAGCGCGGCCAAAGGCGCCAATGGCGCACCGCTGTAGCGGTACTCGCCATCGTAATCATCCTCGACGATCCAGCCTTGGGTGCGCTCGGCCCAGGCCAGCAACTCCAGGCGCCGCGCCAGGCTCATGACCACGCCGGTGGGATACTGGTGGGACGGCGTGACGTAGGTCAGCCGGCAATCATCGAGCCCTGCCAGTTCGCTGCAATTGATGCCCTCGCTGTCCACTGCCACCCCGTGCAGTCGCGCCCCCGCCACGGCGAACGCATGTCCAGCCGCCCGATACCCCGGATTTTCAATCGCCACCCCGTCACCGGGCTCCACCAGCAACTGTGCACAAAGGCTTATTCCCTGCTGCGCGCCACTGGTGATCAGAATTTGTTCAGCCGTGCATTGCATGCCCCGCGAGCTGCGCAGGTACGCCGCGATCATCCCGCGCAAGCGCGTATCACCTGCCGGGTCGCCGTAGCACAGTTGCTGCAAATCCGGTTTGCGCCAGAAAGCCGCATTCAGCTTGGCCCAAACCTCGAACGGAAACAGATCGAACGCCGGAACACCGACCCGAAAAGCCCTGGGCGGACCGCTGGGCGGCATGGGTAAATGGTTCTTTTCAACGCGAGTCAGTGCACCGCTGTGGATAACTTTGCTGGATAAATCAACAGGTAAATCGAGCCATTTTGTGGATAAGGTTGTGGGTAACCCTGTTGAAAACCCTGTGGATACTTTTGTGGATAATTTTTTTGCCGGCAAGGTTGTCTGGGGCAATTTCGCGACATAAGTCCCGTCGCCCACTCGCCCTTCGATAAACCCTTCGGCGTACAGCTGATCGTAGGCGCGCACCACGCTGTTGCGGGAAATCGCCAGCGCGGCGGCCAGATCACGACTGGCAGGCAGACGCGTACCGCTGGCCAGTCGCCCGTCCAAAACACGCGTGCGCAATGCCTGGTAGAGCTGACGACTCAGCCCTTGCCGACGATCAAGTTCGATACCCGCAGGGTTGAAGGTCAGGGACAGTGGTTCGCTAGTCATCGCAATGGACCCATGAAATTGGTCGTTAATGGCTCTTACAACAGACCAATAGCCTGCCTAGGATGCAGGCATTCGCCAAGGAAAATATCTCTATGTACACGCCGCGCGCTTTTGCCATCGACGAGTTGTCCCAACTGCATGAACTGATCCTCGCCACCCGTCTCGCCATTTTGGTGACCCACGGCGAAAGCGGCCTGCAAGCCAGTCATGTGCCAGTGCTGCTGCATTGCGAACAAGGCTCGAACGGCACGTTGTACGGGCATCTGGCCAAAGCCAATCCACAGTGGAAAGACCTGCGCGACGGCGCCGAAGCCCTGCTCATTTTTGCCGGTGCCGACGCCTACGTCAGCCCCGGCTTCTACCCGAGCAAGGCCGAACACGGCAAAGTCGTGCCAACCTGGAACTACGTCGCCGTACACGCCTATGGCCGAGCCGAAACCTTCAGTGATGGCGGGCGGCTGCTCGACATCGTCAGCACCCTCACCGACCGTCATGAAGCTGGCCGCGCCAAACCGTGGTCAGTGGCCGATGCCCCCGCCGATTACATCGACGGCATGCTCAAGGCCATCGTCGGTTTCGCCATTCCCATCGACCGCCTGGAAGGCAAGCGCAAGCTCAGCCAGAACCGTAGCCCCGCCGACATCGCCGGCGTGCGCGAAGGCCTGGCAGCCAGCCCTGACGTCAACGATCAAACCCTCGCCCAATTGATGCGCTAAGGAAATCACCATGAGTCAGATCGACATTCGCCAAGTCACCGCCGGTGATCACGCGGCCTGGTTGCCACTGTGGCAAGCCTACCTGCGCTTCTACAACACCGAACTGGCGGATGCCGTCACCCAAAGCACCTGGCTGCGCATGCTCGACCCGAGCGAACCGACTCACGCCGCCCTCGCCTGGGCCGACGGCAAAGCGGTGGGCATGGTGCATTTCATCTACCATCGTTCGAACTGGGCCATCGAGAACGCCTGCTACCTGCAAGACTTGCTGGTAGTCCCGCAAACCCGAGGCACCGGTGTCGGCCGGCAACTGATCGAGTTTGTCTACACCACGGCCAAGGCCGACGATTGCAACAAAGTCCACTGGCTGACCCACGAAACCAACGCCACCGCGATCCAGCTCTACGAGCGCATCGCCGAACGCCCCGGTTTCATCCAGTTTCGCAAAGCCATCTAGGAGAACAGCATGTCGATTTCACTCGCCGACTGGAAAGGCGTCCCGGCACCCACCGCTCAACTGATCGAAGGGCGTTACATCCGCCTGGAAAAACTCGACCCTGCACGCCACGGCGACGGCCTGTACAAAGTCCTGCAAGGCCCCGGCGCCGACCCGAAATTGTGGGACTACCTGCCTTACGGCCCCTTCCCGGAGCGCAGCGTCTTCAACGATTGGCTGAACAACCACGCGGCCAACAGCGACCCGTATTTTTTCAGCGTAATCGACCGCGCCAGCGGTGAGGTGCAAGGCATCCTCAGCCTGATGTCCATCGTCCCGGCCCAGGGCCGCATCGAAATCGGCCACGTCACCTTCGGCGCCCCGATGCAGCGCTCGCCGAAAAGCACCGAGGCTGTTTACCTGCTGGCCAAGGAGTCCTTTGCCTTGGGCTACCGTCGCCTGGAATGGAAGTGCAACAACGCCAACGCCCGCTCCAAATACGCGGCCGAGCGCCTGGGCTTCAGCTTTGAGGGTGTGTTCCGCCAGCACATGGTGGTCAAGGGGCAGAACCGGGACACGGCGTGGTATTCGATTCTGGATTCGGAATGGCCGGCGATTGGTGCGGGGTTCGAGAAGTGGCTGAGCGATGAGAACCAGACCGCTTCGGGTCAGGTTAAAGGGTTGGTGGAGTGCAGAACGCAACAGTCCTGAATCCAGAAAATCGCAGCCTTCGGCGAAGACTGCGGTTTGAATTTCAGGCAAAAAAAGGGGAGCACATGCCCCCCCGAGGTTTAAAGCGTTGAATCGAGGCTGTTAAATCAGCCTTCGATCTCGATCAGGATCTCGCCCGGGTTCACCCGGTCGCCCTTGGCCACGTGAATGGCGGTGACTTTGCCGGCGATGGCAGCCTGGACTTCGGTTTCCATCTTCATCGCTTCGGTGATCAACACAGCCTGGCCGGCCTTGACGGTGTCGCCCTCCTTGACCAGCACATCGACGATGTTGCCCGGCATGGTGGTGCTGACGTGACCCGGAGCAGAGGCTTGCTTGCGCTTGCTGCTACCGCCGCCGACGAATTCGTTGAGCGGTTCGAAGACCACTTCTTCCGGCATGCCGTCGATGGACAGGTAGAAGTGACGCTTGCCTTCGGCCTTGACGCCGACGCCGGTGATGTCGACCCGGTAGGTTTCGCCGTGAACGTCGATGACGAACTCGGTTGGCACACCTTCCCCACCAACAGACGCGACGCCGCCGGCTTCAGGAATCGGCAACAGTACTTCAGGTGTCAGGGTGCCCGCAGCGCGCTCTTCGAGGAACTTGCGGCCGATGTCCGGGAACATGGCGAAGGTCAGCACGTCTTCTTCGGACTTGGCCAGTGCGCCGATGTCGGCACGCAGCTTGGCCATTTCCGGCTTGAGCAAATCGGCCGGGCGAACGTCGATCACTTCTTCGCTGCCAATGGCCTGGCGACGCAGTTGTTCGTTCACGGTACCCGGCGCCTTGCCGTAGCCGCCTTGCAGGTACAGCTTCACTTCGTTGGTGATGGTCTTGTAGCGCTCGCCGGCCAGCACGTTGAAGAACGCCTGGGTGCCGACGATCTGCGAAGTCGGGGTCACCAGCGGCGGGAAGCCGAGGTCTTCACGAACACGCGGGATTTCGGCCAGCACTTCGCTCATGCGGTTCAGTGCGCCCTGCTCTTTCAACTGGTTGGCCAGGTTGGAAATCATCCCGCCCGGTACCTGGTTGACTTGAACACGGGTGTCAACGGCGGTGAATTCGCTTTCGAACTGGTGGTACTTCTTGCGCACGGCGTAGAAGTACAGTCCGATCTCTTGCAGCAGTTCCAGGTTCAGGCCGGTGTCGAACTCGCTGCCTTTCAGGGCGGCGACCATCGACTCGGTGCCCGGATGGCTGGTGCCCCAGGCGAAGCTGGAGATCGCAGTGTCAATGTGGTCGGCACCGTTTTCGATGGCCTTCATCTGGCACATCGCGGCCAGGCCAGCGGTGTCGTGGGAGTGGATGAACACAGGCAGCGATTGCTCGGCTTTCAGAGCCTTGACCAGTTCGCCGGTGGCGTACGGGGTCAGCAGGCCGGCCATATCCTTGATCGCCACCGAGTCGCAGCCCATGGCCTCCATTTGCTTGGCCTGGTTCACGAAGGCCTCGATGGTGTGCACCGGGCTGGTGGTGTAGGCGATGGTGCCTTGGGCATGTTTGCCGGCAGCTTTCACCGCTTCGATGGCCACGCGCAGGTTACGCACGTCGTTCATGGCGTCGAAGATGCGGAACACGTCGATGCCATTGACCGCGGCCTTGGCGACGAAGGCTTTGACCACGTCGTCGCTGTAGTGGCGGTAGCCCAGCAGGTTCTGGCCGCGCAGCAGCATCTGCAGGCGGGTGTTAGGCAGCGCGGCGCGCAACTGGCGCAGGCGCTCCCACGGATCTTCTTTCAGGAAACGTACGCAGGCGTCGAACGTCGCGCCGCCCCAGCACTCCAGCGACCAGTAGCCGACTTTGTCGAGCTTGTCGCAGATCGGCAGCATGTCTTCGGTGCGCATGCGGGTGGCGAGCAGCGATTGGTGGGCGTCGCGCAGGATAGTGTCGGTAACGTGGATTTGCTTGCTCATTGTTCTATTCCTCACAGGCCTGCGTGGGCGGCGATGGCGGCGGCGATGGCCAGGGCCAGCTCTTCGGGTTTGCGCTTGATCGAGTAGTTGGTCAGTTCAGGGTGGCTTTCAACGAAGCTGGTGTTGAACTGGCCGCTACGGAATTCCGGGTTACGCAGGATTTCCTGGTAGTACGCGGCGGTGGTCTTGACCCCTTGCAGACGCATGTCGTCCAGGGCTCGCAAACCACGGTCCATCGCCTCTTCCCAGGTCAGCGCCCACACCACCAGTTTCAGGCACATGGAGTCGTAGTACGGCGGGATGGTGTAACCGGTGTAGATCGCCGTGTCGGTACGTACGCCGGGGCCGCCGGGTGCGTAGTAACGGGTGATCTTGCCGAAGCTCGGCAGGAAGTTGTTTTTCGGGTCTTCGGCGTTGATCCGGAACTGCAACGCGAAACCGCGGTGCTGGATGTCTTCCTGTTTCACCGAAAGCGGCAGGCCGGACGCGATGCGGATCTGCTCACGCACGATGTCGATGCCGGTGATTTCTTCGGTGATGGTGTGTTCCACCTGCACCCGGGTGTTCATCTCCATGAAGTACACCTCGCCCTCGGCGAGCAGGAACTCCACGGTCCCGGCGTTCTCGTATCCCACGGCCTTGGCTGCGCGCACCGACAGGTCGCCGATGTAGGCGCGCTGTTCCGGGGTCAGTTGCGGGCTCGGAGCGATCTCGATCAGCTTCTGGTTGCGACGCTGGATCGAGCAGTCACGCTCGAACAGGTGCACCACGTTGCCGAAGCTGTCGCCGAGGATCTGCGCTTCGATATGCTTCGGGTTGACGATGCATTTTTCCAGGAACACTTCCGCCGAACCGAACGCCTTGGTGGCTTCGGAAATCACTCGCGGGAAAGCCTGTTCAAGTTCTTCACGGCTGTTGCAGCGACGAATGCCGCGGCCGCCGCCACCGGAAGTGGCCTTGAGCATCACCGGGTAACCGATGCGATCGCCTTCGGTCAGGGCTTCTTCGATGCCTGACACGTTGCCTTCGGTGCCCGGGGTTACCGGTACGCCGGCCTTGATCATGCTGCGGCGAGCTTCGGTCTTGTCGCCCATGCGGCGAATGACCTCAGCCGAAGGGCCGATGAATTTGATCCCGCGTTCGGCGCAGATCTCCGCCAGCTCGGCGTTTTCCGAAAGGAAGCCATAGCCGGGGTGCAGTGCATCGCAACCGGTTTCCACCGCCAGGTTCACCAGCTTGCGCGGGTTCAGGTAGCCGGCCAGTGGCTCGGCACCAATGCTGTGGGCCTCGTCCGCACGCTTGACGTGCAAGGCATGACGGTCGGCATCGGAATAGATCGCGACCGAGCGAATGCCCATTTCGGCGCAGGCACGTACGATTCGTACGGCAATCTCACCACGGTTGGCGATCAGGATCTTTGTTATCACTTGGAGTTTCCCTTGAGCCGGTGGTACCCACGACCTGCTAGACCCAGGTCGACGCGTGACCAAATGTTTCAATTTGGTCGCAGGTCCACACTAGCGCCCACAAGGGATTAACAAAAATGAATAAAAATTGGGTCGTGCATAAGTAAAGACTTATAGTTGATTCACCAGCCAGCGACGAAAGCGACCAGATAATGCGTAAGTCATTGATGCGTATGACTTTGCGGCAATTGCAGATCTTCAACGAGGTCTGTGATTTGCGCTCCTACAGTCGCGCGGCCGAGGAAATGTCGCTCACACAACCTGCCGTCAGCCTACAGATTCGTCAACTTGAAGAGCTGATTGGCCAGCCTTTGTTCGATTACGTCGGCAAAAAACTCTACATGACCGAGGCGGCTGAAGCGTTACAGCGGGCCAGTCGGGATATTTTCGGGCGCCTGGAAAACCTCGATATGCAGCTGTCGGATATGCAGGGCTCGTTGCAGGGGCAACTGAAACTGGCGATTGAATCCAGCGCCAAATACTTCGTGCCGCATCTGTTTGCCGCGTTCAAACGCCAGCACCCGGAAGTGAACCTGCAACTGACGGTGGTCAATCGCGGTCAGGTCATTCGGCGTCTATCAGACAACCGCGACGATCTGGTGATCATGTCCATGGTGCCTCAGGACATGGGCCTGGAATTCCTGCCGTTCCTGAACAACCCGATCGTCGCCGTGGCGCCACCGGATCACCCGCTGTGTCATATGGGGCCGTTGCGCTTGCAGGATCTCGAGCCCTACACACTGCTGTTGCGTGAACCGGGCTCAGGGACGCGGCTGGCGTGCGAAGAATACTTCAAAGAGAAACGCGTGCACTTCAACCAGACCCAGGAGGTCTCGTCTGCCGAGGCTCAGCGAGAATGCGTACTGGCAGGCCTGGGCGTTGCGCTGTTGACGCGCCACGCCCTGAGCCTTGAGCTGGCAACCGGTGGGCTGATCGAGCTACCGGTCGAAGAGCTGCCACTGTTTCGCAGTTGGTGCCTGGTGCAGGCCAAGGCGAAACGCCTGTCACCGGTGGCTCACGCCTTCCTGGCGTTTATCCGTAGCGAACGGATTCAGATCAGCGCGCTGGTTGAGCGTTTCGACGGGACGCCGAGGGAGATGCCTGCCAGAAGTTGAGTTCCAACTCCGGAAAGTCGCCAATTTCGGCCAGAAGCTGACGGCGTTCGCAGCGATCTTCGATGGCGCGGCGGAATTCCATGCGGCGCTGATCTTCTTGCTGACGACGGGTTTTGACAGCGCTGTTGCGTTCTTCGTAGGGCATGGCCATTTCGAGTCTCCCAAGGCGAGTACGGGAGTTTCAAGATAGGCGCGAGGGATGACGGTTTGGCGGCTTGGGTGTTACAGACTGATGAAAATTGCGCTGTATTCGAGGCCGCCATCGCGAGCAAGCTCGCTCCCACAGGAGATTGCGGTCAAAGGTGGGAGCGAGCCTGCTCGCGATTAAGGTCGGAACGACCTTACGACGACGTCAGTCGTCCAGCGCTTTCACCGACTTGGGTGACAACCGCAAGCTGCGCAGGCTGCGCTTGACGCTCTTGAGGTGGTTGACCAGGCTCGGGCCACGGGCCATGGCCACGCCCATCGCCAGCACGTCGATCACCACCAGGTGAGCGATGCGCGAAGTCAGCGGCGTATAGATCTCAGTGTCTTCATGCACATCGATCGCCAGATTGACCGTAGACAGCTCGGCCAATGGCGTCTGGCTCGGGCACAGGGTGATCAACGAGGCGCCGCTTTCGCGCACCAGGTTAGCGGTGATCAGCAGGTCCTTGGAACGCCCGGACTGGGAAATGCAGATCGCCACGTCGGTTGGCTTGAGCGTCACGGCCGACATCGCCTGCATGTGCGGGTCGGAATACGCCGCAGCGGTGAGCAGCAAGCGGAAGAATTTGTGCTGGGCGTCCGCCGCGACCGCACCCGAGGCACCGAAACCGTAGAACTCGACGCGCTGGGCCTGGGACATCAGCGTCACCGCCCGCTGCAATTCCAGCGGATCGAGCTTCTCGCGAACCTCCATCAGCGTATGCAGGGTGGTGTCGAAGATTTTCAGGCTGTAGTCGGCGACCGAATCGTCTTCGTGAATCGCAAACTGGCCGAAACTCGCACCTGCCGCCAGGCTCTGGGCCAGCTTCAGCTTCAGGTCCTGAAAGCCGGAACAACCGATGGCACGGCAAAACCGCACGATGGTCGGTTCACTGATGCCCACGCTGTGGGCCAGGTCGGCCATGGAACTGTGCATCACGGCCGCAGGATCAAGCAGCACGTGGTCGGCGACCTTGAGCTCCGACTTGCGTAACAGGTGGCGAGACTGGGCGATGTGTTGCAGCAGATTCAAAGGGCTGGACTCTTTGTTATTGGCAGGTGCCGGGGATGTAGCACGCTTGTAGTTATACTACATGAATTGGCTTTTTGCCTGCTCAATGCGTTACCGAATCCCTCGATTTCAGGTGCCCGCGCTTCATGTAGCACCCATGGCGCCTGTCCAGGTGCGCCGAGTGCGCGTTTTAATGGACAAAAGCGCCTTGCGTATCCTTGTCAGCTTGCGGCTTGCGCGTGCAGCAAACCGGCCAACGTCTCGGCCTCGACCGGGCGGCTGATCAAATAACCCTGTACTTCATCGCAGCGTTCGGCTTTCAGGAACTCAAGCTGTTCTTCCCGCTCCACCCCTTCCGCCACGACCTTCAGCTTCAGGCCGTGAGCCATGGCAATGATGGCCCGGGTAATCGCCGCATCCTCGGTACCCTCTCCCAACCCGCGAATAAAGGCCTGATCAATCTTCACGTAATCCACCGGGATCCTTTTGAGATAGCTCAGAGATGAGTAACCGGTGCCAAAATCGTCAATGGCCAGTTTCACCCCGAGATCACGCAACTGCTGGAAGGTTGCGATGATGTGTTCGACGCTGTCCAGCAACTGGCTTTCGGTGAGTTCCAGCTCCAGCAGTTGCGGCGCCAGCCCGGTCTCTTCCAGCACCTGCCGCACCAGGCTGACCAATTTGCCCTGGCGCAATTGATGCACCGACAGGTTGACCGACACCCGAATCGCTTCCAACCCCTGCCGCTGCCACTCACAGGCTTGCCAGCACGCCTGACGCAACACGAACTCACCGATCGGGCCGATCAATCCGGTTTCTTCAGCCAGGCCGATGAAATCCCCCGGCGGCACACGGCCCATGGTCGGATGATCCCAACGCACCAAGGCTTCGGCGGCATTCAACCGGCCAGTGGCCAGGCACAGTTTCGGTTGGTAAAACACCTTCAGTTGTTTGTCTTCGATGGCTTTGCGCAAGTGGTTTTCCAGCTGCAAACGCTCCAGCGTGCTGGCTTGCAAGCTATCGGTGTAAAACTGGAAATTATCGCCACCCAGGTGCTTGGCGTGCTGCATGGCCATGTTCGACTGACTGACCAGTGCCGATATTTCCCGAGCGCTGTCCGGCAACAGGCTGATGCCCATCGACGCGCTGACCACCAGCTCATGCCCGTCAATGGTCACCGGCAGGCGCAACTTGTTCGCCAGGCGAGTCGCCACCCGGGCCAGGCTCGACAGGTTGCCGTAGGCGTTGAACAGCACGGCAAACTCATCACCGGAAAGGCGCGCGATGGTGTCTGCTTCAGGCAACGCATTCACCAGTCGCCGGGCCATTTTCTGCAACAGTTGGTCGGCGACTTCATGTCCCAGGCTGTCGTTGAGTTGCTTGAACCGATCGAGATTGATGTGCAGCAACGCCAGGCTGCGATAACCGCCCTGTCGCACTCGTTGATGAGCCTCGTTGAGTCGTTCGCGAAACATCGCGCGGTTGGCCAGACCGGTAAGCTCGTCGTAATGGGTCAGATAGCGCATGCGCTCTTCGGATTCTCGGCGGGCTGAGAGATCAGCGAAAAAGCCCACAATATGGCTTACATTTCCCCGGGTATCGCGCACGGCATTCAGTTGCAGCCATTGCGGATACATCTCGCCGTTCTTGCGGGTCTCCACCAATTCGCCCTGCCAGCTGCCTTGCTGCTCCAGCGCCTGATGTATTGCGGCGTAATGCCGACGCGCATCACGACTGCATGGCAACTCAACGACATTGCGCCCGATCATGTCGTCGATGTCATAGCCGGTCACCCGACTGAAGGCTTGATTGATCGCGATCAGGACGTAGTTCGGATCGAAAATCACGATCCCTTCGCTGGCCGCCTCGAACACGGTCGCCGCCAGTTGCCGCTGCTCTTCCAGGCCTTTGCTGGCGCTGATATCGCGGCGAGTGCCGACCATGCGAATCACCCGGCCGTTGTCGGCACGCTCGACTGCCCGCCCGCGGTCCTCGATCCAGACCCAGTGGCCGTCGCCATGCCGCACGCGATACTCGATTTGATAGTCCTCGGTGCGACCCTTCAAATGCTCGACCAGCGCCCTTTTCAGCGCAGGAAGATCCTCGGGATGAAGGCGCGGTTTGAGGTGGCGCAATAATGCCGTGACCTGCTCCGGCTCCAGGCCGAACAATTCCTGAATCTGCGTGTGATGGACTTCGTCGGTTTGCAGATTCCAGTCCCACAACCCCAACTCGCTGGCCTTCAATGCCAGCGCCAGACGCGCTTCACTCTTGCTCAGTGCCTGGTTGGCGGCATCCAGTTCCAGGCTGCGCTGAGCGACTCGGTTTTCCAGGTCGACCTGGATCTCTCGCAAATCGTCCTCGGCACGTCGGCGCTGTTCTATTTCCTTGGCCAGCTTCTGATTGAGCTGGTCACTGCAGCTTTGCGCCTGTTGCAGATGCTCGATCAGCGCCTGGTTCTGAAAGCGTCGCATCAAGCCCCGATCGATCAATCGATTGACTTGCCAGGCGACCACGCTCAATGCACCGAGCAGGATCAGCCCGAACCAGCCCCAACCTTGCTGCTGCTCGTCAGCCACCCAAAACATATAGGCGATGGCCGGCAACAGGCAGGGCAAGGTGAATGACAGAAAGGCCGGCAAGCTGACTGCATAAGCCACACTGGCCGAGAGCGCCGCAGCACCGATGAGGCCGAAGACCCAGGCTTGCTGAATGAAATTATCGGCGGGAACCAGGGCGATGCCGGCACCCGCCAGGGTCAGACCGGTGAGGCCGGAGCCCAGCAAAAACATCCGTCGCCAAATGGGATGGGCCTGACGGTTGGGAATGGCCGAATCGAAGGCGGCGACCTGAATCACCCGCAATGCCACCAAAGACAACAACCACACCAGCCAGACACTGACCAGAAAATAGCGCTGCGGGCTCCAGAGCAAACCGGCACAGACCAGGCCATTGATCAGCATGAACAACGTGGGCAGCAACGAGCCTTGATACAACAGGCGCGTGCGTTCGACCGCCATTTCCATGGCGTACTGTTTACGGATCACCCGGGGTTCCACAGTGGGGCCCGACAGGTCGAAGCTGAGGGTCATAGGCGATGTTCTTGTTCTTATAATGATGAGCATGTGCCCGAAACTGCTCGGAGCATACACAAGCAATTGCCCGGACCAAACTGCTGCTGATCAATAAATCGCCAAATTTTTCGGCTGCCGATGTCACTGAAAATGCTCAAGGCATGCCCTGCCAACGCCTGCAGCCGATGACTGACCGGTCGTCCTTCGCATAACTTTCATCGGTTAAAGCGAAGCGGGGTTTGCCCGGTGTGTCGCGGCCCCCTAGAATGCCCCGATGCGCGATGATCTCTCCCTTCTGCTGAACTCCCTCAACGATGCCCAACGCCAGGCCGTAGCAGCCCCCGTGGGTCGTCAGTTGGTCCTGGCCGGTGCTGGTTCCGGTAAAACCCGAGTGCTGGTGCACCGTATCGCCTGGTTGATCCAGGTCGAAAACGCCTCGCCCCACTCCATTCTGTCGGTGACCTTCACCAACAAGGCTGCTGCCGAGATGCGCCAGCGCATCGAGCAGTTGATGGGTATCAACCCGGCCGGCATGTGGGTCGGCACCTTCCACGGCCTGGCGCACCGCCTTCTGCGGGCGCACTGGCAGGAAGCGGGCTTGAGCCAGACCTTCCAGATTCTCGACAGCGATGACCAGCAGCGGCTGGTCAAGCGGGTGATCCGCGAACTCGGCCTGGACGAACAGCGCTGGCCGGCCCGTCAGGCCCAGTGGTTCATCAACGGGCAGAAAGACGAAGGCCTGCGCCCGCAACACATCCAGGCCAGTGGCGACCTGTTCCTGGCGACCATGCGCGGCATCTATGAAGCCTACGAGGCCGCCTGCCTGCGTGCGGGTGTCATCGACTTCTCCGAATTGCTGCTGCGCGCCCTCGATCTGTGGCGCGATCACCCAGGCCTGCTTGCTCACTATCAAAAGCGCTTCCGGCACATCCTGGTGGACGAGTTCCAGGACACCAACGCCGTGCAATATGCCTGGTTGCGCCTGCTGGCCAAGGGTGGCGACAGCCTGATGGTGGTGGGCGACGACGACCAGTCCATCTACGGCTGGCGCGGCGCGAAAATCGAGAACATTTACCAGTATTCCGAAGACTTCCCGGACGCCGTAACCATTCGCCTGGAGCAAAACTATCGCTCCACCGCCGGTATCCTGAAGGCTGCCAACGCCTTGATCGCCAATAACACCGGGCGCCTGGGCAAAGAGTTGTGGACAGACGGCGGCGAAGGCGAAGCGATCAACCTGTACGCCGCCTTCAACGAGCACGACGAAGCACGCTACGTTGTCGAAACCATCGAAAGTGCGCTGAAAACCGGCTTGTCTCGCAGCGATATCGCGATTCTGTACCGCTCCAACGCCCAATCGCGGGTTCTGGAAGAAGCCCTGCTGCGCGAGCGCATTCCCTACCGCATCTATGGCGGTCAGCGCTTCTTCGAACGCGCCGAAATCAAGAACGCCATGGCCTACCTGCGCTTGCTCGAAGGCCGTGGCAACGATGCCGCGCTGGAACGGGTCATCAACGTGCCGGCCCGTGGCATCGGCGAGAAAACCGTCGAAGCGATCCGCGACCATGCGCGCCACAGCGATGTATCGATGTGGGAAGCGATGCGCCAACTGGTGGCCAACAAAGGCCTGACCGGTCGTGCGGCCGGCGCCTTGGGCGCGTTTATCGAGCTGATCGAGAACCTCGCCGCCAAATGCATGGAAATGCCACTGCACCTGATGACCCAGACCGTCATCGAGCAGTCAGGGCTGATTGCCTATCACGAAGCGGAAAAAGGCGAGAAAGGCCAGGCACGGGTAGAAAACCTTGAGGAACTGGTCAGCGCCGCGCGCAACTTCGAAAACAGTGAAGAAGACGAAGACCTGACGCCATTGGCGGCGTTCCTCGGTCACGCGTCTTTGGAGGCTGGCGACACCCAGGCCGACGAGCACGAAGACAGCATCCAGCTGATGACCCTGCACAGCGCCAAGGGCCTGGAATTCCCTTACGTGTTCCTGGTGGGCATGGAAGAAGGTCTGTTCCCGCACAAGATGAGCCTGGAGGAGCCTGGCCGCCTTGAGGAAGAACGTCGTCTGGCCTACGTAGGCATCACCCGGGCCATGCAGAACCTGGTGATGACCTATGCTGAAACCCGACGCCTTTATGGCAGCGAGACCTACAACAAGGTGTCGCGCTTCGTACGTGAAGTTCCGAAAGGCCTGATTCAGGAGGTGCGGCTGTCCAACAGCGTCAGCCGTCCGTTCGGTGGCAACCAGTCGATGAGTGGCAGCAACCTGTTCAGCGGCAGCGAGATTCCGCAGACCGGCTTCAGCCTGGGCCAGACCGTACGGCACTCGGTGTTTGGCGATGGCGTGATTCTGAACTTCGAAGGCGCCGGAGCTCAGGCCCGGGTGCAGGTGAACTTCAGCGAAGGCAGCAAGTGGCTGATGCTGGGTTACGCCAAGCTGGAAGCTATTTAGGTCGCACTGACTAAAGGCACTGAAAAATGGGCTCGGGCTTTTTTTCTTCCTGGACATTCTGGGCCCTGTTATCGGCGGCTTTCGCGGCAATGACCGCCATTTTCGCGAAAGTGGGCATCGAAAACGTCAACTCCGACTTCGCCACCCTGCTGCGTACGATAGTGGTATTGGTCAGCCTGGCCTTGATTTTGTACGCCACGGGCCAATATCAGTCATTGGGATCGATCTCTGCGAAGAGCTACCTGTTCCTGCTGTTGTCGGGCCTTGCCACCGGTGCATCGTGGGTCTGCTATTTCCGCGCACTTAAGGTCGGTCCGGCGTCACTGGTTGCCCCAGTGGACAAACTCAGCGTGGTGCTGGTGGCTGTTCTTGGCGTTGTCCTGCTGGGTGAAAAACTCGACCTGCGCCAATGGGGCGGAATCGGCCTGATCACGGCCGGGGTGGTCATGCTGGCTCTGCGACGCTAGGCGACCGTCCTACAAACCCTATCCACTCATCTGACAGATCAAAGTCAAAAGGCCTTCTTGCACTGACGGGAGCTGAACACGACCTGTCAGGCAAAAGCCCGAAACACTCTGCCGCTAGCCAGTAACACTTCACCTGTGCAACATGGCGCGCGTGCCTTCCACAAATGGGAATTCCCTTTATGAAACGTTTTCTTAGCATCGCCATGGCGTTGTGCATCGGCCTGACGATGAGTCTCGACGTCAATGCCGCCAAGCGCTTCGGTGGTGGCAAAAGCGCAGGCGCTGCGCCGACTCACCAGACCAGCCAGATGGCTCCTTCTTCTCCAGGCATGGGCGGCGCTGCGGCGACCGCTGGTGCTGCCGGTGCCGCTGGCGCCGCTGCCAAGGCCGGTGGCGCTTCGCGCTGGCTCGGCCCATTGGCCGGTATCGCGGCCGGTGGCCTGCTGGCCTCCATGTTCATGGGTGACGGCTTCCAGGGCATGCAGATCTTCGACATCCTGATCATGGCCGTCATTGCGTTCCTGGTCTTCCGCTTTATCGCCGCCCGTCGTCGCAAGCAGCAGGAGCAGTACGCTCCGGCCGGCCATGCGCCGATGCAACGTGAAGCGTTCGAACAAAAGCCTGCCGGCGGTTCGATCTTCGGTGGCTCGGCAGCACCTGTTGCCGCTCGCCCGGTGATCAACGCGCCAGCCTGGTTCAACGAAAGAAACTTCGTCGAAGCGGCGCGCAATCACTTCCAGTCCCTGCAACAGCACTGGGACGCCAACGAAATGGACAAGATCGCCGAGTTCGTGACTCCGCAAATGCTGGAGTTCCTCAAGCGTGAGCGTGCAGACCTGGGCGACGGTTTCCAGTCCACCTACATCGATAACCTCAATGTACAGCTGGACGGTGTGGACGATCGCGCCGACAAGACCATCGCCACCCTGACGTTCACTGGCGTGTCGAAAACCTCGCGTTTCGACCAGGGCGAAGTCTTCAGCGAAAGCTGGAACATGGAACGTGCACAGGGCGAAAACCAGCCTTGGCTGGTAGCTGGTATCCGCCAGAACGGCTGATCCCGCTTAGTTCTGTTCGGAAGGTGCCGAGCTAAGATCAGACAAGGCAAAAACAGGCGAGGAAGCGGAGTTGACTTTAGTCAATGAGCATTCCGAGCCTGTTTTTAACGCCGTATGATCGACGCGCAGGCACGTTCCGGACAGAACTTCATCTGCTGTAAACAAAACCCCGGCCCAGGCCGGGGTTTTCTATTTCGCGGTTGCATCTATAGCAAGCTACTGTATAAACCGCCCCATATAAACCGCGCCATACAAGCAAGAGGATCCCGGACGTGGAAGAAATCATCGAACAACTGCGTGAAGCCAACGAACCGGTACCGGTCCCCTTGGAACTGCCCGACGAAGACCTGCTGGTCGAAATCGAAGAACAACTGTTCATCGACATTCCGTTCGTCTTCAGAGAGTTTCTGCTGACCGTCAGCGACGTCGTCTACGGCAGCCTGGAACCGGTCACCGTGACCGACCCGCAATCCCACACCTACCTGCCCGACGTTGCCGCCAACGCCTGGGACGCCGGCGTCGATCGCAGCCTGATCCCGATCTGCCAGGACGGTGATGACTACTATTGCGTCGAAGAAGACGGCACCGTGGTGCTTTGGCAGGCCGAAGAAGAGCTGATCGCCGAAGAAACCTGGGAGTCGGTGTGGCACTGGGCACGGGACGTCTGGCTGGAAAGCTGACCCAGTCAACGCCGCTGGGTGGTCAGTGCCCGGACGACTCCTTGTGATTGTCGAGGGTTTCCAGCAACGCCACC
Source organism: Pseudomonas sp. IT-P74 (assembly GCF_949768175.1). Taxonomy (NCBI): domain Bacteria; kingdom Pseudomonadati; phylum Pseudomonadota; class Gammaproteobacteria; order Pseudomonadales; family Pseudomonadaceae; genus Pseudomonas; species Pseudomonas sp. IT-P74. The sequence goes on along the minus strand of NZ_CATKQD010000088.1, from coordinate 181,201 downwards.
TGCATCCGCGTATGCACACGAATGAACCAACGCCACAGCAGCGCCGCCACGGCGGCCGCGACCACGGCGATCAGCATCAGCAACTTGTTGGTCGGCAGAATACTGGCCGACAAGGCTGCCAACAGCAAAAAGATCACCAGCAGCGACAGGATCGGGATCACTTCGGCGATCACCCGGCGCACTCGCTGCGTGTGGCGCCCGGCCATCTCCGGCTTCACGCCCATTTCCGCCAGCAACATCGACAGTGCCTTTAGCTTTCGGTACGCCGCAATCAAAAAAGGCAGCGATAACAGCAGCGCCCCACCCCAGATCAACGCCTTTTGCCAGCTCGGGTCGCTGATCCAGGCTTGCAGGTAGGCCGACATGCGTTCGGCGAAATACGCGCCCGAGAAGAAGATTGCGATCACGAGCGCCAGATTGACTCCCACCTGCAACAAAATCCGCCGAATCATGGATGCCAGTAACGCACCCTCACCCTGAGGCTGGATGCTGCGCAGCCATTCGCCATACATCCCCAACACCCGTCCCAGACGTTCTGGCATGGCGCCGGCGAGCTTGATCGACAATGGATCAGCCGCGCGAATCAGATAGGGCGTCAGCAGGGTTGTGATCACCGAAACCGCCACAGCCACGGGGTATAAAAAGTTGCTGGTGACCTGCAACGTCATGCCCAGTGCCGCGATGATGAAAGAGAATTCGCCAATCTGTGAAAGCCCCATCCCGACCCGCAGCGAGGTACGTCCGTCATTGCCGGCGATAAATGCACCAAGGCCGCAGGACAACATCTTGCCGAGCACCACGGCTACGGTGATTACGGCGATTGGCCAGGCGTACTGAAGCAGGATCGCCGGATCGAGCATCAGCCCGATGGCCACAAAGAAAATCGCACTGAAAAGATCGCGAACCGGTTCAATCAAACGCTCGATTTTCAGCAGTTGCCGGGACTCAGCCATGATCGCGCCGATCAGGAATGCCCCGAGGACCATGCTGTATTCAAGCTTGACCACCAGCAGGCAGAAGCCAAAACACAGGCCCAGTACCGTGATCAGCAGCATTTCGTTGCTGTCGAATCTGGCGACGTAGGCCAACAGCCGCGGCACCATCAGGATGCCGATGACCAACGCGACGATCATGAACAGCGACAGTTTGCCGACCGTGGAAAACACTTCGCCGGAGCTGACCGTACCGCTGACCGCGATGCTGGACAGCAGCGCGATGATGCCGATGCCCAGAATGTCCTCGACGATCAGCACACCGAATATCAACTGGGCAAATCGCTCGTTCTTCAGTTTCAGATCATTGAGCGCCTTGACGATGATGGTGGTCGAGGAAATCGCCAGGATCGCGCCGAGGAACAGTGAGTCCATGGTGTTCCAGTCGAACCAGCGACCGATCTCGTAGCCGATCCAGATCATCAGCACGATTTCCAGGAATGCCGCGATGAATGCCGTGGCACCGACCTTGAACAACTTGCGCAGGCTGAACTCCAGGCCCAGGCAGAACATCAGGAATATCACCCCGAGTTCGGCCAGGGTCTTGATGGTTTCTTCATCATGGATCAGGCCGAATGGCGGGGTGTGCGGACCGATGATGAAGCCGGCGACGATGTATCCCAGTACCACCGGTTGTTTCAGGCGATGGAAAACCACGGTGACCACACCTGCGATCAACATGATCACTGCCAGATCCTGAATGAAACTGATGGCATGCATGGCGAGCGGCTCCCTGATTGAAGTTGCCCGATTCACAGACGCAGGAATACGTCTGATCGAACCGAACAAAAGTCTGCTTTACGCGTAGGAAAAGTCCCTGCGTCCGGGCTTTTGCAGCGTAACACCGCGACTTCCGACAGAAAGGCGGTGCAATATATGGAAACAGATCGATCCAGCGTGACGGCGACCCGGCACCCGGCGTCCCGATAACTGTTGGTTTGAAAAAACCGCCGAGGCACCCGCAGAGGTGCATCCCTCAAACCTGGCCTTGACCCGTGAGAATGCTATGGAACCCGGAAACGCCCAACTGTCGATGACGGTATTGATGACCCCCGACATGGCCAACTTCTCTGGCAATGTTCACGGCGGCACCCTGCTCAAATACCTCGACGAAGTGGCCTACGCCTGCGCCAGCCGTTATGCCGGCCGCTATGTGGTGACCCTGTCGGTGGATCAGGTCATTTTCCGTGAGCCGATCCATGTCGGCGAACTGGTGACCTTTCTCGCCTCGGTCAACTACACCGGCAATACCTCCATGGAAGTAGGCATCAAAGTGGTGACCGAGAACATCCGTGAACGCTCGGTGCGCCACACCAACAGTTGCTTCTTCACCATGGTCGCGGTGGATGACCAACGTAAACCGGCATCCGTACCACCGCTGCAACCGCAGAATAGCGAAGACAAGCGTCGTTACATGCAGGCGCAGCAGCGCCGACAGATTCGTCAGGAGTCGGAAAAGCGCTATCAGGAGATCAAGGGCGACGTCTGAATCTTGTCGCGACTCTAGCCCCCATCGCGAGCAGGCTCGCTCCCACAGTTGATTTCAGTGGACACAGATTTTGTGTACGACAAAGATCCAATGTGGGAGCGAGCCTGCTCGCGATTGGGGCAGCGCCGAATCAGAGACTGATGGGTGTAGCCTCGAACCGCACCCGCGGATGGGCAATCCGGTCCTGAGCCCGAACCAGTTCCAGCTCGTAGCTGGCACAGGCCTGGGTTTCGAGCAGCACTTCATGCACCGCCGACGCTGTGAACTCGAACGCGGCCACCAGGCTGTCGCCCAACAGCACACGCGCCAGGAACAGACCGGACGTCAGATCGCCCACGCCCACCGGCTGACGCGGGAACGCCAGTAACGGGCGCTGCAAATGCCAGCTGCCCTCAGCCGTCACCAGCAGCATCTCGAAGACCTCTGCCGATTTGCCTGGATAGTCCAGATGCTTGACCAACACCGCTTTCGGGCCGCGCACCAGCAATGCACGCGCCATGGCCAGGCAATCGAACAGCGATTGCGGCTTGCGCCCGGAGAAGCTGTCCAGCTCCAACTGGTTCGGGCACATGAAGTCCGCCACGGCGGCGGCCTCTTCCAACAGGAAATCACTGACCTCCGCCGGAACACTGCAGCCCTTCTCCGGATGCCCCATGACCGGGTCACACAGGTACAGCGCCTTGGGATTCATCGACTTGATCCGCGCCACCCCTGTCAGAATCGCCCGGCCCTGGGCCGCACTGCCGAGGTAACCGGAGAGCACCGCATCACAGTTGCCCAGCTCGCCAATCGCCGCGATACCTTCGACCAGGTCGGGGATCTGGTGCGGCGCCAGCACCTCACCGGCCCACTGGCCGTACTGGGTGTGATTGGAGAACTGCACAGTGTTGAGCGGCCAGACATTCACCCCGACCCGTTGCATCGGGAAAACCGCGGCACTGTTGCCGGCGTGACCGAATACCACGTGGGACTGGATAGCGAGCAAATGCGGAGTACGTTTCATGCGGTGGATTTCCGTAAAACGATTGAAATTCTAGCCGCGCAGTATGCGACTAAACGCAGCCTGTACGACAGACCAGCGACGCAGTTAAGCTGACACTATCTTGTTGGAGCACCCTGTGATGCTGACCCTTGGAAATATATTCGTGCTGATGCTGTTCGCCACTGCCGGCGCATGGCTATGGCACAACCACGGCTTGCGCGAGCGCGCGCTGGAGCGGGTCAAGCAGCATTGCGGCAAACTCGGGATCGAATTGCTCGACGGCAACGTGGCCTTGAAAAAAATCGCTTTCATCAAGGATGCCAGTGGTCGCCGACGCCTGGCCCGTGTGTATAACTTCGAATTCACCGTGACGGGCGAAACCCGCCACAACGGCACCATCACTCAGTTCGGCGCACACAGTGCACAGATCGAGCTGGCGCCCTACCCGGTCCCCTTCGATGAAACCGAACCGGTGGTCGAAGTAGCGAAACCCCGCGCTGAAGTGATCGAGCTGAGCCAGTGGCGTCAGGACCATACCAAGTGGCGGCCGTGAGCCGTTAATCCGATCCGGATCGGCACGCTGCCAGCTCACGCTGCAACCGCTCTGCATTCTGCGCTTCACTGAAAATCAGCTCGATACGCGAATCCTGCCGCCATTCACTGGGCTGCCAGTCCAGCACCGAGCTATCCACCGCGTTCGCCGAAATCCAGCCCTGAGCACTGTGGATAACCAGTTTCGCCCGCCTCCAGCCAAGGCTTTCAAGCCACCGGCCAACCAGAGCGGCATCAAACACCTGGCTTGGGTGCCAACGCCATCCGATGCTCCAGCCTCCGTCCTGTTCCTGACTCAGGCAAATGGGCAACGCGGGGTCGCTCCAGACCGCCGGCAGCTGCGCCAGGCCCATGGGCACGACGAAGTTATCCACACCTGCCCGCGCTTTGGCATTCAGCCCCGGCAACTCGCTCAAGGGTAAAGCCGCCTGTTGTGTCCAGCACAGGGGGAGAGGCGGCAATTGCCCGGCAATTCGCTGGCGACTGTCTTCGTCGAGACCTTCAGACTTGTTCAACAGCAGCAATCCCGCATGGCCCAGCGCTTGCTGTTGAACATCCGGCAGCGGTTTGCCAGCGGCGAGCGCCTGGGCATCCAGCACCAGCACACAAGGCTGAACAGCCAACACGCCTTGCCACGGCGCTTCGCTCAATTGCCTGAGCAACTGCGCCGGATGCCCCAGCCCCGAGGGCTCGATGAACAGCCGATCCGGTTGTGCCTTGCGCAACAAGCGCCCAAGACCAATCTGAAACGGCGCACCGTTGACGCAACAAAGGCAGCCCCCAGCCACTTCCCCCAGTGCGATACCATCGCCATCCTGGGTCAGTAGCGCAGCGTCGAGACCGATCTGGCCAAACTCGTTGATCAACACCGCCCAGCGCTCGCCAGCCGGGCGCTGAGCCAGCAGGTGCTTGATCAGGCTGGTCTTGCCGGCGCCCAACGGGCCGGCAATGACATGAGTGGGGATATTCTGCAGCATGGTCGATGATTTCTGAGGAGGTGATGGATGCGGTTGATTGGCTTGTCGTTGCTCCTGGCACTCGTTTCAGGCGAGGCGCTGGCCCAGGCTTGTGTGGTTCACAGCCAGACCGAGCGGCTTGATGTCCAGGTTTGCCAGCAGAACCGCAACATCCCGCCAAAACTCTTCGCCGATGGTTTCTGCCAGCCGAACCTGGCGGGGCAGAAAGTCGAGGTGCAGTATGTCGATCAATGCCCCGGCGGCGCATTTGGTATTTGCAGCAACGCCCAAGTCGCCAATATGCCCTACCGCCAGGATATTCACTATTACGGCGTTGCCACCGACGCGGCATATTTGCAGCCGTACTGCGAGGCCCAGAGCCAGGGCACCTGGCTCAAGCCCTGAAGCGCCAGTAGAGGATCAGGCAACCTCTTCGTTCCAAGGGCCGAATGGATCAGGCAGCAAACGCCAGCCCTCTGTGCCCAGCGCCATCTCCTCATCGGTCAGCAGGCATGCGTCCAGTTCTGCAGTGAGTTGCGTGAAGTCGATGTTCTGGCCGATGAACACCAGCTCCTGGCGACAGTCCCCGCTGTCGGCGGTCCAGTTTTTCATGATCCCGGTGGTACTTTCTTCATCTTGCGGCCACTGGTTTTTCGGTACGAAACGCCACCAGCGCCCGGCAAAGCCATAGCGCATCAAGCCACCGGCCTGAGACCAACTGCCAGCATCCATGTGCTTGCTCGCCAGCCAGAAAAAGCCCTTGGAGCGCAGCAGCTTGCCGTTGTCCCAGGGACCGTCGATGAAGTTGAAGAAACGCTGCGGATGGAACGGCCGGCGAGCCCGGTAAGCACTGGAAGCGATGCCGTATTCTTCGGTTTCCGGCACGTGTTCGCCGCGCAGTTCCTGCAACCATCCCGGTGCCTGGGCAGCCTTTTCGAAGTCAAAACGGCCGGTGTTGAGGATCTTATCCAAAGGGATTTCGCCCATCGTCATCGGGATGATTTCCGCCCGGGCGTTGAGCCGTTCAAGTATCGCGATCAGTTCTTCGCGCTGGTGGCTGCTGATCAAGTCGATCTTGCTGAGCAAAATCACATCAGCGAACTCGACCTGCTCAATCAACAGATCGGTAATCGAACGTTCGTCTTCTTCCCCTAGTGTTTCTCCTCGGGAAGCCAGGCTTTCGGCAGCCTGGTAATCGAGCAGGAAGTTCATGCCATCGACCACTGTGACCATGGTGTCCAGCCGTGCAATGTCGTTGAGGCTCTGGCCGTTTTCATCGCGAAAGGTAAAGGTTTCCGCCACTGGCAGCGGTTCGGAAATACCGGTGGACTCGATCAGCAGATAGTCGAAGCGACCTTCCCTGGCGAGTTGACTCACCTCCTCCAGCAAGTCTTCACGTAACGTACAGCAAATACACCCGTTACTCATCTCCACCAACCGTTCTTCGGCGCGATTCAGGCTGACATCGCGCTGAACTTCGGTGCCATCGACGTTGATTTCGCTCATATCGTTGACGATGACTGCAACTCGCAAACCATCGCGATTACGTAGTATGTAATTAAGAAGTGTACTTTTTCCGGCGCCAAGAAAGCCGGAGAGAACGGTCACGGGGAGTCGATTGGACATCTGCATATTCCTCACAGGGATGCCCGGTCGCTGTGTCGGGCTTACATAATGTTATACTGTAACAGTACAAATAAACCATCCCCTCTTGCCCGGCGGTGCAAAGGACAGGATGCTGAACGCGTTCCTTTCGTGAGAAGCCCCATGCGCAACGTCCTGAAACCTGCATTGATCATACTTTCCCTGCTGGTGGCTGCCGACGCGACGGCCCAGGTCCCGAGCCTGGCCAAGTGCACCCGCAGCGCCAACCTGTTGGCCTGCGTGGATGCCGATGGCAACGCCTACAGCGTCAATACCGCCGGAAACACGATCTATCTGCGGGGCTTCGAAACAGCCGGCAAACGCTATTGGGCCCAAACCAACAGCCGCTACGGCCAGCTTACGTTTTTCACTGGCATCGCTTCCGATGGCGAGGCCTGGGTTGGCTATAACCGGCGCGTCGGCTGGACCACGATCAACCGGTTTTCCAGCTCTGGCGGCAGCAGCGCCAGGTTCACCTGCAGCCGGATCGCCGGTTGTTAAACTTCTTTTTTCTGTTGATGGCGTGAAATCAGGCTGAGCATGTGGCGGTTGCGCATGATGAAAGCTTGTTCATGAAAAAGGCATCGTCGATTGCATTGTTATAATATAACATGCCAGATCAACTCCCACGATGGACCTGCTCATGAATGCGCTGACTCTGCCGGATATCGCCGCGCAGGCCTCACGCCAAGCCCTGCCACTGGAGTGGGTGGGCATGTGCGGCATTGCTCTTCCCGTTTTGTTTGATGGCCAACGACTGAATGCAAAGGCCGATGTCGGCGTAAGCCTCGACGATGGCAATGCGCGTGGCATTCACATGTCACGACTCTATCTGGCGCTTGAATTACTGGAACAGGAAAACCTTTCACCGGCTTTATTGCGGCGGGTATTGCAGCGTTTTCTTGAGAGTCATGAGGGGCTATCCAGCAGCGCTTACCTAACCATTAATGCCGATTTGTTGCTGAAAAGGCCGGCGCTGATCAGCCCACTGGATGGCTGGAAAAACTATCCGATCAGCATCGAAGCACGTTTGAAAAACGCAATGTTCCACGTGGAACTAAAAATCGACGTGCCTTATTCCTCAACTTGCCCGTGTTCCGCAGCCCTTTCTCGACAGTTGATTCAGCGGCAGTTCGTCGATGATTTCGCCAACAAGGCACTGCAACACGCCGACGTTTTAGCGTGGCTCGGCTCCACGAACGGCATCGTTGCCACACCTCACAGCCAACGCAGCAGCGCAAAGTTGCGCGTACGGCTGGCTGATTTTTTGGACGACTTGCCTCTGATCGCCGTCATCAACGACGCCGAAGCCGCACTCGGCACAGCCGTTCAAACAGCGGTAAAACGCGCCGACGAACAGGCCTTTGCTCTGGCCAATGGTCAGAACCTGATGTTCTGCGAGGACGCCGCACGCCGTTTGAATCTGGCCCTGAAACGCTCCACAGGCATCAATGCCTTCCATATTCGTGTCATCCACGCCGAAAGCCTGCACGCCCATGACGCCGTGGCCGAAAGCCGTTTCAACTGGGAGGTCGCATGATTGGCTGCCACGCCCTGTGCTGGGGCGCACCGGGGCAGCCGCTCACGCCAGCGCTGGACTTCGAACTGTCGCAGGGCAGCCTGACCGCCATCATCGGTGCGAACGGCTCCGGGAAAAGCAGCCTGCTGAAGGTCATCGCCGGTCTGCAAAAACCGTTGGCCGGAAAGGTGCAACTGAGCCTTCCACTTAAAGGCGGTGTGGCGTTCCTGCCCCAGCAACAACACTTGGACAGGCAATTTCCGATCAGCCTTCAGGCATTAGTCACCGCCGGTTTCTGGGGCAACAAACAGTCATCGGAGCTCCGTAGCCAACGACTGAAAAACGCCCTCGCGAACTGGCACCTGAACGGCCTGGAAGATCGACCGTTGATGGCTCTCTCTGGCGGCGAATTGCAACGCGCCCTGCTCGCACGGTTGAGCCTGACCGATGCACCCTTGCTGTTGCTCGATGAACCCCACGCGGCCCTCGATGAGCTCGGCCAGGCATTGCTCTGGAAGCACATACACGATTGGAACCTCGAGGGCCGGACACTGGTGATCGTATGCCATGACCTGGACGCTGTCCGCGAGCACATCCCGCACACGTTGCTGATCAAAAGCAGTGGCTGCGTATTCGGCCCGAGTACCGAACTGATCCGCCAATCATCTCAAGCGCAGGTGGCCTGATGATCGCTGCCGCGCATCTTTGGCAACCGTTCCAGGAGTTCGTCTTCATGCGTCGGGCGCTGCTCGGCGGTTTGCTCCTGGCGTGCAGCACGGCGCCCCTTGGGGTGTTTCTGATCCTCAGGCGCATGAGTTTGATCGGCGATGCCGTCGCCCACGGCATCCTTCCCGGCGCGGCTCTGGGATTCTGGTTTGCCGGTTTGAGCCTCCCGGCGTTGACCATCGGCGGCCTCGGCGCAGGCCTGAGCATGGCTGGCCTCGCGGCCTGGATTACGCGACGCACCGGCCTGCGAGAGGACGCCAGCCTCGCGGCGATCTACCCGATTTCCCTGGCCGGTGGCGTGCTGATTCTCGGCATCGCCGGCAAACGCCTGGACCTGTTGCACCTGTTGTTTGGCTCGGCGCTGGCGGTCGACGGCCCGACCTTGACCGGCATGCTTTGGGTCTCGGGACTGAGCCTGATTGCCATGGCATTGATCTACAAACCACTGCTGCTCGACACCCTGGACCCGCTTTTTCTGCAAACTGTCAGCCGACTCGGCCCACTGGCCCACGGTGTATTCCTGACGTTGGTGGTGTTGAATCTGGTCATCGGTTTCCAGGCAATCGGCGCGTTGATGGTGGTCGGGCTGATGATGTTGCCTGCCGCCGCAGCGCGATTCTGGAGTCGCCGCTTGCCGGTGCTGATCGTCGTCGCCGCCTCGCTCGGCAGCCTCTCGGTGTGGCTGGGTTTATTGATTTCGTTCTATTACTCGCTGCCCAGTGGCCCGGCAATCGTGCTGGTGGCCGGCGGAGGGTATCTGTTGTCCGTGGTGCTCGGGCCGGTGCATGGCTTGCTGCGCCGCCCGCCTTTGCTCACATCCCAATGAGGTGTTACCCGATGCGCGCTTTACTCGTGCTGTTCAGCTTGATGGTGTCGATGTCGCTGTCTGCCGCCGAAAAACTCCAGGTGGTCACCAGCTTCAGCATCCTTGCCGACATGACCCGGCAGGTCGGCAAGGAGCATATCCAGATCACCAATATGGTCGGCCCGGACGCGGATGCCCATACCTACGAGCCGACACCGGACGATGCCAAGGCGCTGCTCAAAGCCAGGCTCATCATCAAGAACGGCCTGGGTTTCGAGCCCTGGCTGGATCGCCTGGTGACGAGTACCGAGACCAAGGCGCCGGTCATCAGCGCGAGCCACGGCGTCATCCCGCGCAGCCTGGATGAAGACGGCGAAACCGTTCCCGACCCGCATGCCTGGCATAACCTGGCGAACACCGAGCTGTACATCGCCAACATCACCAAGGCGCTGATCGCCGCCGACCCGACGAACACCGCCGACTATGAGCGCAACAGCCAGGCGTACCTGAAACAGGTCTACGCCCTGCTCGCCGAAGCCAAGACCAAACTCGGTTCACTGCCACCGGGCAACCGCAAGATCGTGACGTCCCATGACGCCTTCGGTTATCTCGGCCAGGCCTACGGTATCGAGTTCATGGCGCCTCAAGGCCTGTCCACCGAGCGCGAACCTTCAGCCGCGGAAGTGGCCACACTGATCACCCAGATTCGTCAGGCCAAGGTCAAAGCGGTGTTCATGGAAAACATCAAGGACGCGCGTCTGCTCAAGCAGATCGCGGATGAAAGCGGCGCGCAGATCGGCGGCACGCTGTACTCCGATGCCCTGGCGGCGAGTGGCCCGGCCAGCACCTTCACCGGGCTGTTCGAGTACAACCTCAACACCCTGTACAACGCGTTGAGCAAGCCATGATCCGCAAGAACCCTTCCGGAGATTTACCGCTGAACGCCTGCCACGACAAACGTCTTAATGTTTGCCCCTACGGTTTATGCGATAACGCTCGTTAGAAGCACCTGAGTACGCCGACCATGATCCAGATCACCCTGCCCGATGGTTCATTGCGTGAATACGACCAGCCACTGTCCGTGCATGAGGTGGCCGCCAGCATCGGCCCCGAACTGGCCAGCGCGGCCGTAGCAGGAAGGGTCAACGGGGTACTGGTGGACTGTGAATACCTGATCGAAGCGGACGCCCGGGTCAGCATTGTCACCCCCCGGGAGCCGGACGGTCTGGAGATCTTGCGCCGCTCCTGTGCCTTGATGCTGGCGATGGCGGTCAAGCAACTCCACCCTCATGCGCAAATGCGTGCGGGAAAAGAATTGGGCGACGGGTTCTTTTACGAGTTTGCCGTCGAGCCACCGCTGACCGCGGCAGACCTGCCCCTCATCGAAGCGCGTATGCAATCACTGGCAGCGACCAATCACTCGATCCGTCGTCGGCCGGTGCGCGAAGCAGTCTCGCTGTACCGGCTGGGGGACACCGAGTACCAGAGCCATGGACCGCATGTCCCCACCACCAAAGTCTTGCAGGCGTTTACCCTCGACCATATCAACGGCACTTTACAACAGCGTATCTACGGCACCTGCTGGTCCAGCCATCAGGAACTGCAACAGTGGCGTGTTCCACCCCACGTGGTCGTTGTGAGCATGGATGATCGCCAGGCGACTTATGCACAAGCGGTGACCGAATCCTTGCGCCAACGGGGCGTACGCGCCAGAGCCGACCTACGTAACGAAAAGGTTCACTACAAGATTCGCCAGCACAGTCAGAGCGTGCCGTATCTGGTGGTGGTGGGCGAAAAGGAACAGATTGGGGGGTTCGTCAGTGTGCGCAGTCGCACGGGGGAGGATTTTGGCCGGATGGCTGTCGAGGCGGCGTGTGAGTGGTTGAGTCGGCCGGGAATTCAGGGCGGCTGAATGGACGCCTTCGCGAGCAGGCTCGCTCCCACATTGTTTTTGTGAACACCACAGATCAAATGTGGGAGCGAGCCTGCTCGCGAAGCTTTTAAGCTCTTGGCTTCACAGTGCCGCAATCCTGTCCCAACCAGACGGCGCGGGATTCGAGGCTGCCCTTCTGCTGAATGCCAGTGGCGTTGAACGTCCCGTTGACCTTGGTGGTGAACTCGCGATCACTGACGAATGTCGCCACACCGGCACCCTGGGCTCTCGGGCAGCTGAAACGGAATTTCCACTGATTGCCGGAGCGGTCGGTGATTTCCTGTTTGCAGCCCGATTGCGGATCGGTCAGCGGGATGTTGTCGGTCTTGACCTGCTCAGGGGTCAGGCACGCCCGGATCCCTTTGCCGCCCATGGTGATGCCCTGCTTTTCCAGCTGGGCACGCTGCTCGGGGGTCATCTGGTTCTGGAGCTGGCCGAGGATCAATTGCAGGTCCGGCATATTCTGCTCGTCGACCTTCATGTTGCTCGTGGTCAGCTCCCACAATCCTGGTTGCAGCATTTGCGCGTGAGCCGCCACAGGAAGTGCCAAACCCAGTGCCATGGCCAAACCCAGCAGACGAACGTTCATCGAGAAACTCCTGATCAGTAGTGGCCGTTAGACGTCAGCCGCGGGCTTCGGTTCATGGGCCAATTAATTAGCGACATTCTGCACGGAACATGGTCTGTTAAGCACTGAATCTTCAGGAGCAAGGCAGCCCCCATGGATTATTTCGGACCGCATATTTTCGGTTATACCATCGCCCTGTTGCACTCGCTGGGCATGATCGCGGCCATACACGCCGTGTTGACCGTCCGTACCGCCCAAGGCTCGATCGCCTGGGCCCTGTCGCTGTTTTTCATCCCTTACCTGACCTTGATCCCGTACCTGATGTTCGGCCGCAGCACCTTTGATGGCTACATCAAGGCCCGGCGGCAGGCCAACGAGGAGATGCGCAAGGCTGTTTCCGAACTCAACTGGCGACCCTGGGTAGAAGAAGCCCTGACTGCCCGCGCTTCTTCTGCCTACGCCTCACTCAGAGCGATGCCAAAGCTCGGACACATGCCCTGCCTGGCCAATAACCAGACGCGGCTGTTGATCAACGGTCAGTCGACGTTCGAGGCCATTTTCGATGCCATCAGCCAGGCAAAAGAAGCCGTGCTGATCCAGTTTTTCATCGTCCACGACGACCGCCTCGGACAACGCCTGCAGACTTTGCTGTTGAAGAAAGCCGCCGAAGGCGTGGCGATCTATCTGTTGTATGACCGAATCGGCAGCCACTCCCTGCCCCATGGCTACGTGCAGGCCTTGCGTGATGGCGGCGTCGAGGTCAAAGCCTTCGCCACCCGCAGTGGCTGGCTCAATCGCTTTCAGGTGAACTTCCGCAACCACCGTAAGATCGTGGTGGTGGACGGCATTCTCGGCTTCGTCGGCGGGCACAACGTCGGTGACGAATACATGGGCGAGAAACCACCCCTGGCCCCTTGGCGCGATACCCACGTGCAAGTGCGCGGACCGGTGGTGGCGTGCATGCAGGAGTCTTTCGCCGAAGACTGGTTCTGGGTGGCTCGTGCGCTACCGCCGCTGATCCTGCCGGAGGTCTATCCGGAAGATGGCGTGCTGTGCCAGTTGCTCGCCAGCGGGCCGGCAGACGCCTGTGAAACCTGTTCATTGTTCTTTGTCGAAGCGATCCATGCGGCGACAGAGCGGGTCTGGATTACCAGCCCGTACTTCATCCCCGATGAAGCCGTGTTCGCAGCGTTGCGCCTGGCGGTCCTGCGCGGTGTGGATGTGCGACTGCTGTTGCCGTCTCGGCCCGACCATCGAATCGTCTACGCCGCCTCCAGCCTCTACGCTTTCGAGGCTGTGCGCGCCGGTGTGCGGGTGTTCCGTTACGAGCCCGGATTCCTGCACCAGAAAGTGGTGTTGATCGACAGCGAAATCAGCGCCATCGGCAGCGCCAACCTGGACAACCGTTCGTTCCGGCTGAATTTCGAAGTGATGTTGCTGACCGTCGACCGCGCCTTTGCCGCCGAGGTGGAACAGATGCTCAACGATGACTTCGCCAACGCCCACGAAATCGCCAAGGGAGAAGGCCGGGAGACCCACCGCCTGCAGCAGGTCGGCATGCGGGTCGCCCGGCTTATTTCACCGATTCTCTAGAGGTAGATATCGTCACGGGTCCATGGCAGTTCATGACTGCCATCGGCGTGGGCCTTCACCGCGAGAATCTGGTGCAGGTTGATCCAGCCCCGGGCAAACGCGTAAGCGCAACCGGCCAGGTACAGCCGCCAGATGCGCAGGACTTGCTCCGGTACAAGTTTGGAGGCCGCTTCGAGGTTGTCTTCCAGGCGTTCGCTCCAGTGATCCAGAGTGCGCGCGTAGTGCAGGCGCAAGCTCTCGACGTCGACGATTTCCAGTCCGGCTTCACTGATCTCGGCAGAGATCATCGACAGGTGCGGTAGCTCGCCGTTGGGGAACACGTATTTCTCGATGAATTCACCGGCACCGCGTCCCACCGGACGGCCATCGGTGTACTTGGCGGTAATCCCGTGGTTCATCACCAGGCCGCCCTCTTTCACCGCACCGAACAGATTCTTGCAGTACTCCGCCAGATTGGCGTGGCCCACGTGTTCGAACATACCGACGCTGACCACTTTGTCGAAACGGCCATCCTGCGGCAGATCGCGATAGTCGAGCAGTTGCAGTTCGACCAGGTCCTCCAGGCCCTCCGCTTTTACGCGCTCCCGGGCCAGGGCCAACTGTTCCTTGCTGAGGGTGATACCGAACACTTTCGCGCCAAACTCCCGCGCCGCAAAACGCGCCAACCCACCCCACCCGCAACCCACATCCAGCAAATATTCGCCGGGCTGCAGACGCAGCTTGCGGCACAAATGACGGAACTTGGCTTGCTGGGCCTGCTCGAGGGTTTCGCTGCCGGTCTCGAAATAAGCGCAGGAATACGCCATGTCGCTGTCGAGCCACAGCTGATAGAACGCGTTGGAAAGGTCGTAGTGGTAGGAGATCGCCTTGGCGTCCATCTCTTTATCGTGGGCGCTACGAACCGGCTGATTGTCGTCGTTTTCATCCAGCAACGCCTGGCTCCATTCATCGCAGACACGGATCACATCGCTGATGGAGCCTTCGAGTTCCAGTTTGCCTTCGACATATGCAGCGCCAAGGGCGTCCAGGCTTGGATGGGTAAACTGGCTGACCATTTGTGGGTCCTTGACCACAATCGTGACACTGGGCGTCGGCCCCAGATTGAATTCATGGCCATCCCAGAGTCTCAGGCGAAGCGGTAATTGCAGATTCTGTAAGGCCGGTGGAAGATGCGCGAGCATGGAGAATCCCCCTTGTTTCAGACGTCTAAACAGAGGGTAGACCATCTTTGAAAAATAGCTGGCTATCGAATTAATAGCCGTTTTCAATGATTCGCGACGCCTACACCTACCGCGGCGAACGCAAAAAATGATGTGCCCTCATCTTCAGTGACTACGAACCGGGCGCACAGTTCTAAAAAGTTGAAGCCCTGTGATGACCCGGTTTAGAGCATTCGCCTTCAGGCTTCATCCTTGAGCTTGAGCAACGGCTCCTGGAACCGCAGCAAACGACCGGCATTGCCCAACACCAACAGGGTGCTGAGGTTATGCAGCAACGCCGCAATCATCGCCCCGGCAGCGCCGAGCCAGCCGAACGCGGCGAAGGCCACTATCGCCAGGGTCCAGCCCAACCCGATGATCACATTCACCTGTAACGTTTGGCGGCACTGACGACTCAGGCGCACGCAAGTGCCGAGGCGGCGCAGGTCACTGCCGATCAGCACGATGTCAGCCGATGCCAGGGCGATGTCCGCACCGCCCGCGCCCATGGCTACACCCACCACGCCGGCCTTGAGCGCCAGGGAGTCGTTGATCCCATCGCCGACCACCATCGGCCGGAAGCCGCTGTCGATTTCCTTGAGCACGCGGTTCAGTTTGTCTTCGGGCAGGGCTTGCGCTTCGACGTCACTGATCCCGACATCCCGAGCGAGCGTTTGCGCGACGCTATGCCGGTCACCGGTGAGCAACAACTGGCGACCCAGTCCAAGGTCGCGCAACTCACCCAGGGCAAACTGCGCCTCGGGTTTGACGCTGTCGGCCAACAACAGCCAGGCAAGGAATTCGCCGTTGAGCGCCAGCCCGGCAATCGGACCGTCATGATCGGGAACCGCCGTTGTGCTGATGCCCAGTTGCGCAAACAACTCCGGCCGGCCGAGCGCCGCTTCGCCCTGCTCGGTCATCGCCACCACGCCCAGACCCTGGCGCTCATGGATGTCAGAGAGCAACAGGAAATGCTCCTGGGCCACCAACCCCGCGAGCGCACGGCTGACCGGGTGACTGCTGGCCGAGCCCAGGCTGGCGGCGAGCGCCAGGACATGGCTGCGATCCTCCAACGGACTGTCAATGGATTGCAGGCGCAGGGTGCCGAAGGTCAGCGTCCCGGTCTTGTCGACCACCAGCGAAGTCAGGTCGGCCAACTCTTCGAGGAACGCAGAACTGCGGATCAGAATCCCGTGACGTGCCGCTACCGCCACCCCGGCAATCGCCGTGGCCGGCGCCGACAACACCAGCGCACAAGGACAGGCCGCCACCAACACCGCGAGCATCGCTTGAGCGTTGTTGGTGATGAACCAGGTCACCGCCGCCAGCAGCAACACCAGCACCATATAGCTGCCGGCGTAACGCTCCAGCAGACGAGTGATCGGCGGCTTCGAGCGCTCGGCGTTTTGCATCAGGGCGATGACTTTTCCGAGGGTCGACTCATGGCCGGTACGGGTCACTTCGATTCGCAGCAAACCGTCGAGGTTAATTGCGCCACCGAACACCGACATGCCGACGCCCGCCTCCATCGGCACCGATTCGCCGGTAATGGAGGCGGTGTCCAGGCTGGCCTGGCCGGACAACACTCGACCATCCGCCGGCACCCGGTCCCCCGCTCGCACTTCGACCAGATCGCCGGCCTTGAGCGTGCCGTTGTCGACTTCAATGATGGAGCCGTCCGCCTGCACCTTGCGTGCGTGGCTACGGGTCAGTTTGCCGAGGGCGTGAATCGCCTCTTGGGAACCGATCACGCTGCGCTCCTCCAGTACGTGACCGAAGATCATGATGATCGGCAACAGGGCCGCCGTCAGCAGATCGCCTGTGGCCCAGGCACCCAGCATGGCCAGGGCAATCAATTGATCGGTGATGCCGTGCAGGCTTGGATAACGCAGGCTGTACCAGGCCGAGCGCATGACCGGTACGGCGACCAGCAACGAGGCAAAACCCAGCAGCAACTGACTGACGCCGGTTTGCTCCGGCGACAACCAGCGCCAGACCAATCCCAAGGCAAGCAAGCCCAATGCGAGCATGGCCAGGGTCAACTGGCGCGCGGCGCGGCGCTGTTCGGCCGAAGACAACAGGCTCGGTGCGGCGGCGGTTTGAGCGGTCATTGTGCAGCTCCCTGAATGATCAGGCGGGAATCGTCTTTGGGATCGACCGTCGTGACCGATCCGGCCTGACCGAGAATCTTCGGCATACGCTCACGATAAATGCGCAGCAGCATTTGCGGCTCAATGCCCTGTTGTTGCGCTTTGGCCAGGCTCAACACCGTGGCCGTATCGGTGGATGCTTTGGCCAGTCGTTCACTGGCCTGGGCATGGGCCACTTGCAGTGTTCTGTCGGCTTGCTCGTTGGCGGTTTGCGTCAGCTTTTCGGCTTCGGTACGCGCATTGGCCACGGCTTTATCGGCCTGCTGACTGGCTGTCAGGACCGCATTGAAGGCATTGACCGCCGGGCCTGGCAGGCTCGATTGCACATCGACCCGTGCCACTTCTATCCCCAGTCCCTGCCCCGTCGCGGTAAGCTCGGCAAGGCGTTGGTTGATGCCCTGCACCAGATCGCCTCGCAAGCGCTCGCGTCGTTCCGCCGCCTGGCTGTCAGCGCCGATCAATTCCGGGCGAGCGACCAGAATGGTGTCCAGATCCCGCGCCGCCGTGAGCGCTACCGCACTGCGGGTCACCAGTCGATCCAACGCCGGCAACACGTGTTCGCCCTGAAGCACGAACGCATAGGGCTCGGTGACTTTGTAGAAAACCCGCACATCCAGTTGCACCACACCGGCATCACCCGTTAACAGATAGCCGGAGCCTGCGAGGGCATCGCTGATGGGCGTGGCAAAACTGGCCACGCGATCTGCCTGCATCGCGGCACCACTGCGCAACAAACCTTCCACTCGACGCTCGATCACTCGATCCGCCGCTGGCAACAAAATCACCTGCTCGAACGGTTGCGGCCAAGCCAATAACAGCCCTGCATTCTGAATGCGATCCAGCGCTCCGAAATGCAAAACCACCGCACGATTTTGCGGATCGATCTGCCGCACATTGGAAAACGCCCATGCCAATGCCGCCAATACCGTCACTGCATACAAGGCGAGAAACGCCAACCGCCCGGCCTGAATCCAGGGGCTGTTCAACTCATTTGTTCCACGTGGAACCAAACTCATGGCTGCGATCCGGACTTGTTGTCGAGGCTCGGCGGACCGTCAACCAACACTCGGAACGGTGCGGCGTCGGTGCGCAGAATCAGCTTGGTCCCTGGCGTTACCACCGTGCCCAGGGTGTCGAGTGAGCGCAGCAAGTTGTAGAGCTGCGGCGATCCCGCGTAGGCGCGGCCGTAAATCTGCGCCGCTTCAACCCGCGATTGCGCTTCGATATTCGCTGCTTTCACTGTGGCATCGGCCTGCACAATTCGCGCATCACGCTCGGCGGCGGAACGAATTTGCGCAGCTTCACGCTTGCCGATTGCCGTGCGTTCAGTAGCGATGGTTTCACGCTCGGCGCGCATCCGGTCGACCGTCGCTGTGAGCGTCACCGAAGGCAGCGTCAATCGTTCGACGCCGACCTGCAATACACGCACACCATAAGTGGTGAGCAACTGCTGATCGATTTGCTTGCGCAGTTGTGCTTCGAAATCGGCAATACGCACCTGGCTGGCATCGGTATTGACCAGGTTCGCCAAATCAAAACTACTGGCGGTGGTTTCCAGTGCGGAGCCGACAAAAGTACGAATCTGCCGCGCGGCTTCATCGGGCTGGTTCTGCACTGCGCGCATGAAACGTTGCACATTGTCCGGATCGCCCTGCACCTGCCACGCGACATAGGCCTGAACGATGATGCGCAAACCGTCCCGTGTGCCGACATCCTGCAAACCACTGGAGGTGGTGCGCAGTCGCAGATCCACCGGGATCGCTGCTTCGAACGGTGCCGGCCAGCGCCAATCCAGTCCCGGCTCCAGCAAGACTCGCGATGGATTGCCGAAGCGCGTGATTACCGTGGCTTCACCCGAGCGTACTTGCACCAGGCTTGCAGCAGCGACCGCAAACGCTACCAGCAATGCCGCCCAACCCATCCGACGCCACGGGAATGGCCCAGCCTCCTGCGGATCGCCGTGATGATGGTGGCCGTGGTGGTGCCCGCCATGGCCGTGATCGTGGTCATCGTGATCGTGGGTATGGGACTGGCTCAATTGGCAGCTCCTGGCTGAGCGGTTTTACGCGACGGCGCAGGGTCAACCGGCAGCGTGAAAGTACGGAGGTCGATGGTCGGCGCATTGCTGCTGCCGCCCAGACGATGATCGAGCACCAGCAATCTAGCGTTGGCCAAACCCTGGGACAACTGACTGAAATACTGCTCCAGCACAAAGGCCTGGCCAGCGCTGGCATAGGCTTTCTGTTCGGCATTGAATTTCAGGTCCGCGGCCTCGGCGCCAGCATTGATTTCTCGGGCACTGGCTATCGCCTGATCGCGGGCGATGCTGGCCTGCAACTGCGCCTGATGGGTGGCCTCGGCAGCGGCGCCACGTTCTCGGGCGATCAAGGCTTGCGCGCCAATCTGCGCCGCCTGCACGCCGTGATAGGCATTGGCTGCACCGGCCGGCGGGTGAATCGCCTCGACCACCGTGGCGAGAATTTCCACGCCGCTGTCGAGTTTTTGCAGGTCAGCCTGAACCGCGCGGCCGATCTCTTCGGCCAGCCCTACCCTGTCCTCGCCCAGCAAACCGTCGAGGGTGCGCGAGGCGAAGTCGTGAACCAGGATTCGGCTGGCGGTGCTGCGAATCAACATCGGCACATCGGCGCTGTTATAGGTCGCGGCCAGCGCAGCCTCATCGCTCAGGCCGATGCGATAGACGAAACGCACGTCCATGTTGACGATCTGAAAGCTCTGCTTGTCTGCGCGGCTGCTGGCGATCACCTGGGATTTGTCGTTCACGTGACTGGCGTCCCACAAGCGGTTGGCAATCGCCGGGGCCGGGCCTTCGGCGGGGTCTGCCTGAGTGAGGGCCGTGGTTTCTCCAACACTGGTGGCCAACTCGTGAACCACGCCATTCTCGACGCTCAACACCCGACCCAATGGCCAAGGTAAGCCCATATGCAATCCTGGGCCGAACACCTCAACCGGCTTGCCGAATCGCTCGTAGATGCCACGCCCATGCAGGGCAATTTCGTGAATGCCAGTCAACGACCAGCCAACCAGCGACACCACCGCCAGCACCGGCAGGAACGCCCGACGCATGTAAGTGAAAGCCCAGATCTGCCGCAGATCGATACCGAAGCGGTTATGCAATTCGTGCTGCAGCGCCAGCAATGGCTGCGGTGGCCAGCGCAGCATGTCAGCGACAAAACTGCGCGCCAACAGCTCCGGCTCAAGGCGGTCGCGGCGCGGGCTGAACAATGACAACACCGCGCGCAGTAACAGTTCTGCCGCCACCAACCCCGGCAGCAGACCGATCAACACCGCCAGACGTACAGGCCATACCGAGGTTTCATCGACAAACAACAGACAAAAAGCACCGAGCATCAGGCTGATGATCGCCACACGGATCAATTGCGCCAACGTAGCGGCTTCAGGCCATTGCGCAGTGTTTTCCTGGGCCAGATGGCGCTCCATCACCAACAGGCCGAACGCCAACAGTAGGAAGCACGCCGCCCCGACAGTGGCCGACAGGCCCAGCGCTGCCGGGGGCAACGTGAGGTTCCAGGCCTGTTCCACGCCCAATACCGCCAACAATGCCCAGCCACCAAGCCACAGCGTCGGCGCGCCGATTTGCCCGAGCAGGTTCAGCGATTGCCGACTGATCCGGTCCAGCAAGCGTTCATACCAGCCCAAAGGCTCCGCAGATTCGTCGACAACGACCTCGGGCACGACGGGATTCATGGCGCGGGCACGCCACCGGGCAATCCACAAGGCCGATTGCATACCCGCCATCAACAGCACAAACGCTGCGCTCAGATTCAGCAGTAACGCAGACCACAAAGTTTGTGCTGCAAACAGCCCGGCAAACAGCGCCAGCAGCACGCCCACCGTCGCGAGCACGCCCGCACCGATGGCGAACTGGCGCAAACGCCGCCCTTGAATGAACGCCTGCTGAAAGCGCGGCAGCCCGGCTAACGGCACTTCATCAGCATCGAGATCGACTTGCATACCACCCCAGAGTGTCTTCGCTGACAGGACAATTCGTTACGATATAACGGAAATGGTGAAATTTCCGTATTCAAGCGCGCTATCTAAAAATGTCCAACCTGTCGCTTACCTGAAGCCTTGACCGAAATGCGGCAGAACGCACATATTACGATCGTAATTTTATCCAGGAACTACGTTTACCCATCCCTACCCCTTTCGATCCAGGAGTACATCCATGAGCACTTATGACGTCGTGATACTTGGCGGTGGCCCCGGTGGTTACAACGCGGCGATCCGCGCCGGACAACTGGGTCTGAAGGCCGCCTGCGTCGAAGGACGTGCCACACTCGGCGGCACTTGCCTGAATGTCGGCTGCATGCCCTCCAAGGCGCTGCTGCATGCCTCTGAACTGTACGACGCGGCCATGGGTGCGGAATTCGCCAACCTGGGGATCGACGTCAAACCCAGCCTCAACCTCGCCCAGATGATGAAACAAAAGAATGAAAGCGTTACCGGGCTGACCAAGGGCATCGAATTTCTTTTCCGCAAGAACAAGGTCGACTGGATCAGAGGCTGGGGCCGCATCGACGGCCCGGGTAAAGTCACGGTGACCGATAGCGCCGGTGGCAAGACCGAACTGAGTGCCAAGGACATCATCATCGCCACCGGTTCCGAGCCCACGCCCCTGCCCGGCGTAGACATCGATAACAAACGCATCCTCGATTCCACAGGCGCCCTGGCACTGACCGAGGTGCCCAAGCATCTGGTGGTGATCGGCGCCGGCGTGATCGGCCTGGAGCTGGGTTCGGTCTGGCGCCGCCTTGGAGCGCAGGTAACGGTGGTCGAATTCCTCGACCGGATTTGTCCCGGCGTGGACATCGAGGCAGGCAAAACCCTTCAGCGTTCCCTGAGCAAGCAAGGCTTGAGTTTCAAATTGAGTTCAAAAGTGACCAGCGCCACCAGCTCCGCCAATGGCGTTCAGCTCAGCGTCGAGCCTGCCGCAGGGGGCGCCGCCGAACTGCTGGAAGCGGATTACGTATTGGTGGCCATCGGGCGCCGGCCTTATACACAGGGCCTTGGCCTGGAGAACGTCGGCCTCGCCACGGACAAGCGCGGCATGCTCGCCAACAAGGGGCATCGCACCGAAGCCGCCGGGGTCTGGGTGATTGGTGACGTGACCTCGGGCCCCATGCTCGCCCACAAGGCCGAGGACGAAGCCATGGCCTGCGTCGAGCAGATCGTCGGCAAGGCGGGCGAGGTCAACTACGACCTGATCCCCAGTGTGGTCTACACCAAACCGGAACTGGCCAGCGTCGGCAAGACCGAAGAGCAGCTCAAGGCTGAAGGCCGGGCGTACAAGGTCGGCAAGTTTCCCTTCACCGCCAACAGCCGGGCGAAGATCAACCACGAAACCGAAGGCTTCGCCAAAGTGCTGGCCGATGAGCGTACGGACGAGGTCCTCGGCGTGCATCTGGTCGGCCCGAGCGTCAGTGAAATGATTGGCGAGTACTGCGTGGCCATGGAATTCAGCGCCTCGGCCGAAGACATCGCCCTGACCTGCCACCCGCACCCGACCCGCTCCGAGGCGTTGCGCCAAGCGGCGATGGATGTGGAGGGGATGGCGACGCAGATGTAAGACCCGGAGGACTTGGCTGACAGATCGATCGCCATCGCGAGCAGGCTCGCTCCCACAGGTACAGCGCAAACCTTGTGGGAGCAAGCCTGCTCGCGATAGCGGTGCATGCGGTTTAAAGCGGCAAATGCTCCAAAGGCAACGCCCCCGGCGCCTTCACCGTATGGATCGCAAAGTTGCTGCGGATGTCGCTCACCCCCGGCAGCTTCAGCAAACGCCCGGTGAGAAAGCGGTCATAGCCACGCAAGTCCGGCACCACCACCTGCAACAGAAAATCCGACTCCCCCGACACCAGAAACGCCGAGATCACCTCGGGCAATGCCGTTACCGCCAGGCGAAAGGCTTCGGCTTGTTCATCGTTATGACGCTCGACCTTGACTCCGACAAACACCGTCAGCCCCAACCCCACTTCGTCGCGATCCAGATTGGCCTGGTAGCCGCGAATCACCCCCGCCTCTTCCAGCATCCGCACCCGGCGCAAGCAAGGCGATGCCGACAGGCCAATCTCGTCTGCCAGTTGCACATTGCTCAGGCGGCCATCCCGTTGCAGCGCGGCGAGAATCTTGCGGTCGTAGGCGTCGAGTTTCATGGTTTGGCAGATCCTGATGGTTCAAGCTTGATTAAGTGGCAGATTATGCCAATACACGACCCGATAGAAGCTGACAACGCAAGCACCTGCCCCGCCCTCCAGCCCTAGACTGGCACGACCAAATCGACAACGAACGGGGTGCAACATGCAAGGTCTCTGGCTGTTTTTCATGGCACTGGCAGTGGTCTACCTGTTGCCCGGGCCCGACATGATCCTGCTGTTGCAGACCGGTGCTCGCCAGGGCAAAGGCGCCGCGCTGGCCACGGCCGTGGGCCTGGGCATCGCCCGGGGTTGCCATGTGGCATTGGCGGCGCTGGGGTTGGCGGCACTGTTCAAGGCGGCGCCCTGGACCTTCGATGTGGTGCGCCTGGCTGGTGCCGCGTATCTGCTGTGGATCGGCATTCAGTGCCTGCGAACCACGATGCTGCCGAGCCTGAACAGTGCCGATACAACCGGCGAAAAACTCCGCTGGGGCGCAGCCATCCGGCGCGGACTGCTGACCAACCTGCTCAACCCCAAGGCACTGCTGTTCTGCTCGGTGCTGCTACCGCAATTCATCAACCCACAGGCCGGGCCGGTGCTCGGGCAATTTGCGACGTTGGGCGTGGTGCTCGTTGGTATTGGTTTGCTGTTCGACAGCGCTTACGCCCTGGTCGGCGCGGCACTCGGCCGTTGGCTGCAACGCAGCCCCTCAGCCCAGCGCCTGCAACAATGGTTGTTCGGCAGCCTGTTGATCGGTTTCGCCGTGCGGCTGACCTTTGTGCAACAGGCTTGAACCTTACTGCGCCTTGCGGCGGCGACGGTTGATCAGCCACAACGCGACAGCCGTTATGACAATCACTGCGCCATATTGCAGAGGTTTTTTATAGGGTCGCAGTGACGAACGCGCGGCATCGGTCACCTGCGTTACATAACGCTTGTCGGCATTCTGGAAATCCGGATACGGACATTGAGAGCCGAAGTTGAACGCCCAATCCACGTAGGGACCTTCTTTGACATAGCGTTGGTACAGCGCACTTTGTTCTTCGAGACTGCTATTCCATCCGTACGCCTGACACAGCACCGCGGCAAAAGCCTGGCTGCTGTGAGGTAAAAGGTCCGCCGCCTGGCTGGCCAGCGCTGTGGCAACATACCGGTAGTGGTAACGCTGATCTGGCTGGGCAGCGCTGACCTGCTGACGCTTCACTTCGTCTGCGGCCACCAGCGGCCCGACCTTCAGTTCCGCGCTGTCCAGCACGTAGTTGCCGTCAAACGTGGCGAAGTCCGGGGCCATTTCGTAACCGAGAATTTCCATTCCCGCCTTACGCGCGACGACAGCCGAGTTAAACAAGGCTGCCGCCCGCGTCGTCGGCCACCAAGCGGCGTCGGCCTCTTTGCGCAAAATGGCATACGACTTGGCCTTGTTCTGCAAATCGACGTTATCGAAGTACGCCGGCGCCTCCTCGTAATGCCCCTCGCGCAACAAACGCCGCCCCAGCAGATTGCGCAGGCTCGCCGCCACCGGCAAGGGTACGTAGTTGTCGCGGTCCTGCTGGCTGAGCGGCGGCGGTGCCGGCACTTGAGTGTCGACGTAGTGCTTGAGTTCTTCGAGGGTCAACACGCGCTCGGCAACGGTGGCGGCGTCGAACCAGTAAATGCTTTGGCTGCGATACAGCTGATCGAAGGCTTGCAGGTAATCCCCGCGTTGCAGGGCCAGGATCGCGCTTTCTCCCTCGACCCGGCATTTGGGCTGGAGTGTTTCGTAATCGTAATCCGGGGTTCGTCGCTCACCCCAGGATTCATTCTGCGGGAAGGCCTGGGCCGCTTTGGCGTAGGCTGCGGCGGCCGCACTCTTATCGCCCTCACGCACCGCCAGTTTTGCCCGCAGCCACCAGGCCAACCCACCATCGCCGGCATGTTCGAGGAAAGCCTTGGCGCTGGCGTAATCGCCCTGTTGATAATTCATCGCCGCCAGGCGGTCGGCGTTTTCGAGACTGCCACGGGTGCTGTTTTGCAGCAACTTGATCATTTTTTGTTCGTTGGGCGGTTGATCGCCGAACGACCAACCCAACCGGCTGATCAGCGATGCGGTCACCAACTGCTGCACAGGCTGGCCCTTGAGCAACTCGGCCACTTGATCCTCCGGCAGCGACATCAGGTCCGTCATCAATAGCTTCAGCGATTCGTAGCCCACCGCGGAACCGTGCAGATTTTGCGAGGCGTACAGCTCGATAGCACGGTTCCAGTCACCTTCGGTGCGCACCACCCGGGCTTCTTCGCCGAGGCTGGCGACCCCCAGTTCCAGTGGATCGCTGAAGCCGTCGATGCTCAGTTGCCGGGCTTGCTCGAAGGCCTTTGCCGATTGTTCGAGCAGATCCGGTGCCGCACCGGCTTCGGCGCTCATGGCGAACAACGCGCGCCCCAGCGAGTAAGCCGCCCAGGTGCTGCGCGAAGCCCGTTGCTCGGCGGGCAAGGCCAGCACCTTCTTGAAATACCCGGCGGCCAAGGCTGGATCACCCGCGCCAAATGCCACGGCGCCCGCCAGGTACAGCCTGTGCTCGGGCGGCAGTTGCGCCCCTTCGGTTTCAACCTGACGGGCATCGGTCAGGCTGCGCAGGTGTTTCACCAACACTTGTTGCTCAGCGGAAAGTCCCGCCTGCTCGGCCTGATCCCGCAGCGCTACCGGGTCAGTTTCATCCGCGTGGTTGGCGCCAGCGGTGATGTTCTTCAACCCGTTGATGGCATGGCCGAGGCGGCTGATCTCGAAGCTGAAGTTGCCTTCCGGCAGTTCCGCCATAGACTGGCCACGGTTATCCAGCAGGCGCATGGGAAAGTCCGGGCCGCAGGCCAGCGCCGAACCCAGCGGCAGGCTTAGGCTCAGGCAAAGTAAATGACGCGGCCAGTTACGGGTGAACATTCGAACCTCCTTGATCAATGTGTGCGCAGCGAGCCCAACCAATGGCACGCTGCCCGCCGGCCGGTATTCGGCCATCGCGCAGGCGGGTGAAGGTAAGCAGATCCGGGCTCTGTTGCAACGCGTAACCGGCCAAGGCATCGGCCCCCTCACAACCGCTGACCGCCAGTGTCAGGCGTTCGGGCCAGGCGCGGTCGAGATTGCCCTGATTGCTGATGCCGATGTCATAGAGGCCATTGTCGGCCAAGAGTTTCAGGTTCAATTGACTGTCGAGCGCATCACCGCGCGCCACAGCGCGCAAAGTAGTCAGGCTCCAGGCCCGACGGTCGTTGGCCAATGGCAGGCGAAACCAGATCAGGCCCGCAAGATGTTTCGGTGGATCGGCCCGCAGCTCGGTACCGAGGGTGCGTAACGACTGCGGATCGGCGAGCAACTCCCGGCGCAGTCCTTCGCGCTCCACCGTGACTTCGCTTTCCACAATGGGCGCGCCACCCGCCGACGGCAGCAACGCCACGCCATAGGCCGGCAGCGCCAGATAGAAGGGTTTCGTCGTGATACGGCTCCAGGCCTTCGCCCATTGCCGGGCCTGATCGGCATCAAACAAGCCACGACGCGGATCGCTCACCGCGTGCACCTGCAACACGCTGCTGTCGACTGTGGATAACAGCGCCGGCAGTTCACGACTGTCGAGCCAGGACGGCAACGCCGTGATGCTCAGCGGCAGCGAAGTCGGCAACGCTCCGCGCAAATGAGCGAGAAACTCGCGGTACGCTGGTAGCCGGGCGTTACCGGCATCGTGGTCGATTTCCACGCCGACGAGGTTCAATCCCTGTCCCTGCCAATCACTGATCACCTGTCGGGTTTGCGCTGTGATCTCATCCTGATCAAGCGCCTTGAGCTGCCCATCCAGGCGAATCACCGCAATCACCGGCCGGCCATCACGCTTGAGCAGTGCCGGGTCAATCCGCGCCTGACGCCAGCCCGCGCTGGGGAAAGCCTGCAAGGCCAGCACCCGCAAGGTCGAAAAATCGGCGCGACTGTCCCGAAGGGCGGCGTCGTGGGCCGACGTCCACTGCCGCTGCCAGACGTAAAGCTGTTGATCCAGCGGCGGTGCATCCTGTCTTTCGCAACCGGTGGTGAGCGCCAGCGCCATCAGCAAGACCATCGAGCGAGTGAAAAAAACCATTGAAACGCCTGTTCCTGAAATGCAGAAAGGGCCTCAGCGGCCCTTTTTCGTTCTGCTCACTACCCTACCCAGCCATCGACCGGCGGGCAATGTTCGCCTGCAATGATCATCAGATATCGAGTACCAATGGCTGCGCCCCCTGCGCCGGAATCGCACAGCAAATCAGCACCTGTCCGTCATCCGGCACCTCCGCTGGCGGCAGTGGGTAATGCACCTGACCGCTGATCAGGCGCGTCTTGCAGGTGCCGCAGGAGCCGCCGCGACAACTGAACTCCGGGCGCAGGCCACGGCTTTCCGCCAACTCCAGCAGGCTGCCGCCCTCCGGCTGCCACCGCGCCTCCTTGGCCGAGCGCTGGAACACCACGGGCACAGACACGGTGGCGGCTGGCGGTTGCTCGATGACCACTGCATCGGGGTCCGGGCGTCGGCGCAAGGTGGACGGGCCGAAGGTTTCGGCGTGAATCCGCGAATCGCGAATCTCCAGTTCGCGCAAGCCGTCGTAGAGCGCCTGGGTAAAACTTCCGGGGCCACAGACGACAAAATCCGGCTGATCGTAGTCCTCGACTGTCAGCAGATCCTTGAGCAGCGCGACGTCGATCCGTCCGCTGAGGTCAAAGTCCTCTCCTGGCATTGCCTCGGCTTCCGGTTGACTGAGCAAACGCACCACCCGCACCGCGTCGCCGGCTTCCTCAAGCAATCGATCCAGCTCCCGGCGAAACGGCTGGTCGGCCAGCGTGCGCGAACTCTGGATGAACCATGTCGGCCGGATACGGCGGGTGCGCAAGCCCTGGTAAACCACCTCCCGCAGCATCGACAACAGCGGCGTGATGCCGACCCCGGCCGCCAGCAACACCAGTGGCCGGCGCTCATGGGGCGCCACGGTGAAATGCCCTTGCGGCGCCCGCGCCTCCAATACATCGCCAACACGAATCTGCTCATGCAAATGCGTAGACACCCTCCCGTCGCGCTTTACGCTGATGCGGAAAAAATCATCGGACGGCGCGCTCGATAAACTGTACGTGCGAATGTGCACATCGCCATCAATGTTGAAGCGAAGAGGCAAATGCTGTCCCGCCTGAAACAGTGGCAACCCGGCTCCGTCGGCGGGCTCCAGGTAAATCGAGTGAATGTTCTGGCTTTGCGCTTCAATCCGCGTCACCCGCAACGGCCGCCATTGATCGCCCAGGGCTTTGGCCTGCAAACGCGCCGTGGCCTGCTCCCAGGTGCCGGTGAGCAAACTGGTGGGTGAAACGCCGTCAAAGCGCCAGCGCAACGACAGAGCAGCCGGGCGACGTACCACCTGCTCGACATCGATCGTCCACAGGCGCTCGGCCCCCTGGAACGCCTCGACCTGAGGACCGTCAAGGATGATTTCAGTGCGCCCACTGAGCTGCAGCAAATCACCGGTATTGAAATCGATGAACAACAACCCGGCCCGAGGATTGAGAAGCAAGTTGCCCAAGGTGTTGAAATGCAGGTTGCCGGCGAAGTCCGGAATGGTCAGGCGATTGCCTTCCACGCGTACGAAACCGCTCTGCCCGCCACGGTGAGACACATCCACCGAGCGCTCGCCATCGACCTCCACATAACTGGCAACGAAGAACGTGTCCGCCTCGGTAATCATCGCCTTGGCCGCATCATCCAGTTCGTTGAAATGCTGGGCGACACGCGTCGAGGGATCGGCCAGCGGCACCGAGCGAAACTGGCGCAACTGAATGTACTGCGGGCAATTGCCGAAGGACTGATCCACGGTCACCGCGAAACCGTCCGTGGACATGGCGCGGACATGCCCATTGATGCGGTTGCGGCGGCGGGTGTGCAACTCGATGCCCAACAGGCCGATGGCCGAGCCGTCGTTCAACTGCGCGGGATCATCAAAGGCCGGCAGGCTGCGAAATTGCAGCAAGCCAGGTTCTGGCGAGTGGGCGAAACCGGGCAGACCTTCCAGGATGCTGGCCCAGGGATGACCGTCGGCATCCACCGCTGCGTACAGCATGAACGGCAATTGCTGATAGAAGGTGCGGTGCTGGTCCGGCATCTCGCTGCGAATTACCTTACGACCGAACGCCTCCATTCGTTCGGCAACGCCCACAAGCGCCTGCAATTGTTTCTCACCGGCATGCCAGGGTGAACGGTCCATACGGCTGCTCCCTTGCGCCTCTGGCGCAGAACGGGGTGGCCCGGCAACACCGGGCCACCAGCATCAGGCGGTTTTTTGCAGGCCGGCGATGGTGCGCGGCATGCCGACAAAACCCGGCAAGGCTTCGATGCGGGCCAGCCAGGCGCGAATGTTGGCGTACTCGTCCAGCGACACATTGCCCTCAGGCGCATGGGCGATGTAGCTGTAGGCGGCGACGTCGGCAATCGTCGGTTCAGTGCCGGCCAGATATGGTGTATTGGCCAGTTCGTGATCGATCACTTTGAGCACGGTATGGGCATAGGCAATCACTTCTGCAGCGTTGTAAGGCGCGCCAAACACAGTGATCAATCTTGCCCGGGCAGGGCCGAAGGCAATCGGACCGGCAGCCACTGACAACCAGCGCTGGACCTTGGCAGCCCCAACCGGATCAACCGGCAGCCAGCGACCATTGCCGTACTTTTGCGCCAGGTAAACCAGAATCGCGTTGGAATCGGCCAACACCACGCCCTGGTCATCAATCACCGGCACCTGACCGAAAGCATTGAGCGCGAGGTACGCCGGTTGCTTGTGTTCGCCCTTGGCGAGATCAACCAAGATCAATTCGGTCGGCAGCTTCAGCAGGGACAGCATCAACTCGACACGATGAGCGTGGCCGGAACGTGGGAAGTTGTAGAGTTTGATCGCTTGCATGGTCGATACCTCGGGGTGAGTGCTGCTGTTCAGGAGAGATGGGTCGTATCTTCTACTCACATCCAAACCAACAGAATCACCAGCCAACGCAATCCATTATTTCAGTGCTTGAAATAATTCAACGCGTGAGTGCCGGATGCTCGCGCAGGGTCTTCACCGCGAAATCGACAAAACTGCGCACCCGGGCCGGCGCTTTGCGCCCGCCCTGATAGACCACATGGATGGGCAGCGGCGGCAGTTCGAAGTCGGCCAGAATGATTTCCAGCTCGCCGACAGCCACCTTGCTCGCCACTTGATAAGACAGCACCCGAGTGAATCCCAACCCCAGACTGGCTGCCGTGATGGCCGCCTGATTGGCCGTCACCACCAATCGCGGTTCAGCCCGCACACTCAAGGTTTCGCCGTCTTCAATGAATGGCCAACTCCTGAGTTGGCCGATAGCCGAAGTCGCGATAATCGGCGCCTGGGCCAGTTCCCGGGGATGCCTGGGCCGACCATGGCTGGCCAGAAACCGCGGCGAGGCGCAGATCACCCGCCGCACCTCGCCCACGCGGATCGCATGCTGGTTGCTATCAGGAAGTTCGCCGATGCGAATCGCCACATCGACGCCCTCCTCGACCACACTCACCACCCGGTCCACCAGCAGCGCGTTGATGCAGACCTCGGGGAATTGCGTCAGATAATTCACCATCAAGGGCGTGACAAACATCTCGCCAAACAAAACCGGTGCCGTGATGGTCAGTTGCCCACGGGGATGGATATGGCTGCCCGCTGCCGAGTCCTCGGCTTCCTGCACCTCGGCGAGAATTCTCCGACAGTCCTCCAGGTATCGCTGGCCGGCCTCGCTCAAATACACACTGCGCGTCGTACGTATGAGCAGTTGTGTGCCAATTCGCTTCTCCAGCGCCGCGACCGCTCGGGTGACGCTGGCCGCCGATAGACCCAAACCCCGCGCCGCCGCCGAAAAGCCCTGCTCCTTGGCGACGGCAGCGAAGACCTGCATTTCCTGGAAGCGGTCCATGGGCCCGTCCTCATTTCAAATAGATAAATCGCAAGCAAAGGCCGGAATGTTAAGCGCAAGTGTTCAGCAAAAAAGTTGGGGGGCCGACCATCAGTTAAATCAACGGGCTACTGCACTCTAGCGCCTGCACCGTAAAAACCAAGCGTGTCACAAACCTTAATTATTGAGAATTAATGAGGATTATTTGCTTGCGACGGGTGCGACTGTTGGCAATTATCCTGATCAGCCTGCTGCAACGGTTAATGCCCGGTACAGAAAAAGAGCCATTGGTTCAGCTTCAAAACCGCTTCAGGCAAGGCCTCGCAGCGGATGCCATCAACTGCAGCAGAATTCCAGCCTGTGTAAACGGGCGGAATATACGACTGCTCCTATACTACAAACCACCCCGTTACCTATTGGGTTTTTGGTAGGTACCTCGTTGAAGTTTTCTCTACTTAAAGTAAGGCGTTATGGGCTTTTAACGCTTGGATGGCTGTCCGTGGATCTTGCTTTATGGATTCACTTAGTAGGAAAGAGTTGAACTTCAACGGCCTGGCTAACCTGTGTGACACCGCAAGGAGTTTGACAATGTTGCGCACTAACATTTCCGCTAGAGCACTGTCCGGTGGTTTGCTTGACGTACTGATTCGCGCCGGGTTGATTACGGTGCTGGTACTGTTCTGCTTCCAGATCTTCCACCCTTTCCTCAACCTGATGCTCTGGGCAATGATTCTGGCCATCACCCTGTATCCACTGCATGGGCTTATCAAGCGCAAGCTGGTCAACAAGGACGGTCGTGCCGCCACACTGATCGTGGTGGTCGCCCTGGCTCTGCTGATGGTACCGATCTACCTGCTGGGCACCTCGATCAGTGAATCGGTCCAGGGCACCCTGGCGGTCCTCAAGTCCGATACGCTGCAGATTCCGCTCCCCAGCGAAAAAATCGCCGCCCTGCCACTCATTGGCGAGCCGATCTATGCCTACTGGATGCAGGCCGCCACCGACATGAGCAGCGTGGTGATGAAGGTGATGCCTTACATCAAGTCCGTCGGCCTGACCTTGTTGGGCAAAATGGCCGATGTTGGCGTAGGTTTTCTGTTGTTCATCGGCGCCCTGATCATTGCCGGCGTGCTCATGGCCTATGGCGAAAACGGCGAAAGAAGCGCCCTGGCCATCACCTCGCGCCTTTCCGGACCTGAGCGTGGCCCACGCATTACCGAGCTGTGCACCGCCACCATCCGCGCAGTCGCCCAGGGCGTGGTAGGCATCGCGTTCATTCAGATGTTACTGGTGGGCGTGGGCTTCGTGCTCATGGGCGTGCCCGGTGCCGGCCTGCTGGCGATGGTTGCGCTGCTGATGGGAATCATGCAATTGCCGGTGCTGCTGGTGACCATCCCGGTGATCGCGTATGTCTTCGCCACCGACGGCACCACCTTGGGCACCGTCGTGTTTGGCATCTACAGCCTGATCGCCGGGATGGCCGACAACGTCCTCAAGCCGTTGATGCTGGGTCGTGGCGTCGATGTGCCCATGCCGGTCATTCTGATTGGCGCCCTGGGCGGCATGGTTAGCGGGGGCTTCATCGGTTTGTTCATCGGGCCGGTTGCGCTGGCGGTGGGCTACCAACTGTTCTGGCAGTGGGTCCAGGACCAACCGACTGTCGAGGCAATGAACGAGACGCCCGAGATTGAGGCTGTGAACGATCAGCGTCCTGTCTGAGGAGTTTGCGCTTGATGCCACGCCCTGCTCGCATCAGCCGGCTTCTGCTCTGTGGCACCGTCGTCCTGGGGGGCTGTGTGCAACTGGGTCCGGATTTCCAGTCGCCGGCCCAACCCTGGGTCGACCACTGGAATACCCCGGCCCTGGAAATCGCCGGCCAACAACACGCGCAACCTGACAGCCGCCAATGGTGGCGCGTGTTCAACGACCCGGTGCTGGACCATTTGATGGCCGAAGCCGATGCCCACAACCCCGACCTGCATGTCGCTGGCCTGCGGGTCATGGAGTCCCGGGCACAATTGGGTATCGCCCTGAGTGGACGCTACCCGCAATTGCAGCAGGCCAGCGCCGACAGCCTGTACCTGAATCGTCGGCAGTCGGGCGGCGCCAACCCCCAGGACACGCATTTCTGGCAACACAGCGTCGGCTTCGATATTGGCTGGGAGCTGGATTTCTGGGGGCGTTTCAGCCGTGCCATCGAGTCGGCCGACGCGTCCTGGTTTGCCGCTCAGGCCAACTATGAAAACGCCTTGGTGCTGTTGCACGCGCAACTGGCGCAAAACTACTACGCCTTGCGCACTGCCGAGGCACGCCTGGCCATCGCCCGCAGTAACGCCAAATTGCAAAAACGCAGCTACGAGATCACCGAGCGCCTGTTCAACAGCGGAGCCGAAGCCGAGCTCGATCTGCAACAGGCCAAGACCCAGTACCTGGGCACCCTCAGTACCATCCCGGACTTCGAAAGCCAGGTGGCGAGCTTGCGCAACGCGCTATCCACCCTGATCGGGCAGCCACCCGGCTCGATCCCTGACCTCAATCGCAACACCGGCCTGGTGCCGCTGCTCGATACTGCGGTCTTGCAGGACGTGCCGGCCAACCTGCTGGTGCGGCGCCCCGATGTGCGCGCTGCCGAGTTGCAAGTGGCAGCGCAGTCGGCGTTGATCGGTGTGGCCGAGACCGATCTGTACCCGTCCATCAGCTTGCTGGGCAGCATCGTCTGGTCCGCCAGCTCGCTTAACGGGGCATCCAATACCCTCGACATGGTGGCCGGCCCCAGCCTGCGCTGGGACATCTTCGACCACGGCCGGATCACCAACAACGTCCGCGTGCAGGATGCGCGCTTGCAGCAATTGATCGTTATCTACCAGGACAGCGTGCGCCAGGCGGCGCGCGAGGCCGACGATGCCGCGACAGGCTTGATCAAGGCGCTGGAGCGCGACCAGATCCTCAGCGATGCATCGGTGGCCGCCGAACGATCGGTGACCCTGGCCAACGCCCAATACCGCGAAGGCTATTCGGATTTCCAGCGCGTGCTGGATGCCCAGCGTGCCCTGTTTGCCCAACAGGATATCTACCTGGTCAACCGTGGCACCGCCGTCAATAGCCTGATCGCTCTGTACAAGGCCTTGGGCGGAGGCTGGTACAGCGATCAGCCGATGGTCGACCCGGCCACCCGCAAACAAATGCAAGAACGGACCGATTGGGGCGATCTGCTCGACGAACCGAAGGAAAGTGCCCATGACTGACAGCCAACAACCGGTCGACGAGAAAGCCCCGGCACCCGCCGCCGACCCAGCGAAAAAAGCGATCAATTGGGTGGTGCTGCTGATCATCCTGAGTCTGGTCTGGTACCTGATGGCCGACCGTTACACCCCCTACACGCAACAGGCACGGGTGCAGGCCTTCATTGTGCCGGTGGCCGCCGAGGTATCCGGCCGGGTGACCAAGGTGCATGTACGCAACAACCAGGACGTCAAGGCCGGCGAATTGCTGTTTGAAGTCAACCCGGAGCAGTACCAGATCGCCGTCGATCGCGCCCGCGCCGACCTTGAGTCGACCCGTCGCCAGGTGGGCGCCAACACCGCCGGCGTCGACTCCAAGCAAGCGTCCCTGCGTGCATCCCAGGCCAACGAGCTCAAGGCACGCCAGGACATCCAGCGGCTTGAACGTCTGTACAGCGAAGACCCGGGCACCATCTCGCTGCGCCGCCTGGAGATATCCCGCGCCACCCTGTCAGAATCCATCAGCCAGGTCGCCGCGGCCAAGGCCGAAGTGCAACGTGCGCGCGAACAACAGGGCGGTAACGAAGACGAAAACGCCCAGTTGCTCAGCGCCGCCAGC
The DNA here is from genome assembly GCF_949768175.1 of Pseudomonas sp. IT-P74. Classification (NCBI taxonomy): domain Bacteria; kingdom Pseudomonadati; phylum Pseudomonadota; class Gammaproteobacteria; order Pseudomonadales; family Pseudomonadaceae; genus Pseudomonas; species Pseudomonas sp. IT-P74. The sequence goes on along the minus strand of NZ_CATKQD010000088.1, from coordinate 146,150 downwards.
AACCTTGAAAAAGCCGAGCTGGACTTGAGCAACACGAAAGTCCACGCGCGCTCGGCCGGCCTGATCACCGATTTGCGCACCGATGTCGGTCAGTTCGCCGCCGCCGGTGCTCCGGTGATGACCCTGATCGCCATCCACGATGTGTGGATAAGCGCCGACATGACCGAAAACAATCTGGGCAGTGTCCAGCCCGGGACGCCGGTGTCCATCATCCTCGACGCCCACCCGGGCAGAATTTTCAAAGGCCATGTGCGCAGCGTCGGCTATGGCGTCGATATCGGCCAGACCACCCAGCCAGGCAGCTTGCCGACAGTGGAGAACAGCCGTGATTGGCTACGCCCTGCCCAACGCTTTCCGGTCATCATCGAGTTCGAGCCCGGTGAGTTGACCGGCCCGCAAGGCATCCGGTCCGGCGGGCAGGCCGAAGTCATGGCGTTCCCGAGTGAAAGTAACCCGCTGAATATTCTGGGGCGCCTGTTCTTGCGCGTGATGAGCTGGATGTCCTATGCGTATTGAGCGTCCGGCCCGGGTTCAGCGCGCCCTGCGTCTGAGCTTCGGTACGGCGCTGTGCCTGGCGGCGAGCTTCGGCCTGGCCCTGCCCATCCCGTTCCTCTCGCCGATGCTGGCGCTGATGATGCTGGCGGCGATGAACCGACCGTTGCCGTTCAAGGCCAGCCTGGGCCTGATCCTGATCCTTATGCTGACCACCGGGACCGGCTTGCTGCTCATTCCCCTGCTGCGGTACTACCCGTTCAGTGGCGTGCTGCTGGTCGGATTGTGCCTGTTCATGGCTTTCGGTTATGGCCTGCGCGGCGGCAACCCGCTGGTGGCGACCTTCCTGGTGGTGGGCCTGACCTTGATCAGCTCAGCCGGAACCGCTGAATTCGCCCTGGCGCTTGAGGTGATCGTGGCCCTGGTCAAGGGCCTGTTCCTGGCCGTCACCGCGCTGACCATCAGCCATTGGCTGTTTCCCGACCCCGCCAGCGCCCCTGCGGCCAAACCCGGTCCGAGCCTTACGCCAACCGAAAGCGGCTGGCTGGCGCTACGGGCCACGCTGGTGGTGCTGCCGACTTTCCTGCTGGCCATGATTGACCCGGCCAGCTACCTGCCGATCATCATGAAAGCCGTCAGCCTCGGCCAACAAAGCTGCGCGACCAGCGCCCGCACCGCCGGCCAGGAATTGCTCGGCTCGACCCTGCTCGGTGGCCTGATGGCAATTCTTTTCTGGTGCGCGCTAAGCCTGTTCGTCAACTTGTGGATGTTTTTTCTGTGGATGTTGCTATTCGGATTGCTGGCGGCCAGAAAGCTATACGGCCTGGCGCAAACCCGACAACCACCAAGCTTCTGGCTCAACAGCCTGGCAACCCTGATCATTCTGCTCGGCCAATCGGTACAGGACAGTGCCGCGGGCAAGGATGTCTACACCGCCTTCGCCATCCGAATGGGCTTGTTCATCCTGGTGACTTTGTATGCCTGTGTGATGGTCCATTTGCTGGACACGCGGCGGCGGCGTCGAATTACGACCGCCTAGAAACAGAAAAACCCCCTGAAAGGGGGTGAATTTAGAGAATTAAAACTGTCGCAGCCGCTGCTGATTCCTCGGGCTCTCCAGCCATCTTCGGAGGAAACGCAAAACTGTCGCAACAGTATAAATCGCGACTTAAGCCTCATGCTCTAGACAATTAAAACTGTCGCAACCAGAAACGACACGGCTTTCACGCGCGTTCAAGAGGACCGGCGGCAGGTGGCCGCCGGTCGTAGAATCATCGACGAGGGATGAATTAGGCAACGAGACCGATGGTCATCAACCAGACGTGGGTTGAACTGTCGACTGGGGTGTCACCTGGGAAAAGGATCATGGTAAACATGGCCGATTCTCCGGCCAGGGGAAGGGTCAAAGTCGGAATTGACTCGTGACTGTCCTGACTTTGTATTTAGTGGTGTTGATCATCGAGTTGACGAATTCGGACAAAAAAACACCTTGGCTGAGTCTGAGCGCTCCTAACTTGCCGACGCCTTGGTCCTCAGACATTACTGACGTCACAGCCTATTCCTGCAGGTGTTGTCGCCGACGCCGAATTGCCCCACCCACATAGCGTGGCAAGACTGACCCACCTCAAAAACTGCACGAATCCAGCACAGACAATGATTCGCGAGGAGTCAGACTGGATCGGTGAAGTCTCGGCAAGGCGGCTGGTTTTTCAGTTGATGTGGACATTACTGCTCCTTTGCATCAAGGCAGTTGGGCGACATAGCGCTTCTGGGCGTCAACAGCTTGGCGCGCCGACCATACGGCATTGCGGAGTCGCTCGCCCCGCTCTTCGTGGCGACGGTCCTGGGCGCCGCTGCCGTCCCTCCGGTTAAAGTCGTACTCTTGCCACTGCGCCAAGGCTTCCTCGGCTTCCTTCAGTTCCTGCTCCAACTGCGCCAACTGTTGCAGCGCAGTGACTTTTTCAGGTGAATCGGACATAACTACTCCTTGGTTCTCAGGGATATCCATGGGTTTTCGCCTTCTCAATCAGGTTCACGAGGTCGCCCCGGAAGCGCTATATATACCTGCGTCAGGACCGTGTAAAACTGGATGCCGACTCATAAGGCCAGTAAGATTGCGCAGCTTTTGCCGCAGCAATGTATGCCAAACTGACCTTCGCAAGGTGTCTTTGCCAGTCGCGCCGGTGCCCCCACAACGAGCACCTACCTGTCAGCTAAAATCTTGTCCGATTGCCTCCGGCTGTTATCAATCTTCATCTGGATGTACGCGTCGGCGTGTTGAACAGCTACATCCGCATCCATCGAACGAAACATTTCCACGACCATCCTGATTTCTTCGCTTGCGCAGTAGTTGCAGTCAAGCCATACCTCCTCGGCCCTCAAAGCACGATGCACAATCAGACTGTATCTTTGTGCCCAGAACTCTCGGTAGCCATAAGGGACAGTGTCAATCACACTGTCTATAGCGCTCTCAGACAAGGCCTCCACTGCACTAGTGAGATAGAACCAAGGTCTCTGGCTAATCGATTTGTAACCTTTCCACCAGATTGGATACTCCAGTTCTTGCACCCTGGTGCCTGATACTGCTGCCAACGCCGAAAATCGCTCCACCAGAGAAATTTCCTCGCTCACCCTGAGACTCATCGCCAGCACCAAGCTAGAGCAATTCCAGTAAAACTGCCGTTCCTGTCGCTCTATATGGATGCCAGTAATGCTTTCGAGCCCATCGAAGATCTGATGAGCATCGATTTCATTTTCGTCATACAGCAGCTCACCACTTGGTTCCAAATTAGTAAGGACTGGAATGCTGCTATCCGTGCTCAAGAACTCTACCAGCGCATCGGTCGCATGGAGCTTGTGTTCGATCTCCAGTAGCGTGAGATAGATGTATAGCGCCTGATCAAGCCTACCCGCCGCTTTGGCACTGCCTTGAGGCAGCCATGTGGTTAGCTCTTGGATCACCTGAGCCTTCATCGGTCGGTAGCCTTTCAGGGTGCTGAATACGTGAGGAAAGCTTCGGGTTTCGAACTGGCATTGCAGTAACAGCAGGACTTGCCTCATGTGATCATGGTCACTCCCCATCTGGAACGTCATCATGGCCTTGAGATCCGCGACGACAGCAACGATCTCTCGGGCCTTCCTTGCGGATTCACCATCAGACGTAAATGGCCAGGCGCTTCTGAATTCAGAAGAAAAACTCCTAGCGGGCTCGAGGCGTTGCAGAAGGCTAGTCAGTGTCGGACGATTCCACGCTCTAAATTCGTAGAGACCACACAGCACCTTGGTGGCAATGCTCCGATCAAACTCCCAGTAGGCCCTAAATTCATGGCCTGTCCACTGCTTGATGTCATCCTTGACAGATTTCAACAGGGGTTTTGGGGCGCGACCGGTAAAGAGCACCTGCAAGTACTCCGAGATACGAGCTGGACGAGTGCTTTCCGAATCAAGTATCTGCCGGTTCCCCATATCATAGGCCGATGGGAATACCATGCCACGCTCGTCATCGGTCAGCAGGTAGTTGACGATGAGCTCGACCAGCGATTGAGAATTCTTCGGCCATTTGTATGCCATCGTATCTAGGGTGCGTACACCAATCCTTGCGTGTCCCCGCAGAAAAGCCCGGCTAAAAGGCCCTTCCGGGCACTGCTGAACCTCCGGCTGTTCTTGAACCTGCTCACGAAGCTTTTCTAAATCCACATGTGTCTCCTGGATCAGAGTGTGCCGCCCCATTAGTTCTTGAGGCGGCAATTGAGGTTCTTAAGCCAACAAACCGGGGGCAGGAATCGCCTGGGTAGTGACATTTGCTGACGCCGCTCGCTCACGAATCGCTTTGAAACGCTCCTCACCGGACTCAAGCCGTTTCATGACCTTGAATTCAACTGCAGCAGCAAAAGCCGCGTCCTCGAAGGAAAGCTTTTGGTTCTTCAGGATGTCCTCCTGCATTGCAGCCAGCATGCGGGGCTCACCCTGTTCCATGCATCCCATGTTGAAGTGGTAATGCTCACTCCCAGCCTTGTAGACAGACTTGGACGCCCGTGCCGCACGACTCAATTTTTCTTTCATGACTCACCTCTTGGTTGATTGCGTTGATCGCAAGGTGAAAGGTACTGAACAGGCCGCTTCTCAACTAGGGTAGGTTTTTTCAATGGCTACAATTCGCTGGCCCCCACCACTGAAGTGCGCAATAGAGCTTCCTCTTTCCGACTTTGAAGGTTCGCTATTGATGAAGGCGATCATGTCTTCAGGTGAGAAAAATGGATGCTAGCCCACCTCGCCATGCCCCTCTTCCCACACCCTACACCCCGCAGCACGGCGAGCACACTGAGTACGCTGAGCACATTCAGCACAGCGGAGCACCACAAAACAAAAATATAAACATGAAATTCAGCAGGTTATAAATATTTTCTGCGTGATATCGCGCAATTCGATTATCTGAACTAGCCTCATATCAGGAATTTGAGTGGTCTGTATCGTTCATTCACGTGCATAGAAATGCGCGATATGAGCGTGTAATGACGGTTTGCCATCGTCAACAGATGCCCGGAAACTGGACCCCACAGTAAACGGATAAGGGCTGCACAATGGCCAACGCAAAACAGTCAGCAAAACGCCGCTTAACGATGGCGGAACGTGCTCAGCAACTGATGCTGGTTCACTTTCCCAACATTCCCGATGCGTTGAAATGGACGCGAAAAACCCACGACGGCTTTAGCACGATTCCTCGAACCCTGCCCATTGCCATGCAGATTATTGACGCCGATTCGAAGGGGCAGCCTGCCGGGCACGTGCTGTTTTGTCTATGGGCGCGCATGCCCGATCATCCGGTCATAACGATCGAGAACCCAAGCACCTTTGCGGCTGAAGCCGGGTTTCTCGGGGAGCGGGCCGTGGACACTTGGCGTCGCCGGATGAAGAAGCTCCGGGAGCTGAACTTCATCATGACCAAGCCAGGCGCATCCGGTGAATTTCACTACGTGATGCTCACTAATCCTAACGCTGCGGTCGAGTGGATGCGCAACCACGGCAAGGTTCAGGATGGCCTGTATAGCCGCTTCATCGAGCGACTTCCGGAGATCGGTGCCTATGGCGACATAGAAGCGCTCCATGCCTATTGGGCCGCGCTCAAAGAAGCAGAGAAGGCGGCTGTGGCTGCTGAAGTTGCTAAGCAGGCATCGAGCCCCTCCGTATTGGACGAGCCGGCCCCAGCTCCACCCACCAAACCCAAGCGGATCAGGAGGACGAATGCTGATGCGTAGGAGAATACGGGGCGCTAAGTGCTAATTCACCAACATCGGCGCCCTCAAAAATAAAGCCTTGGGCCAGCTGAGGGGTCGAGTCTTGACTGGTCCGGGCTGTGGTGGTGCAACGCTTAGCTGATCGATACAACCTAGAGGAGGCCGAAAATGCAGTTACTTAGGAGAAGAGTCGCGGGCGCTGAGTGCCAATCCACCCACCTCGGCGCCCTCAAAAATAAAGCCCTGGACTAGCTGAGGGTCGAGTCTTGACTGGCCAGGGCTGTGGTGGTGCAACGCTTAGCTGACCGATACGACCTAGAGGAGGCCAAAAATGCAATTACTGAGGAGAAGAGTCGCGGGCGCCGAGTGCCAATCCACCCACCTCGGCGCCCTTAAAAATAAAGCCCTGAACCAGCTGAGGGTCGAGTCTTGACTGGTCAGGGCTATGGTGGTGCAAGGTTAGGGGTGCTAGACCTCGCAAGGAGTCTAGCACCCCTTTATCTTTTTACGGCAGGGTCAACTAATCTCAGACACCGCGTTAAGTTTTTCCTCGAGGCGTCAGCCCGCTGTTTGTTGATGGGGGTATCTGGAAGCGTCTGGCTGGAAGCGAGCCGGTCGGGGCTAATGCCCATCGGGTCCATCAAACGACTGCTCTGCCAAGCTCTTCACCTCTGCGGCTCGGAAGCTTCTCGGTATCGATGCGTTTCCGATACGAAATCGATAAATGCCACTGCTGCGGCAACCGCAAGCCGAGCATGCCTGGGCTGCAGACCGCGATGTTGGCCGTCCTTGCCATGTCCGGTACCGTACAAACCTCTCAACTGCGTGAGATTGCTGGTCAACTGAGTGAGGTTGCGGAGGATATTCTTGATGTTTTCAGCGCCCTTAGCTGCTTCACTGACTCCGTCGGGAACCAGCTGCAATGCTTTGGTAACCTTCTTCGTCAGATTGCCTAGGTCATCGGCCTTGGTGAACGGAATTTCTCGTTTCGTGAGAATGGACTTACAGCAGCTTTCTACCAGTTCTTTGGCCGTCCCGATCGCCAATTCGGGGTCTGAATCGACGGCATATTCCAGACGTTCAATTTGCTTCGCCATCCATCCGGCGCTCAGCGCCTCGACAACAACTCTCGCTCGCATGACCGACCTGGTTGCGTTCGCTTCTGTCGAAGCGCTACTTATCAACCGATAGGAAAAGCGTGGGCGGCCGGCGATTTGCTGCTCTTGGTACAACTCCCAGCCCGCGTTCTGGAGTTGATCGTTGAAATGCTCAACGAGCTTAATCGCTTCTTCTCGTTGGGGGCGAACTACGGGGTGCACCGTTTCGCAGAGAAACCGGAGAAATGCCTCGGCGCTCCCATCGAAGAGGTTGAATCTGGAGTCACTGAAGATCCAATCATCGTCCCAGTCATCGTTGTTATAGCGATGCTGCCAAATGTCGCCGACGGCGTCTTTGTAGCGACTGTCCGTGGAGGGAAGGGTTTCAAGCTCATACAGCCGACTCAGAAACTCAACATCATTGAGCTCCCCATACCACTTCACGTTCTCTAGACGTAGGCCGTCCGTGATGTTTTGCCGCACCGATTTCGGTAGGTTGGAAGACTTCCCGGAACGCCAATCCACATGATACTCACGTGCAGGCACGATTAGCGCTGAGTACGCGTCGCTTTGCTCGTGCTCGGTTACCGTCCTCAGCGCGGTTGTGATCCTTTCCTGGAGCTCGACCCGTCTGACCCCGAGCTTGGCGTACTCCAAAGCAGGAATGATGAAGTGGATTTCCCAATAGTTGGTTCCGCCATTCCAGTTGTCGTTGCCTGTCAGTTCCGCATTTGCAGGATGACCGCGGACTACCTCCGCCGCCTCATCAGCACCCTCTGCGCGCAGAACCGCGTATACCGTCGCCAATAGCGGCTCAATTTCGGTTTGCTCCATACGGCCCCCCAATTCAGATAACTGAGAGTCATCGTAGCTAGCAGGAAGGGCCATCTGCTATCAAAAACTAGATGCGTCGGTGAAAAAGCTAAACCCGGGGCATGCCCAGCAAAGAAGTGGCCATTCACATGCCTTTCACTTTTCAGCCCTTTCCCTACTTGGGTTCCTCATTCCTTGAACCTGCAAGCGTGCCTTTCCCTTCACCCGATCTCAACCTGTCTTTACAGGACGAGTTCGTAAGCCTGGTAGTCGCTGCTATCCAGGCTTGCGTTGTTCAACCAGCCTGAGCAGTCGGCACATCTGTGTGGCCTACGGCGAAATTTGGTCCTCGCCCAGCGGGCGTTTATCAGCTTCCCGCAAGAGTCCCAGGTGATGCGGTTTGCAGCAGGTTGACACGAATCAAACGATGCTGGCGCCGCCGTCCACCAGCACAGTCGAGTAAGGCGTAGGAGCTAGATAGACAATAGCGTTGGCAACGTCTTCCGGTTGTCCAACACGCCGCGCCGGCAAGCGCGCAGCAGCGCCTTCGTACATAGATTGACGGGCTTCTTCCGACAACTTCGACCACAGCGGTGTGGCGATCAGCCCCGGGGACACGGTATTGACCCGCCCCGGTGACAACTCCAACGCCAGCCCGCGCGATAGGGCTTCCAGCGCGGCGTTCATTGCGCCTTGAGGGGCGACTGCGTAAGTTCGCAGGCATGCCCATATTTATGCACACGCATCCAGTTATGGAGGAAACGCAAAACTGTCGCAGCCAGAAACGACGCAGCATCGAATTGACAGATCTAGACAAAAAACTTGCCTCACTGCCGGCTGAATATCAGCGCTCCCAGGCCATCTAAGCTCCTAATAACCAGGGATTCCTGGTTTCAACTCGAGTACACAAGCAAGGTCGCCGCGAGCTATTCAAGCCGCAACATGTTGGATGATTTGTCGGATGACAAACTCTCACAGTGGCAGGTACGCTCGGCGCTCTACCCTTCCTGATAGATTTCTACGAGAACGCTGGGCTTGAGCAAAAAGGCGTATTCGCGGCTCCTGGGAAGCAGCAAGGATTTGCGCTAACTCAAAGGATGTACGCCGACCTCGTTGTGATGGGTACACCAGGAGCAAGTGTGGCGGCAGGTGTGTTCATGCTCACCGATGACGACGTAAAGGCGCTCTTGGCTTGCGCGCGACTAACCTAAGCCAGCCTGGAAAAAAGCGCCACCCGTGCGATGCATGAACTGCTGATCAAAGCAGGCGTCAGAGAGCCGCCAAACGTAACACTCGTGCCAATGAGAGATTGCTGAACCTAATGAAATACATCCTGTTTTTCGTCGCTGCCGCATCGACTTTGTGGCAGCTGAGTTTTCAATACCATTCCTGGTGGCATTTTTTTCTGCTGTCAGCGATATCCGTTTCATGGATTCTCGGCACGGTATACACCTATGACTGTATTCAAGCTTTGACTGGACGAAGCTCCCCCTATTACAGGGAGTTTTATGGTGAGCTGAATAAAGATTTCTGTATAGCACTACTTAGCGGCTTATCACTTACATTCATTATAAACATCTCTTCGGCGGACTACAGCCTGTCAAGCATTGACATAGCTTTTGCTGGCTTCCCATTTTTATTGTTAAGCGTGTACGACAGCTTTGCGTTGCAAAAACGAAAGATCGTCGGTGCCCGACTTCCTAAGGCCATGACGCGCTCCTTGATTGGACTTCAGCTTTTCATCATAGGCGTATTTAACTATTACCTGATACAGATTAACTCCGGTGCATTCGCGCCCGCAGAATCCCTGTGGATTCAGATAACGCTCTTATTGACCGCCCTGTGTCTTTGTGTGTTTTCACACCAGATGGTTTTCATTCTTACAAAGCAGAGAATGGAGATCTCTCCTACAATACTTGGACTATTTGAAAGTATTAAAATGAGCAGAGGCGTTTATAGGCAGGCTGGCGAAATGGCAGAGCAGTGGAATAAAATTGTATTTGATAAAAAGCTAGAGCAGCGTAAGAAAAAAGCTAAAAAGCACAAGCGCTGAAACATCCGGTTCGGGCTGCTGTACACCTACCAAGCAATGGCCGTAGCCACTGGCCTGTTTCTAACGGGTACGGGCCACCGCTTTTCGGAAAACTCACCAGCCTTAGGTCCCCCAAAGAAAAGCGGCGCATGAAGCATGCCTTTTGCTCGAGCCAACCACTCACATCAATCTAGGCGGCTGGGACAGTGCCATCCGTCCCAAAAGCGGTGCAAGGTTACCCTTTGCATGGTGATATCACTGGACAAATTACCAGTCCATAGTTACGCTCACGTATGACATTTACTCAAAATCTAAGGTTGAGAGTAATTAATATGGAATGCGGAACGGAGTCCCTGTTACATGTTAGCTCTGATAATTTTATCCTGTTAGTTCTTACTGCTTAGGGCAAGGATCGGTTTCATGAGTTGACCACTCAGAATCCAAACGCATCCGCAGGAGTACATAATGGCTAACGGAAAAATACTTAGGCAACTTGTAAAAGCTGGTGCGCTTGGGGATACCATTGCGTTTCGCCAAGCATCCGAAGCGATTATTGAAGAAGAGCGCCAAAAGCAGCACCACCTACTTGCGAATGATCTAGAGAAAATTCTCTACGGTGGCGACATGCATGCGCAGCCATCAACTAAAAAACCTCAGTTCGAATTCGACATCCCGGTGGACAAAGAGCGCGGGCTTCCGTTACTGGACATAAGACCGCCTAAGCGCACCTTGGACGAAATCATCTTGCCGGAGAGCAGTTCGGTCATGATTGAGGAGATGCTTGAAGAGCATCGTCGGGCAGACGTCCTCCGTAGTTACGGAATGAAACCCTCTGGTAAGGTCATTTTCTTCGGTCCTCCGGGGTGCGGGAAGACACTGGCAGCTGAAGTCATCGCATTCGAGCTAGATAGACCTTTGGCCATCGTTCGCCTTGATGCACTGGTTTCATCTTTTCTAGGCGAGACCGCAGCAAACCTCCGCAAAGTCTTTGACTTCATCGCTAAGCATCCCCTGGTCGTTCTGTTCGATGAGTTTGATGCCATCGGTAAGGAACGAGGCGATAGTGCCGAGCATGGGGAACTGCGTCGCGTGGTCAATGCCGTGTTGCAAATGATGGACGCATACGACGGCAGCAGCCTTATATTGGCGGCCACAAACCACGAGAACATTCTCGATTCCGCGATTTGGCGCCGCTTCGATGAAGCGATCGAGTTTCCCCTACCCGACCAGAAACAGCTGATATCCCTACTAAAGCTTAAACTGCGAGGCATTCGCCGGCAGTTTGAGCTGGATGACAAAGAGCTATTAACTGAGTTCGAAGGTAAAAGTGGCGCCGACGTCGAACGTGTCGTTCGCCGTGCGGCAAAGCGTATGATATTAAGAGGCCAGGAGTTTCTGACGATCAAAGAGCTGCGTAATGCGCTCATTCGGGAAGGGCTCCGAAGGCACTAATTCCCCCCTATTCAAGGATGATTGAATTGGCGACTTACAAGCATCTGACGATCGCTCGCGAAAACCTGGACAATAGCCGCCGCACTAAACCGCCCCCAAAATTTACGAAACGCGAAGACCTCCGCGGTCACGGGCAAAAGTTGAATGCCTACTTCGCTGACGCCACATCTGCCGCAAAGCAGCAGGTTGCATCAGCCGACGGGGCTCCGTTCGTATTGAAGATTAAGTACGACGGAGCCTTGACCTTCAAAGATTTGCAAAAGCATGGTCTGGAGTTTGTCAGCCAGGAAAACAAGCAGCTGTGCATTGTATTTGCCACTGAAGACGGGCTGGCCAAGTTTCAAGATCACATCAACAAGCTAGGTATCGCCGGCCAGAAGCTCACGTACGGCCAAATCCTTCAGGCAATTGAAGGTATCGACAGCTGGTCGGCAGAAGATCGGAAAAGCTGGGCGGTACGCAACATTGGTCTACCCAAAACAGCCACCTTTATGCTCGACATCGAGCTGTGGCCGCATCAGGTAGTCCATCACCCCGTAAGAATCCGACTATTCACAACCTTTGAGGCCTGGCTCAAGCAGGTAGGTGTGAAGAAGATTGACAGCATCAACCTTGATAGCCTTCTCATGTACAGAGTTGAGGTAACGATGGCTCAAGCAGAGCTGCTGCTCAATCACCGGGACGTGAGGCTGGTCGACCTTATCCCTACGACCGGCATCAGTTTTCCTCAACTCAACCGAGACATTGCAACGCTTCCCCGCAATATTCCCTCCCCGCGCCCTGACGCCGCGCGTGTCTGCATTCTGGATAGCGGCATCAATACGAACCATCCGCTCCTCCGTTCCGCTATTGGAGAAAGCCATTCGTTCGTAAACGAGCAGGATGAGTTCGATGAAGCTGGCCACGGTACCGCCGTGGCGGGGATTGCCTTGTATGGTGATGTAGAGGCTTGCGATCGAGGGAACTTCTGGCAGCCACAATTCTGGCTATACAACGGAAAGGTGATGCGCAAATGCCCGCAAACTAACGATGCGATCTACGACGAACACTCGGTGGAATCAACGCTCACGAAAGCGGTTGAATATTTCGTCGGCCTCGGATGTAGGATCTTCAACCTGTCCTTGGGAAACGCCAACTCCCCGTACGATGGCGCTCATGTAAGGGGACTCGCCTATATACTCGATGTCCTCGCCCGCAAACACAATGTACTGTTCATCGTATCCACCGGTAATTTCCGTGGCTCTTCTGAACCGCCAATGCCGATTGAAAGCTGGCGGGAGGAGTATCCCGAATATTTGCTTCACGAGCAGAGCGTAATCATAGATCCGGCACCGGCCATGAACGTTCTGACCGTAGGCAGCATTGCGCGCCACAACGCGACATACGATAGCCAAAAATACCCAGAAATCTATCAGCTGTCGCCGGCGGCCGAGCACCAGCCATCCCCGTTCACTCGCCACGGCCCTTCAGTAAAGGGCGCACTGAAACCTGAGCTCATAGCTCCGGGCGGTAACCTGGCCAGCCCAATGCGTCAGGCTGGCGGACAATGGAAAACGGACATGCGTGGGTTAGGGGTTCTGACCTTAAACCACCAATTTCAGGGCAATACGATCTTCAAAGAGATCAGTGGTACCAGCTTTTCTGCACCATACGTAACGCACTTAGCTGGACGATTGCTAAACGAGTATCCCGATGCCTCCGCTAACCTGCTCAGAGCGATGCTGGTCAATCACGCTTATATGCCAGCAGAGGTCGATTCGACGTTCACCGATGAAATGAAAGCCGCGTACAAGGCAGACAAAGCTACATGGAAACGGGATATTACCCGGGACGTTGGTGGGTACGGGCAAATCAGCGAAAGCGACCTTTTCCGATCATCTGATCACTGCGTTGTACTTGTATGCGAAGAAGCTATTGAAAAAGATACCTGCCAGTTCTATGAGCTTCCGCTGCCAGCGTCGTACCTGCGCACAGCCAAAGGTACCCGTGAGCTGAGCATCAGCCTAGCGTTCTCACCGGCAGTTCGTACAACGCGCATGGAATATCTCGCCACCCAAATCAGCTATCGACTGGTCAAAGGCGACTCTCTGGAGACTGTCCAGAAATCCTTCAATCACAAAACCCAAGCGGATGCTGAGTCGCGTAACGATGATGCCACGTCGAACCGCGAGATTACTGCGCAGCTTCGAAGCCGAGGCACCGTACAGTCTTCTCGTTGGACGTTTAAGAAACGGACCCCGGATGAGAAATGGTTCGTGGTCGTGATCCGCCAAGATCGTGATTGGGATCATCCTGATGTGGCAGACAAGGAAACCTACGCCCTAGTGGTGACGGTGGCCGACCGTGATAACGAAAATGCTCAACTCTACGCGGAGATTCAAGCGATTATCGCACTGCAGGTCCAGGCGCGTGAACAGGAGCGAGTCCGGCAGCAAACTCAAGCGCGTGCAGTTCTGTAGTTCGACCTAATGACGCCCATTCACGCAACTTCTCGGCTCCTAAGGCCCCTGCACAGCCCCTGGCGATCCGTCGCCGAGAAGTTGTAGCAATTGAAGAAAATAAGATTTCGCTGGTCGTGGAGAAGCAGGACCAGTTATTTGCATTTGATTTGATCACCGATTGTACCGAACGGGGAGTACATAGAGCCTTCATCGAGCTACTTGTGTAAACCGTTTTTTTTCACTGTTAACTAATGTGACTAACAGTGAAAAAAACATGTTTACAGGGGCCGCGTCGCAGGAGAAGCCTTTCCTAGCCGCGGGGGGCTCCAGGAGTAAAGCCCATACCAATACGGGGCGAGCCAATAAGGACGTAAGCGTACGTCCAACTCATTTTGCGTGAGCCAGACCCCCACCAATGCGGCAGCAGTTGTTAGATGTCACTTGCCCGATGTGTCCACCTTATTGTTTTCACGATCGAAGCAAGGTAGATGCATTTAACATTCGCGCGGGTGAGGTGCGTGCTTGGATGCAGATACAAGCGCGTGCAACCTCCTCTCGCAATCGTACCGCCCCTGGCGAAGCACTCGTCCCTAGAAGCGCTGATACCAAGCGTTATCACTTCGGCCTTTTAGGCTTGGGAGGTGCCACAGTATCCATATACTTAAGGAAAGCGTTCCCTTTCTCCTCATCAGTCAGATTCGTGACCGGGGCCCGGCGGCGCGGCTTGATTGCCTGAGGCGCGCCCATGCTGAGAGCTTCAATATCTTTGACCGTTGCCCGCTCTTGTTCGGTCAACGAAGAGTCAAAGACCGTGGCAATGACACGTTCGTGACGATCAGCACGAGTGAAATTCACGACGTTTGTCTTCATCGCAACAGGCAGATCGAAGGGGCATTGCAAGTCCTTATGCTTCTGTTTCTTGCGACTGCTCAGCGCCTGTAGCTGTAGCTCTTCCACCTCACTGGCGATTACTGTGTACGCGGCAGAACGATATGCACGAGTGATATCGAACAGGTTCACGCACTGCCGGCCCGCATTGCGACATTCCACATATGCCAGCTTCAACAGCAGCACCACCAATCGCTTGATACCAAAAGTACAGCGGTACAGCTCAATGGCCAGATCATCAACGTCGGCCTTTATGTAGCCGTTGCTCACTCTTAGACACTCAGCGACATAATTCAGCCAATCCGCGCTGCCAGGCTCGTCCGGCAACATGATGCGAGGATCAGCGAGCAGACGTTGCTTGTCCTCGCTGTTTCGACCAAGCAGCTTGTGAGCCAAGCTGTAGTTGCACACAAAAACCATCGGTAAGCCAATGGCTGCCATGGTCAGTAAAATGTCAGTCACCTTTGCAGCACCAGAGCCAGCGTTGGTGTGTTGCATCTCTTCTAACACCGCAAGGGAAACGCCATCTCTGTTAGCCCTTCGACGGGACTCCTTTAGGAGCTGAGCGACTGTGGTTCTTCCGATTCGCTCGCCATCCCCGAAGACAAAATCTTCAAGCAGTGCCTTGCCGCTCGCTCTACCCCGCGCACTCGCATACCAATGTGATATCAAGGTCACGGTGCCTTCGTACAGGCCACACGAAAACTCCATTGGCAGTGGCAATACCTTGCGTAAAGCATCAATGGTTTGGCTTTTTCCAACTCCTGCTAGACCCGTGAGACAGACCGGAGAGACTTCGACCTCGGGCGGATTGAAGATTTTTGACGCGTATCCCGCCTCACTTTTAAACAGCAACTGACTGTGCACCGAAGCTCTGCCAGCCATCTCCTTGATAAACGCCAGCGAGAACTCGTTTGGAATGAATATCTGCTTCAATGCACTTGCCAATTGCTCAGAGGCAATCGGTGCATCGATGGAGCCAAGCGCTAAAACGGGCTCAGGCCTGACCGTGACTTTGGCGCGGATCTTCTCGATATCCAGGCATTCACTGAACCGATTATTGATCACCTGGTTCATTTGGCCTTACCTATAAAGCGGTCATAATCCGCTGCATCGCGCTGCGCTGATGCATTTTTCGCTGGCCGCCCCGTTCTCCTTACTCCGCCATTCCAGTCCTCCCCAGTCTCCTGTTTGAACCGATCTCGAAAATATTGCTGTGCGGCAGGGATTTCATCACATAGCGCAGCGGATCCTTTGCGCCTCATTTGATCAATTGACTGCAAGTCGCGTAGTGAAATGTCGACAGCCCCCTCAAGTGTTCGTTGAGAACGTACGAAATCCAGTTCATAGAGCTCGCCGTAAACCTCGATCCATATGTGGCGGACGCACATTGTTAAAGTGTATGCAGTTGTTGTTATCACGCCGTCTTTCGCCACTCGATCAAATATCCCTGTGGCAGCAAGGTCCGCAGATCTATATTTGCGACCGTAAAAATATACGGCGTCATTTCGGATTGCCGCGGGGCGCACAGCGAGGAATTCTCTGACTGCAGTGTCCAACTGCATACTGTTGGCAGAATTTCGACCTCGGCGATCCCAGTAACTAAAAATCGAGAGTGGCGTGGGCTTGACCCCGGCCAGAACCAACTCCTCGTCCAAGCGACGGCTGGCGTCAGAGACATGGTTGTCCATAAGGACCTGTATGATCTCTCGCTTAGCCATCTGTACGAAATTCAGACTGCTATGGACATAGGTAGGCTGGTCCAGCGTCTTCTTATCCCGTGGATGAGAAGCCTCCACAGAAGCCTTGGATTGCCCTGAAAATACAGGAGTGGTTTCAAAGGTTCCCAGCCAATTGATTGCCGATTCTACGTCGAAGGTCGCTCCAGGACCGCGGTCAAACACGAGTCCACGCGCAAGCCCCTCGCTCGGCCATTCGTCTGTCCCGATATTCAGCCCAAAAAACTCGCAATATTTGACTTTGTTAGTGGCCATTGAAAACAGGCACATCTTGTATGCCTCCATACTCTCCTTGCCCTCAGCGAAGCCGATCCCGACAACGAGTCCTGAGAGGCCACACACCCCACGAACCACACAAAAGCTATCGACAGCGCTTCCTTCCGATACGCCAGAAAGCTTCTCAGAAATGTAGTAGCCATCAAATTCGACACGCTGGTTCACGTTTAGCAGCCGATCTGCAAAGCTTCCTTGGGAGCCGGTAATGGCACGAGTTTTGTGTTCGCCTCTAACGGCAATGGAGCGTTCTCTAGGGCTGACAGATTGCTCTATCTGAGTTCTGACTTGAGAAAGCGAGGGGAACGGTTCGTTATTCGGATGGATGAACTCGATTTTGCCTTTCTTTTTCACGGAGACGCATCCGAACATCTTTGTCACGATTTCGCTGTAGATATCGTTGGCTGTTTTATCAGGAGCCCTGAAAGCGGTATATCCCTCAAGAATCTTATCCTTCATTGCTCGGTCTGATCGAAAGCCCCAATTTTTGCCGTTTGGCGAAGGCCGCCCTAGCCTGCGGACATATGAGGGATCATCACGATTCCAGCCGCCGATACGATGAAGGAGTGGCATCAAAGCCCACTTGTTGTGACCAAACACGATGTACGTGTAGAACCAGAGCCGCAAGCGCGAAGCGTTTTGTTGAGGCTTCTGGGCCTTCGCGTGGGCGTTGATGATGGCGTCCGGGTCATCGCTGGCGAGAATCTCACCAAGCCTGAGAATGAGATCGGAAATGGCTGCAAAGCGTCGATTGACTTTCTGATCGTAACTTTCTTCGATAGAAACACGCATACCCTCTCGCTGCGCTACGGAAAGACCACCGACCGGCTCAAGCCATGGGGGGAATTTATCCATCGCACCATCTTCCAGAATCAACCCGGCTTCGAGCGCATCTTCGAATTCAATCCTCGTTAAGGTGATCAGATGGGATTTAATTTCATGGCCGTCGTCAGAGAATACGATCAGCCGCACCCGATTGGTGCTGCCATCGCTGTGAAGAAAGTGGTAGGTCTCGCCTTTCGCCAGACAATGAAAACCCTCAGGCGCGATTAGCCTCGCGCCAGCCATCATGATTCTTTCTCCTGAAAGAGGGTCCCGTACACCTTCAGGAGGTCGCCATCATCTGTCGATAAAGGATGGTCAATGAGAATTGGCTTGAAGAAATTGACAGGGAGCTTGCGCTCCCAAATATCTTGGTAAATTTTAGCAATGAACTGATCGCGTCGACCCCAGCGCTCTGCATATCTGATAGCCACATAGGCAACGGGCTTACCGTCGTTAACAGCTTCTCGAAGAGCATCACTGAAGTCGTCAAGCAGGCTGATATCAAGCGTTGACGGAAGCCGATGAGCCATGAACAGCAAGTCCAGATTGGCAATCACCGTGGGTGGAAGTTCGTCCAGAGAGACTTGAACTGTGCGTATGCCGGCGCTGGCGTAGTAGGTTTTTTCCAGCTCAGCCCGAAGCCTTGCATGAGTTCGATCTTTCTTCTGCTGCACTGGTGTTTTCGCGTCTGATAGCCTCCGCTCCCTAAACGCCTCTTTACGATCCTTCACCGTCCAGTTCACCGCATATGGAATGCCATCCTCGCCCATCAGGTAAAGCAACAAGTCTCCCTGATAAGGGAATGGAATCATCGCTCGACTTCCGTCGGGCATATCAATGCCAATTTCGTAGTGTTTGAACCCTAGCTCCTTCGCAATTTCCACCGTGCCATTAACGGGTGCCAGAAAGACACCTTTCATCAATGGATGCCCGCGGAGTGGATGGCCTGACTTCAGCGGCCATAACATTTTCTGCTCGTGAAGATCGAACAGATCTGGATGGTAAAGAGCCAACTGCGTAAACACCTTCTCAGGGGAGGAAAGCGCGTGCAATTCTCGACCGAGTTTGCGGCTGTTGAGTCTGCTGATACGGGATCCTTTCGGAGCCTCGCGTGGCATAGCCAGGGTCGAGGGGATGTATATGTCCCCCCATTCGAAGCCACTTTGACGGCTCAAGATGAGGGCTACTCGTTGTTCTGGTGTCATATATGCAATCCATTTTCTAGGCCTCAGAACGTCATATTGGCTGGGGATAAAACCTATAACGTCATGAAAACCCTCGTATTACGGGCTCTCTCACGGACTAGCGCTGTGGATAACGCTAACTTTCCTGTGGACGAACGAACCCGTGCGAAACTTGACGTCCCGCAGTTAGGAATAGAGAATGGACTGGTCAGCGTCCTAACCTGACTTATCCACAGGGGCCCAAGTTGGCGCTTGGGCTCCTGTCTCCTGGCTTCTAAAATTGATTTTTATTAATACATGTTAAGTATCCATTTAGCAGGTGTTAGTATTACTTCCGCGGCTAGCGGAAGTGCAGGTCTAGTTCGTATGTCTCCCATAAAAATGGCGAGATCATCGCAACCAAAAAAATGAAATATGTTAACGCCTGAAAATGTTGCGTGACAACAAAAAGAGTCATGGCGTGGGGCGTTCGACCCGGCGCTGCCAGCTTTTTCGCCTCCAAACAGGAGCGTCTTTTCAGGTGCAGACCGCGTAATCACACTTGGGAAACTGCGACATAGCGCACTTATAGCGTGCAAAGGAATCAAAAAAGCTAGCTGTTATCGCTCGTTGTCATTTCCGATAGGTTACTAGCCTCAACTAACATGAAGCCCGGCCCGCTCGGGAGCTTATTAGGCCATGGCTCAGCCTGACGCTATGCTGCGGTGGTACAAAGATGAGACCTTCTTCAGTCTGTGCAGCCGTCAGCACCAATTCTTGGGCCACCTGGATACTTCCAGCACGTTAAATTGGCTTTTCGGTTCATCCCCTGGCTCAACCAGTCATGACTTCCCCAGTAACCTCAGCTCATTAGATAGTCGGATGACAGACTGTTGGGGAGATGCCACATCGATCATCTTCGACCACACTATTCTCCCCCTGCTAGTCCCCTTTCAGTCTAGCGATCGAATCGACAATGCTGTGCTAGCGATGAAGGGTGCCTCAATCGGATCGATGAAATACAGGCTTGGTCTTCTGACCGGGCGCTTCGGAGCCGAGCATCCTTTGAAAGCTTGCACATCTTGCATGAGCGAGGACCGCACAACCTTTGGCGTGCCTTATTGGCACCTTACGCACCAATATCCGGGCGTTGTGCTGTGTCCAGTTCATGGTGTGCTTTTGAAGGAGTCCATCGTGAATCGGCAGTGGTCGGGGCGCTTCAAATGGATTCTTCCGCGTGACGAGCTATTACAGTCCAACTCGCTGCCTGACCTTAGCAATGCAGCTAGAGATGTTCTTCAACTAATGAGTGAGGCAGTGCTAGAACTCGCCTCTTATGGAAAGTCACGATATTTTGATCCCATGGTCGTCAACACGGTGTACAAAGACGCGCTCGAGCAGCTTGGTACAAGCTCAGAGGTGAGGGCCTCATTTGCCGAATACACATCGCTTATTCAACCCTATCCGCCATATACGTCCCTTCCAACCACGCCATCAAAGGCATCTGCTTTTATCGCACAGATGTCTCGCAAAGCTCGTGGCAGGTGCCATCCTCTAAAGCATCTAGTAATGATCACTTGGCTATTCGGTCGACTTAACTTTTTCATCGATGAATACGACCGACGCAGCGCGGCTGGCTTATTAATTAAAAATAGTGATGTTGATATCTCGGTAAGCGGTCAACAGCCTATCGCTGGTAAGGCAGATAGTTCGGTTACTCGTAAGCCTAAAAAATTAAAAGCTTCACTACGTGCTGCACTTTTGGAAAGCCTGAAAAAAGGAGAAGCCAAAGATAAAATTTGTTCTAAATTCAAGGTTTCTATTAGCACCGTTAATCGACTGCTATCCTCAGACCAATTAGTAAAGTCGTTAAGGCAAGAGAATCAACTAAAAGAAAATCTGGATAATTATCGTGCACAATGGACTGGCGCTGTTAAAGAAAACAACAAACTGTCCGCAAACGAATTAAGAGCAACGATGCCGAGCGTATATGCTTGGCTCTATCGTAATGATCGTGATTGGCTGCTAGAACGCAACTCAGAATTGCCGTGCGGGCGGTTAGGAAACCACTCGTATATCGACTGGGAAACTCGTGATGAAAAACTCCAAGATCTTGTAATTTCGACGATGGATCACGTATATGGCACATTCGACCGGCTGAAAATGACTAAATCTGCGCTCTTCAGCTTGGTTCCAAGCTTGTCGCGTTTACTAGAAAAGCGTACCCATTATCCGAAAACGCGGCTGCTTGTTAAGAAATTAATACAACGCACTAAGACTTGATAAGCCATATGAATTCTCAAGTCCGATATTCGGAATAGGAGGGTGTGGCGGATCAGCCCACATTTTCGTTCGTTGAACACCAGGTTCTTTGGCATAAGCTATTTTGCAGCATGGATAGTCGATGGGAATCAACTGTCTCGCAGAATCACCACGACCAAACTCCAGAGATAGAGGTGATGGATATGGACAGAACCAAGTTCCAACACCCAGCGAATAGTTTTCTTCTACGTAATGCGCAGACTCATGACCACCAGACCTGAATGTTGACCATAATGAAGTAATTCCACGGAGTTGGTCACCGGAGTCGCCGATATCGGAAATAAAATCCTGAAAGCTATCATAGAGAACTGCTATAGAATTAATGATACTGTCGAAATCAACAAATTCAAAATAGAATCCAATGTTATTCTGAGCATGTTTCTTCACTAGACTCAACTGATCATTGATAATGCCCGACAATCGATACAAGTCTTTATGATTAGACGACTTCTTAGGTATCTCCGTCGATTTTAAAATAAATCTTAGTGACAGCGTCTTCAAGGCCGATTCTATTGAGATATGAAATGGGTAATCGTAAATTACATCGATTATTCTTGAACGCTTTAACTCCAATGGATCGTCATTGACTTTCGCCACACATTCGCTGAGATGTTTACCCCCACACCCCTCCCACATTACATTAAGACCATGCTTTTGCGAGGTAAACGGCTTGCCGCATATAGGACACTCGGCTTCTAAGACAACGTTGTGAATAGCACATGCAGACAGAGATCCTAGTGGGTTTCTATGCCAGTACGGAAAACCAAATGTAGCTATGTCACTCCTCACGCATTCGGGACAGAAGGTTAAATACGCCCGCGAGATGGGTTCGTAATTGTTGACCTCAGAAATATATCTGGTGCCAGAGTAAGCCATGTCCTGAGAGTTTTTGAATACTGAGTGGAACGGTTGAAAGGTGTGATTATGCAATAACCGGTTGAACCCGTAGCAACCATGCCATCCCAGTAATGATGCTACCTCTTTAATATGTGCGGCCGTTAATTCTTGAGGTGTATTCCATTGTTTAAATTGAGCTTTTCCATAAATGTAGATATTTCGTTCTATATAAGAACGAATGGTCTCATTCCGCTGAATACGTAAGAGCATTGTTAAACGTCACTTAATTTTATGGCGTAGCGCTCAGGATTATTGGCCATATGACATGCTATTAAGGCTTGCAGCCCAGCCCAGCACCTTGATACCACACCCCGAACCAACGGTGCGGGGTGATGGATCACTCATTGAACGAGCTGAGCCTAGTCCTACCTGTCAACGGGCGGCGCCGAAGGTCAAGCGGCCACCAGCGACAGTTTTAATTCACACGCGACAGTTTTAATTCTCAAAAACCAGGGGTTTTTCATCTGTGGATAACTTATTCCACAGTGACCGACTTCGCCAGGTTGCGCGGCTGGTCAACGTCGGTGCCTTTGAGCACGGCGACGTAGTACGACAGCAGTTGCAGCGGGATGGTGTAGAGGATCGGCGACAGGATGTCGTGGATGTGCGGCATGTGCACCACGTGGGTGCCTTCACCGTTGGTCATGCCGGCCTTCTCGTCAGCGAAGACGATCAACTGGCCACCACGGGCGCGGACTTCCTGAAGGTTGGACTTCAGCTTCTCCAGCAGTTCGTTGTTCGGCGCCACGGTCACCACTGGCATGTCGTTATCCACAAGCGCCAACGGGCCGTGTTTCAACTCGCCGGCCGGATAGGCTTCGGCGTGGATATAGGAGATTTCCTTGAGCTTGAGCGCCCCTTCCATCGCCACCGGGAACTGCGCGCCACGGCCGAGGAACAGTGTGTGGTGTTTTTCGGCGAACAGCTCGGAGATTTTTTCCACGGTGCTGTCCATGGCCAGCGCTTCGCCCAGGCGGGTTGGCAAACGACGCAGTTCTTCGACCAGCGTCGCTTCGACACCTTCGGCCAAGGTGCCACGAACCTGACCCAGGGAAAGCGTCAGCAACAACAGGCCAACCAATTGCGTGGTGAATGCTTTGGTCGATGCCACACCGATTTCGCGACCGGCCTGGGTCAACAAGGTCAGGTCGGATTCGCGCACCAGCGAGCTGATGCCGACGTTGCAGATCGCCAGGCTGGCGAGGTAGCCCAGTTCCTTGGCGTTGCGCAGTGCGGCCAGGGTGTCGGCGGTTTCACCGGACTGGGAAATGCTCACGAACAAGGTGTCCGGCTGCACTACCACCTTGCGGTAGCGGAATTCGCTGGCGACTTCGACTTGGCAGGGAATGCCGGCCAGTTCTTCGAGCCAGTAACGCGCGACCATGCCGGCGTGGTAACTGGTGCCGCACGCAACGATCTGTACGTTACGCACTTTGGCGAACAGCTCGGCGGCCTGTGGGCCGAATGCCTGTACCAGGACCTGGTTCTGACTCAGGCGACCTTCCAGGGTGCGCTGCACCACGGATGGTTGCTCGTGGATTTCCTTGAGCATGAAGTGACGGAACTCGCCCTTTTCAGCGGCTTCGGCGCCGTCGCGATACTGCACGGCTTCGCGCTCGACAGCCTGGCCGTTGACGTCCCAGATCTGCACGCTGTCGCGGCGGATTTCGGCGATATCGCCTTCTTCCAGGTACATGAAGCGGTCGGTGACCTGACGCAGGGCCAACTGGTCGGACGCCAGGAAGTTTTCCCCCAGGCCCAGGCCGATCACCAGCGGGCTGCCGCTGCGGGCTGCGACCAGGCGATCAGGTTGCTTCATGCTGATCACTGCCAGGCCATAAGCACCGTGCAGTTCTTTGACAGTTGCCTTGAGGGCCACGGTCAGGTCGCTCAGATCCTTGAGTTTGTGGTTCAACAGGTGAGCGATGACTTCGGTGTCGGTGTCCGAGGTGAACACATAACCCAGGGCCTTGAGTTGTTCACGCAGGGCTTCGTGGTTCTCGATGATGCCGTTATGCACCACCGCCAGGTCGCCGGAGAAATGCGGGTGGGCATTGCGCTCGCACGGCGCACCGTGAGTAGCCCAGCGGGTGTGGGCAATGCCCAGGCGCCCGAGCAGTGGCTCGGCAGCCAGTGCTTGTTCCAGTTCACTGACCTTGCCCGGACGACGCACGCGCTCGAGTTTTTCGTCGTTGGTGTAGACCGCCACGCCGGCACTGTCATACCCGCGGTATTCCAGACGTTTCAGGCCTTCGACCAGGATGGCGGTGATGTTACGTTCTGCGACTGCGCCGACAATTCCACACATGCTATTTCTCCTGACTGACAGCCGCGCAAATCAACGTGATGCCGCGGGCCTGAATCTGATCGCGAGCCTCTAATGGCAGGCGTTCATCGGTAATAAGGGTATGGACACTGCTCCAGGGCAGTTCCAGGTTGGGAATCTTGCGACCGATCTTGTCGGCCTCCACCATCACGACCACTTCGCGGGCGACTTCGGCCATGACCCGGCTCAGCCCGAGCAGTTCGTTGAAGGTGGTTGTACCGCGAACCAGATCGATGCCATCGGCACCGATGAATAGCTGGTCGAAGTCGTAGGAGCGTAGGACCTGCTCGGCGACCTGCCCCTGAAAGGACTCGGAATGCGGGTCCCAGGTACCACCGGTCATCAATAGCACCGGTTCGTGCTCAAGTTCGCTCAGGGCGTTGGCGACATGCAGCGAGTTGGTCATCACCACCAGGCCGGGTTGTTGGCCGAGTTCCGGGATCATGGAGGCGGTGGTACTGCCACTGTCGATAATGATCCGCGCATGCTCGCGAATCCGCGCGACGGCGGCACGAGCGATGGCTTGCTTGTACTTGGAAATCGGCTGACCAAGGTCCGCGACCAGTTCCTGAGGCATGGTGACCGCTCCGCCGTAACGACGCAGCAACAGGCCATGGCTTTCAAGTGCCGCCAGATCCTTGCGAATCGTAACTTCCGACGTTTCGAAGCGCTTGGCCAACTCATCCACGCTGACTTCGCCCTGCTCATTGAGCAAGGCGAGGATGTTGTGACGACGTTGAGGTGTATTACGCTTCGACATGAGCTGATAAGTTTCGCTTCGAAAGATAACGGAAGCAATCAAAACCTATCAACGAAACTTCGTCAAGCGCAAAGCGATAAAAAGAGTTGTGGATAACTCAGTCCTTCTTGATCTTCTCAGGCCGCTTCCAGCCATCGATGTTCTTCTGACGAGCACGCCCGATGGCCAACTGGGATTTATCCACAGTCGAGGTAATGGTCGAGCCGGCCGCCGTGGTCGCACCGTCCAGGATATCCACAGGAGCTACCAACGAGTTGTTGGAACCGATGAACACGTCTTCACCCAGCACGGTTTTCCACTTGTTGGCACCGTCGTAGTTGCAGGTAATGGTGCCAGCACCGATGTTGGTGCGCGCGCCCACTTCGGCATCGCCCAGGTAAGTCAGGTGACCGGCCTTGGCACCTTCGCCCAGGTGAGCGTTTTTCAACTCGACGAAGTTACCCACATGGGCCCGCGCTTCCAGCACGGAACCTGGACGCAGACGCGCGAACGGGCCAGCATCGCTGCCTTCACCCAGAACGGCACCTTCGATATGGCTGTTGGCCTTGATGACCACGCCTTTGCGCAGGGTGCTGTCCTTGATCACGCAGTTCGGGCCGATCACCACGTCGTCTTCGATGACCACCTTGCCTTCGAGGATCACGTTGATGTCGATCAGCACGTCGCGGCCCACGGTCACGTCTCCGCGCACGTCGAATCGTGCCGGGTCGCGCAGCGTCACACCTTGAGCCATCAAACGACGACCGGCGCGCAATTGATAATGCCGTTCCAGTTCGGAGAGTTGCTTGCGGTCATTGGCGCCCTGCACTTCCATGGCGTCGTGCGGTTGCTCGGTGGCCACCACCAGACCATCGCTCACTGCCATGGCAATGATGTCGGTCAGGTAGTACTCGCCCTGGGCGTTGTTATTGGAGAGTCGGCTCATCCAGTCGCCAAGGCGGGCAAAAGGCAGCGCCAGAATGCCGGTATTGCCTTCGGTGATCTTGCGTTCGGCTTCATTGGCATCTTTCTGTTCGACGATGGCCGCAACCTTGCCGGCGGCATCACGAACAATTCGGCCGTAACCGGTCGGGTCATCCAGCTCGACGGTCAGCAAGCCCAGCTGCTGCGGACCGACCTGCTTGAGCAGGCGCTGCAGGGTTTCGACCTCGATCAACGGCACATCACCGTAGAGCACCAGCACGGTGTCGGACTGAATGAACGGCACTGCCTGAGCAACGGCGTGACCGGTACCCAGCTGTTTATCCTGCAGGACGAAATTCAGGTCATCCGCTGCCAGGCGCTCGCGCACGGCATCGGCACCGTGACCGATCACGACGTGGATGCGCTGTGGATCAAGTTGCCGGGCGCTGTGGATAACATGGCCAAGCATCGAGTTGCCGGCAATCGGGTGCAAGACTTTCGGCAAAGCGGAACGCATGCGCGTGCCTTGGCCAGCAGCGAGAATAACGATTTCAAGAGACATGACTGGCTACCAATCCTGGGTGGTCAACGGCTGCGACCAGGTTGTAAAAGTCGGAAAAGAAAAAAGGGTAGCCGAGGCTACCCTTTTTAATCAATCACACAACAAGTGCTGCCTTAGTGGCCGAACTTCTTGCGGATCTGCTGGACGGTGCGCAGCTGAGCTGCAGCCTCGGCCAGACGTGCGGCAGCAGAACCGTAATCGAATTCCGCGCCTCGCTCATGCAGGGCTTTCTCGGCAGCCTTAACGGCTTCCAAAGCTGCGGCTTCGTCCAGGTCGGCAGCACGTTGCACGGTGTCGGCAAGAACCTTGACCATGTTCGGCTGAACCTCGAGGAAACCACCGGAGATGTAATACACCTCCTCTTCCCCGCCCTGCTTGACCAGGCGGATCGGACCTGGCTTCAGATTAGTGATCAGCGGCGCGTGACCCAGAGCGATACCAAGATCACCCAGTGCACCGTGCGCAATCACCATCTCGACCAGACCGGAAAAGATTTCTCCTTCCGCGCTGACGATATCGCAATGGACTGTCATAGCCATCTGATTGCCTCAACCTAAATTAGCGCCCGTTGCCGGGCGCCGGGATTACAGTTTCTTGGCTTTCTCGATCGCTTCTTCGATGCCGCCAACCATGTAGAACGCTTGTTCTGGCAGGTGGTCGTAGTCACCGTTGAGGATGCCTTTGAAGCCAGCAATGGTGTCTTTCAGGGAAACGTATTTACCCGATGCACCGGTGAAGACTTCAGCCACGAAGAACGGCTGCGACAAGAAGCGCTGGATCTTACGAGCACGGTTTACCAACTGCTTGTCGGCTTCCGACAGCTCGTCCATACCCAGGATCGCAATGATGTCCTTCAGTTCTTTGTAACGCTGCAGAACGTACTGAACGCCGCGAGCGGTGTCGTAGTGGTCCTGGCCGATTACGTTCGGGTCCAGCTGGCGCGAAGTCGAGTCGAGTGGATCGACCGCCGGGTAGATACCCAGGGAAGCGATGTCACGGGACAGAACGACGGTAGCGTCCAAGTGGGCGAAGGTGGTCGCTGGCGACGGGTCGGTCAAGTCATCCGCAGGTACGTATACCGCTTGGATCGAAGTGATCGAACCTTCCTTGGTCGAAGTGATACGTTCTTGCAGAACGCCCATCTCTTCAGCCAGGGTCGGCTGGTAACCTACTGCCGAAGGCATACGGCCCAGCAGTGCGGATACTTCAGTACCGGCCAGGGTGTAACGATAGATGTTGTCGACGAACAGCAGAACGTCGTTACCTTCGTCACGGAACTTCTCGGCCATGGTCAGGCCGGTCAGTGCTACGCGCAGACGGTTACCCGGCGGCTCGTTCATCTGACCGTAAACCAGTGCCACTTTGTCCAGAACGTTGGAGTCCTTCATCTCGTGGTAGAAGTCGTTACCCTCACGAGTACGCTCACCCACACCGGCGAACACGGAATAACCGCTGTGCTCGATGGCGATGTTACGGATCAGCTCCATCATGTTTACGGTCTTGCCTACACCGGCACCACCGAACAGACCGACTTTACCGCCTTTGGCGAACGGGCAAACCAGGTCGATAACCTTGATGCCGGTTTCCAGCAGGTCGTTGCCGCCTGCCTGTTCAGCGAACGAAGGCGCTGGACGGTGAATGCCCCAACGCTCTTCAGTGGCGATAGGACCAGCTTCGTCGATCGGGTTGCCCAGAACGTCCATGATCCGGCCCAGAGTCGCTTTACCGACCGGTACGGAGATGGCTGCGCCAGAGTCGACAACGTCCAGACCGCGCTTCAAGCCTTCGGTGGAACCCATCGCAATGGTACGAACCACGCCGTCGCCCAGCTGCTGCTGAACTTCCAGGGTGGTCCCGGCCGCGCTTTGTACAGTCAGCGCGTTGTAGATGCTCGGTACGCTGTCGCGTGGAAATTCCACGTCGATAACGGCGCCGATGATTTGAACGATACGTCCGCTACTCATAGCTGGATCCTCTGAATATTTGAACCGTTAAACCGCGGCAGCGCCGCCGACGATTTCCGAGATCTCTTGGGTGATCGCAGCCTGACGCGCCTTGTTGTAGACCAGCTGCAAATCGCTGATCAAATCACCGGCGTTGTCGGTAGCGTTCTTCATCGCGATCATCCGCGCAGCTTGTTCAGCCGCGTTGTTCTCGACCACCGCCTGGTAGACCTGCGACTCCACGTAACGGACCATCAAGCCGTCCAGCAGCTCCTTGGCATCCGGTTCGTAGAGATAGTCCCAGTGGTGCTTGAGGTCTTGATCCGGGGTTGCCACCAGTGGAATCAACTGCTCCACGGTAGGCTGTTGCGTCATGGTGTTGATGAACTTGTTGGACACCACGGACAGGCGGTCAATACGGCCGTCCAGGTAGGCATCCAGCATCACCTTGACGCTGCCGATCAGATCATTGATCGACGGCTCTTCACCCAGGTGGCTGATAGCTGCAACGACGTTACCGCCGAAGTTGCGGAAAAAGGCCGCACCCTTGCTACCAACGACACACAGATCGATCTCGACGCCGTTTTCGCGGTTTACCGCCATGTCCTTGACCAGGGCCTTGAACAGGTTGGTGTTCAAGCCACCGCACAGACCACGGTCACTGCTCACTACGACATAACCGACACGCTTGATTTCGCGGTCGATCATGAACGGGTGGCGGTATTCCGGGTTGGCGTTGGCCAGATGCCCAATTACCTGGCGGATACGCTCCGCATAAGGACGGCTAGCAGCCATGCGCATTTGTGCCTTGCGCATTTTGCTGACCGCCACTTTTTCCATGGCGCTGGTAATCTTTTGCGTGCTTTTGATGCTCGCAATCTTACTGCGAATCTCTTTTGCGCCTGCCATGTAACACCTATCAGGTTAGCAAGCGGGAGCCTTGCGGCTCCCGCTGCGGCTTACCAGGTTTGGGTGGCCTTGAACTTCTCGATACCGGCTTTCATGCCAGCGTCGATTTCGTCATTGAAGTCACCTTTCACGTTGATCTTCGCCATCAAATCGGCGTGATCGCGGTTGAAGAAAGCAATCAGCGCTTGCTCGAAGCTGCCGATCTTGGCGATTTCAACGTCAGTCAGGAACCCACGCTCAGCGGCATACAGCGACAGCGCCATGTCAGCGATCGACATTGGTGCGTATTGCTTCTGCTTCATCAGCTCGGTAACGCGCTGACCATGCTCAAGTTGCTTACGGGTCGCTTCGTCCAGGTCAGAAGCGAACTGGGCGAATGCCGCCAGTTCACGGTACTGAGCCAGAGCGGTACGGATACCACCGGACAGCTTCTTGATGATCTTGGTCTGAGCGGCACCACCCACACGGGATACCGAAACACCGGCGTTCACTGCAGGGCGGATGCCCGAGTTGAACATGGCCGATTCCAGGAAGATCTGACCGTCGGTGATGGAAATCACGTTGGTCGGAACGAACGCGGAAACGTCGCCAGCCTGGGTTTCGATGATCGGCAGTGCGGTCAGGGAACCGGTTTTGCCGGTCACTGCGCCGTTGGTGAACTTCTCTACGTATTCTTCCGAAACGCGGGATGCGCGCTCCAGCAGACGGGAGTGGAGATAGAACACGTCGCCTGGGTAAGCTTCACGGCCTGGTGGACGGCGCAGCAGCAGGGAAATCTGGCGGTAAGCCACTGCTTGCTTGGACAGATCGTCATAAACGATCAGCGCGTCTTCACCGCGGTCGCGGAAGAATTCACCCATGGTGCAACCGGAGTACGGTGCCAGGAATTGCAGCGCAGGAGATTCCGAAGCACTGGCAGCCACGATGATCGTGTTGGCCAGGGCGCCGTTTTCTTCCAGCTTGCGAACCACGTTGGCGATGGTCGATTGTTTCTGACCGATCGCTACGTAGACGCAGAAAATGCCGCTGTTCTTCTGGTTGATGATCGCGTCGATCGCCAGAGCGGTTTTACCGATCTGACGGTCACCGATGATCAGCTCACGCTGGCCACGGCCGACAGGGATCATGGCATCGACAGCCTTGTAGCCAGTCTGTACAGGCTGGTCTACCGACTTACGCCAGATCACGCCTGGAGCAACTTTCTCGACCGCGTCGGTCTCGGTGTTGCCCAGTGGACCTTTGCCGTCAACAGGGTTACCCAGTGCGTCGACTACGCGACCCAGCAGTTCCTTACCAACCGGAACTTCCAGGATGCGGCCGGTGCACTTGGCGCTCATGCCTTCAGCCAGAGACTGGTATGCGCCCAATACAACGGCACCTACGGAGTCTTGCTCCAGGTTGAGGGCCATACCGAAGACGCCGCCCGGAAACTCGATCATCTCGCCGTACATTACGTCGGCCAGACCGTGAATCCGCACGATACCGTCAGATACGCTGACGACAGTGCCTTCGTTACGGGCTTGGGAGGTCACATCGAGCTTGTCGATGCGGCCCTTGATAATTTCACTTATTTCGGAAGGATTGAGTTGCTGCATTGCTCTGCTGCCCCTTCAAACTCAAGATTTCAATGCTTCGGCAAGTTTCGCGATTTTGCCGCGAATCGAGCCATCGATAACCAGGTCGCCGGCGCGGATGACGACACCACCAATAAGGGCAGCGTCCTCCGCAACTTGCAGGCGCACTTCCCGGTTGAGTCGTGCACTGAGAACCTTGGCGAGTTTGTCTTGCTGTTCTTGGTTCAATGCAAAAGCACTGGTCACTTCAACGTCTACCGACTTCTCTTGTTCGGCCTTGTACAGGTCAAACAGAGCGGCGATCTCCGGCAACAGCGGGAGACGGTCGTTTTCGGCAACGACGTGGATGAAGTTCTGTGCCTTGGCATCAAACTTGTCGCCGCACACGTCAATGAACGTGGCGGCCTTTTCTGCGCTCGTCAGTCGCGGGGCCTTGAGCACGCGCTGCATGGTGTCGTCTTCCGACACCGCTGCAGCCAGGCCGAGCATGGCTGACCAATTGGCCAGTTGCTGGTGGGCCTGAGCGTGCTCGAAGGCCGCCTTAGCGTAAGGTCGGGCCAACGTGGTCAGTTCTGCCATGATCGCCCTCGCTTAGATTTCAGCAGCCAGTTGGTTAACCAGCTCTGCGTGCGCGTTTTGATCGATTGTGGCACCCAGGATCTTCTCGGCGCCGCCGACTGCCAGCAAGCCCACTTGGGCACGCAGCGCGTCTTTGACACTGTTCAGTTCCTGTTCGATCTCGGCTTGAGCCTGAACCTTCACACGGTCAGCGTCGACACGGGCTTTTTCAACAGCCTCTTCGACAATCTGGTTACCGCGTTTCTTGGCTTGCTCGATGATTTCAGCTGCCTGAGCTTTCGCTTCGCGCAGTTGGTGACCCGCTTTCTCTTGGGCCAACTCCAGGTCGCGAGCTGCACGGCTGGCAGCGTCCAGACCATCAGCGATCTTCTTTTGACGTTCGTGCAGAGCCGCAATGACCGGAGGCCATACGAACTTCATGCAGAACAGTACAAAAATCAGGAACGCAACGGACTGGCCAATCAGGGTCGCATTAATGTTCACGCCAACACCTCGCAGTTACGTTGTCCATCACACCAAATTACCCGGAAGATCCGAGTAATTAGCCAGCGATTTGACCAACGAACGGGTTCGCAAAGGTGAAGAACAGAGCGATACCAACACCGATCATGGTTACGGCGTCGAGCAGACCGGCAACGATGAACATTTTAACTTGCAGCATTGGAACCATTTCTGGCTGACGCGCTGCGCCTTCCAGGAACTTGCCGCCCAGCAGGCCGAAACCAATTGCGGTACCCAGTGCGCCCAGGCCGATCAACAGTGCAACAGCGATAGCGGTTAGACCAACTACAGTTTCCATCTTTCCTCCCGACTTTTACGTCGTATGGTTTAGGTTTTTTAGATTAAAGCGGTAAAACAAATCGTTTCAGATGCCCCGCAAGGAGCACCTTCCCGTTTTACCGGGAAGGACATCAGACTAGTCGAGACTGGCCTTAATGGTTTTCTTCGTGTGCCATCGACAGGTAAACGATGGTCAACATCATGAAGATGAACGCCTGCAGGGTGATGATCAGGATGTGGAACACAGCCCACGCCCACTGCAGAACAACGCCCAGGCCACTAAGCCAGAGCAGACCGCTGCCGAACATCACAGCAATCAGAATGAAGACCAGCTCGCCGGCGTACATGTTGCCGAACAGACGCAGAGCCAGGGAGATCGGCTTGGCGATCAGGGTCACGAATTCCAGCAGGAAGTTCACCGGGATCAGCAGGGCCTGAACGAAGATGTTCTTGCTGCCGAACGGGTGCAGGGTCAGCTCGCCGATGAAGCCGCCGAGGCCCTTGACCTTGATGCTGTAGAAAATGATCAGTGCGAAGACCGAGAACGCCATGCCCAGGGTCGCGTTCGGGTCGGTGGTCGACACGGCGCGGAACGGGATGTGGTGGTCGCCGGTGATCAGGATGGCCAGTTGAGGAATCCAGTCGACCGGTACCAGGTCGACGGCGTTCATCAGGAACACCCAGACGAAGATGGTCAGTGCCAGCGGTGCAATCACCGGGCTACGGCCATGGAAGCTGTCTTTCACGCTGCCATCGACGAATTCGACCAAAACTTCAACGAAGTTCTGCAAAGCACCTGGCTGACCGGAAGTCGCTTTCTTTGCCGCCATGCGGAAAAGAAGAACGAAGATCAGACCCAATGCGACCGACCAGCCGAGAGTATCGACATGGAAAGCCCAGAAGCCCATTTCCTTGGCTTCTGCTGCGGTGTGGGCAAAGCCCCAGCCGCCGGTAGGGAGCTGACCGAAGGTCAGGTTCTGCAAGTGGTGCTGGATATAGCCCGAAGCGGTTGTTTCTGCCATGGTTGCCTCAAACGCCCTAAGGTCTCGAAAGTCTTGTTCTCATCAGCAGGGGAGCGAACCAGCTGACTGACTGAGTCAGCACGAAGGCACCGAATACTGCAATCGGCGCCAGTGGCTTCACACCTGCAAACACCAGTGCAAACAGCACTGCCGTCAAAATCAGTTTGCCTGCCTCGCCGGCATAAAAAGACCGGACGATGGACTGGGCCGCTCGAGCGCCGGAAAACCGAAATGCCCTGTGAGCGAAATAAACATTGGGTAGCAAGGCTATCAGGCCTCCGCAGAGTCCCGAGTACCCGGCAACGACTCCATATCGGTACCAAAGCGCCAAAGCGGCGATCAGCAACACGACAAATTGAGCCATTAACACCGGAAAAACTGCCAGGCGATGGAAGGGCAGGCGGTTTGGCGTGCGGGTTTCCATCACTTTTACTCTCCAATGGTCGGCTGCCGAAATTCAATAACTTGGCATAATTTGTGCCGACAAAATGCGCGCAGAGTATAGGGGCGGTTCTGCCCCTATTCAACTGTCAGGTAGTGATTTCCGACTGCGCGCTACATGAGGAAATGTTTCAGCGGATATGTGCAAGTACGCCTTGAAGCTCATCCAGTGAGTTGTAGCCAATCACCAACTGCCCTTTACCCTTCTTACCGTGGCGGATCTGCACCGCAGAGCCTAGGCGCTCGGCCAGGCGCTGTTCGAGACGGGCGATATCCGGGTCCGGTTTTGCCGGTTCAACAGGCTCCGGTTTCCCACTCAACCACTGGCGAACCAGTGCCTCGGTCTGGCGCACGGTCAGCCCGCGTGCGACAACATGTCGCGCCCCTTCAACCTGTTGAATTTCCGGCAAACCGAGCAATGCACGGGCAT
This sequence comes from Pseudomonas sp. IT-P74, assembly GCF_949768175.1. NCBI lineage: Bacteria > Pseudomonadati > Pseudomonadota > Gammaproteobacteria > Pseudomonadales > Pseudomonadaceae > Pseudomonas > Pseudomonas sp. IT-P74. The sequence goes on along the minus strand of NZ_CATKQD010000088.1, from coordinate 112,253 downwards.
GACCCATTTCCAGGTCGCCGTGGGACAACATGGTCTTGATGACTTCCGGCAAGGAAATCAGGCGCAACAGGTTGGCCACGGTCACCCGGGACTTGCCCACAGCCTCGGCTACCTGTTGCTGGGTCAGCTGGAACTCCTGCTGCAAACGCTGCAGGGCCACGGCTTCTTCAATCGGGTTCAGGTCTTCGCGCTGGATGTTCTCGATCAGGGCGATAGCGATCGCGGTTTCATCGGGTACATCGCGAACCATCGCCGGGATCGTTTCCTGCCCGGCTTGCTGGCTGGCGCGCCAGCGGCGTTCGCCGGCAATGATCTCGAAGCGGCCGCTGCCGATCGGGCGAACCACGATGGGCTGCATGACACCCTGGGCCCTGATCGACTGCGCCAACTCTTCGAGCGCCTGCGGATCCATGTCACGACGCGGCTGGTACTTGCCGCGCTGGAGCAGATCCAGGGGAAGGTGCTGCAGCTCACGCTGATCGGCTTGCGCCGCTTGTTCTTCCAGCGAGCTGACAGTCGGACCACTCAACAGAGCATCCAGTCCACGTCCGAGACCTCGTTTCTTGACGGCCATGGGGATTCCTTAAGTTGCCTGAGCAGCGGCGATGCGTGAGTTTTTGCGTTGACGACGAACCATCTCGCCCGCCAATGCGAGGTAGGCAACAGCGCCTCGCGACGCTTTGTCGTACGCCAGCGCCGGCATGCCGTAGCTTGGTGCTTCGGCCAGACGGATGTTGCGCGGAATGACGGTGTCGTAGAGCTGCTCGCCGAAGTGTTCCTTGAGCTGCGCCGAGACATCGTTCATCAGGCTCAGGCGCGGGTCGTACATCGTGCGCAGCAGGCCTTCGACCTTCAGGTTCGGGTTCAACAGTTCAGAGATACGCTTGATGTTATCCACAAGGTCGCTCAAGCCTTCGAGTGCGAAGTACTCGCACTGCATGGGGATAATGACCCCGTCGGCGGCAACCAGTGCGTTCAGGGTCAGCATCGACAGCGACGGCGGGCAGTCGATCAGGATGTAATCGTAGTTTTCCCGGATCGGCGCCAGCGCGCTGCGCAGACGGCTTTCCTTCATCTGCATTTCCAGCAGAACCACTTCGGCCGCGGTGAGGTCGCGGTTGGCCGGCAACAGCTGGTAACCACCGTGTTCGGAGTAGTGCATGGCCTGGGCCAGGTCACATTCACCGATCAGCAGGTCGTAGACCGAGTTTTCCAGGCCATGTTTATCCACACCGCTACCCATGGTGGCGTTGCCCTGTGGATCGAGATCGATCAACAGCACCCGGCGCTTGGTCGCGACCAGGGATGCTGCGAGGTTGATGCAGGTGGTGGTTTTGCCCACGCCACCCTTTTGGTTCGCAATCGCGAATACCTTAGCCATTCTTGCTTGTGTTCCCAATCATGCCGTGCGGCGCAGTATCAGCAGATGGCGTTGGCCTTGGCAACCAGGTACGGCCAGGGCGTGTTCGCTATCGAGGTGGAAGTCTGCCGGCAATGCTACCAGCTCATCGGCCGGATGAACGCCCTTCATTGCCAGCCAGCGTGTTTCGCTATCGCCAAGGTGGCGAGTCCAGTTACTGAAGTTTTCCATGCTGCTGAACGCCCGGGAAATGATCCCGTTGAATGGCTGTGCAGGCTGGAATGCTTCGACGCGACTGTGGATAACTTGCAGGTTATCCAGTTTGAGTTCGAGTTTGACCTGGGTCAGGAAGCGGGTTTTCTTGCCGTTGCTGTCCAGGCAGGTCACCTGGGACTCGGGAAACAGGATCGCCAGCGGAATGCCAGGCATGCCGCCGCCGCTGCCGACGTCGAGCCAGCGACCGTTTTCGATGAACGACATCACGCTCAGGCTATCGAGCAAGTGACGGGAAACCATTTCGTCCGGATCACGCACGGCGGTGAGGTTGTAAGCCTTGTTCCATTTGATCAACAGGGCCAGGTAACCCAGCAACTGTGCGTGCTGGGTTTCTGTCAGCGTGACACCGAGTTGGCGAGCACCTGTGGATAACTCTTCTGCGTGTTGCGAAGTGACCAACGAACTCAAGCGCTTTGCTCCAACTGACGGCCCGCGCCGCGTTTTTTCAAATGAATCATCAACAGCGAAATGGCTGCCGGCGTAACGCCCGGGATACGCGAGGCCTGACCCAGGGTTTCTGGACGGGTCGCGCCGAGCTTGCTCTGGATCTCCTTGGAGAGACCGGAAATGTTCGTGTAATCGATATCCACAGGCAGTCTGGTGTCTTCGCTGGCACGCAAGCGGGCGATTTCATCCTGTTGACGATCGATGTAGCCGGCGTACTTGGTCTTGATTTCGACCTGCTCGGCAACCTGTGGATCTTCTGCGCCCCCACCGGTCACGGCAATCAGACCAGCGTAGTCGATTTCCGGACGGCTCAAGAGATTGAGCAGGTTGTATTCGTGAGTCAGTGGCGTGCCGAATTTTTCGGCAATGGCATCGCCCTGTTCGGTGCCCGGGCGTACCCAGGTGCTTTTCAGGCGCTGCTCTTCCAGTTCGATGCTTTCGCGTTTTTTGCAGAAAGCCGCCCAGCGCACGTCATCCACCAGGCCCAGTTCGCGACCTTTTTCGGTCAAGCGCAGGTCGGCGTTGTCTTCGCGCAGGATCAGACGATATTCGGCGCGGGACGTGAACATCCGGTACGGCTCTTGGGTACCAAGGGTGATCAGGTCGTCGACCAACACACCGATATAGGCCTCGTCGCGACGCGGGCACCAGGCCTCTTTGCCTTGTGCACGCAGTGCAGCGTTGGTTCCGGCGAGCAAACCCTGGGCACCGGCTTCTTCGTAACCGGTTGTACCGTTGATTTGCCCGGCGAAGAACAGACCGCCGATGACTTTGGTTTCCAGGCTGTATTTCAAATCCCGTGGATCGAAGTAGTCGTACTCGATCGCGTAACCAGGACGCACGATGTGCGCGTTTTCCATGCCGCGGATCGATTGCACGATCTGCAATTGCACGTCGAACGGCAAGCTTGTGGATATCCCGTTCGGATACAGCTCATGGGTGGTCAAACCTTCCGGTTCGATGAACACCTGATGGCTTTCCTTGTCGGCGAAGCGATGGATCTTGTCTTCGATCGACGGGCAATAACGCGGGCCGATGCCTTCGATCTCGCCGGCAGCGGAATACATCGGCGAACGGTCGAGGTTCGCGGCAATGATTTCGTGGGTACGGGCATTTGTGTGGGTAATCCAGCAACTGACCTGTCGTGGATGCTGTTCCTTGTTGCCCATGAACGACATCACAGGGATCGGCGTATCACCCGGTTGTTCGGACATCACCGAGAAATCCACGGACCGGCCGTCGATACGCGGTGGAGTACCGGTTTTCAAACGACCCACACGCAATGGCAGTTCACGCAGACGGTGAGCCAGCGCGATCGATGGCGGATCACCGGCGCGACCGCCGGAAAAATTCTGCAAACCGATGTGGATAAGTCCACCGAGGAACGTGCCGGTGGTCAGCACCACGGAATCGGCGAGGAAACGCAGACCCATTTGCGTGACAACACCACGAACTTGTTCCTGCTCAACGATCAGGTCGTCAGCGGCCTGTTGAAATATCCACAGGTTCGGCTGGTTTTCCAGGATTTCGCGGACAGCTGCCTTGTACAGAACCCGGTCTGCCTGTGCGCGGGTTGCGCGCACGGCCGGGCCTTTGCGGCTGTTCAACACGCGAAACTGGATGCCGCCTTTATCGGTGGCCATGGCCATCGCGCCGCCGAGGGCGTCGATTTCCTTGACCAGGTGGCTTTTGCCGATCCCGCCAATGGCCGGATTGCAACTCATGGCACCGAGGGTTTCCACGTTATGCGTCAGCAACAGGGTTTTAACCCCCATACGTGCTGAGGCCAGTGCTGCCTCGGTACCGGCATGACCGCCGCCGATGACGATCACTTCAAAACGGGAAGGGAAATCCACCACGCACCTCGTGCCTGCTTAAGTAGGTAATTCAGGAATAGTTTGAGCTCAGGTTTTTGGACCTGGTCGACAAGTATAGGGACTTCGCCCTTCCTAAAGAACCCTTTGCACAAAATTTAACCAGCTGTGGAAAAGTCGGAGTTATAGAAATTAAAAAGAAAGAAATTTATTAAATCTTTGTTTTTATGTTTATTTCTATGCACCCACATTTCTGTGGATAGATTGATGCAGGCCTTTGTTTTCAATATGTACAGAGATTCAAAACCCTGTGTTCATGTACCAATGAGGCCCTTGGATAACCGGTGTAAGCCTGTGGATGAAAGGGGTGGTTATCCACAGAGGCGGTTATGTTCAGTTTTCGAGCCCTGTTATCAACTGACCTTAGCGTCGGTTATTCACAGGGCTTAATCCACAGAAAAGCTCCGTTTGCTCGAATTTCAGGTACAGGAATTACGCTCAAGCAGACGAAGCCCGCTCGGCACTGGAGGTTATTTTCAGAAAAGGAGAAAGCAGACAGGCACGAATGGCCTGTCTGTGAATAACAGGAGGGCTACTTACCGATACAGAAGCTGGAGAAAATTCGCCCCAGCAGATCGTCAGAGCTGAAGGCACCAGTGATTTCACCCAACGACTGCTGAGCCTGGCGCAAATCCTCGGCCAATAACTCGCCAGCACCGGCCAGGGTCAATTGCGCGCGGCCATGCTCGAGGGCAGCACTGGCATGACGTAGCGCCTCAAGGTGTCGCCGGCGAGCGCTGAAGCTGCTTTCAGACGTTTGTTCATAGCCCATGCAGGCCTTGAGGTGATCACGCAGCAACTCCAGTCCGATACCACCCGATTTGGCGCTCAGGCTGATGGTGACATGACCGTCCTGGCTGACCTCCAGGGCAATGGCTTCGCCTGTAAGGTCAGCCTTGTTGCGGATCAGGGTGACTTTCGCGGGATCGGGACGGATTTCGAGAAACTCCGGCCACAGCGCGAACGGATCGAGGGCTTCGGGCGCTGTGGCATCGACCACCAGCAATACCCGATCCGCTTCGCCGATGGCCTTCAAGGCACGCTCGACGCCGATTTTTTCCACATGATCATCGGTATCGCGCAGACCGGCGGTATCCACGACGTGCAGCGGCATGCCATCGATATGGATATGTTCGCGAAGCACGTCACGGGTGGTACCGGCAATTTCCGTTACGATCGCTGCTTCACGCCCGGCCAGGGCATTGAGCAGGCTGGATTTGCCGGCATTCGGACGACCGGCAATGACCACGGTCATGCCGTCACGCAGCAAGGCACCCTGCCCGGCTTCGCGGATTACAGTGGATAACTCGTCGCGCACCTTGTCGAGCATGCTCAGGACGTGACCATCGGCGAGGAAGTCGATTTCCTCTTCCGGAAAATCGATGGCCGCTTCGACATAGATGCGCAGGCCGATCAATTGCTCGGTGAGGTTATGCACACGCGACGAGAAGGCACCCTGCAGGGAGCGCAACGCATTTCGCGCAGCCTGGGCGGAACTGGCTTCAATCAGGTCGGCAATGGCTTCGGCCTGGGCGAGGTCCAGTTTGTCGTTGAGGAAGGCGCGCTCACTGAATTCCCCCGGCCGGGCGAGACGGCAACCCAGTTCCAGACAGCGTTTGAGCAGCATATCCAGAACAATCGGGCCGCCATGGCCTTGCAGCTCCAGGACATCTTCGCCAGTGAACGAGTTCGGGCCGGGGAAATACAAGGCAATGCCCTGGTCCAGCACCTCGTCGTTTTCACTGAAAAACGGACCGTAGTGAGCAAATCGCGGCTTGAGCTCGCGACCACTGAAGGCCTTGGCCGCAACGCTGGCCAACGGCCCGGAAATACGCACGATGCCTACACCGCCGCGACCTTGAGCGGTGGCGACGGCTGCGATGGTTTCACGAGGAACGCTCATAAACCGGTATCCAGACAAAAGTGACAGATAGCAAAACGCCCCACTAGGGGGCGTTTTGAGTGGTTATCCACAGTGTAAATCAGGCAGCTGCTTTAGCGGCTGCTTCGATCTTACGTGTGATGTACCACTGTTGGGCGATCGACAGGCAGTTGTTCACTACCCAGTACAGCACCAGACCAGCCGGGAACCACAGGAAGAAGAAGGTGAAGATGATTGGCATCAGCTTCATCACCTTGGCCTGCATCGGATCCGGAGGAGTCGGGTTCAGCTGCTGCTGGATGAACATGGTTGCACCCATGATGATCGGCAGAATGAAGAACGGATCCTTGATCGACAGGTCAGTAATCCACAGCATGAACGGCGCCTGACGCATCTCGACGCTTTCCAGCAGAACCCAGTACAGCGAGAGGAAAACCGGCATCTGCACGAGGATTGGCAAGCAACCACCCAGCGGATTGATCTTCTCTTTCTTGTACAGCTCCATCATGGCTTGCGACATTTTCTGCCGGTCATCGCCATGTTGCTCTTTCAGCGCGGCCAGTTTCGGTGCCACTGCACGCATGCGCGCCATGGATTTGTAGCTGGCAGCCGACAGCGGGAAGAAGATCCCTTTGATCAGCATGGTCAGGAAGATGATCGACCAGCCCCAGTTACCCACAATGGCGTGGATATGTTGCAGCAACCAGAAGATCGGTTGGGCGATGAACCACAGAATGCCGTAGTCGACCGTCAGTTCCAGACCTGGGGACAACTCTTTCAGCACGGCCTGGCTTTTCGGACCAGCGTACAGAACGGCGCTGGTTTCAGCCTTGGCACCCGGTGCAACACTCATCGATGGACCGGTGTAGCCGATGATGTAGTTGCCTTTGCTGTCTTTACGGGTCTGGACGACGTTGTTTTCGCCCTTGGCCGGAATCCATGCGGTCACGAAGTAGTGCTGCAACCAGGCAACCCAACCGCCAGTGACGGTTTCTTTCAGCGGCGCCTTGTCCATGTCCTTCATGGACACTTTCTTGTACGGCTCGGAACTTGTCCACAGGGCGGCCCCCAGGTAAGTCGCGGTACCAGTAGCCGTGGTCGACGAAGGATCGGCGCTGGCGTCGCGCTTCAACTGGGCGAACATCGCACCGGTCCAGGGCTGGGCGCTCTGGTTGTCGATCAGGTAGGAAACGGTTACGTCATACAGGCCGCGTTTCAGGGTGAAACGCTTGATGTAGTTGACGCCGTCCTTGCTGAACTTCAGGTCAACGACCAATTGGTCCTGACCGTCGGCCAGCTGATAAACCTTCTTCTCCGAGGAATAAACCGGACGACCGGCCGGATTTGCATCCGGACCGTTGGTGCCGATCAGACCGCTTTGCGCCAGATAAGTACGTTCGCCGCCGTTATCGAACAGCTGGAACGGAATTTCCGGGTGATCCTGACGACGCGGATACAGTGGCAGGGTCAGCTGGGCAACATCGCCACCTTGTGGGTCGACAGCCAGGTCCAGTACATCCGTTTTGATCTGGATGAGGTCCTTGCTCACAGCCACCGGCGTTTCGGCAGGTGCGCTGGTGTCGCTTGCAGCACGTGGAATGTCGTCACTGGCGGAAGCGTTGGAGCCAGATGCCGTATCCGGCAGGCCCGATGCAGTCGTATTGGTGGCAACATTCTGAGTCGGCAGGGCAGCCTGGCCATAGTCCTGGTTCCATTTAAGAACCATAACGTAGGACACGATTGCCAGGGCGACGATCAGGATCGTGCGTTTGATATCCATGATTACTCGGCCATCGAAGAAGAACGGGAGGTAGGGATAGGTGGAACCGGGTCATAACCACCGGAATTCCACGGATGACAGCGACCTAAACGACGAAAGGTCAGCCAGCCACCGCGAAGAAGGCCATGATTTTCGATGGCTTCTAACGCGTAGCAAGAACAGCTGGGGTAGAAACGACAGTGATCGGCCATCAGGGGACTAATGGCATAGCGATAAAACTGGATCGGAACGAGTGCCAGTTTACGCATCCGGACTGTCTACCCCTACAGGTTCGGTTTTAACTGCTGGTACCGGCGAACTGCGAGCCAGTCGTTTCCAGAGTTTGCCGAGATGCTGAATCAATTCGGGGTTTTCTACGTCACCCAAACCTTTTCGCGCGACGATAACAATGTCCCAACCGACCAGAGAATCCTGGTTCAGGCGAAACGATTCGCGCATCAGACGTTTGAGGCGATTGCGCTCGACGGAGAGCTTTACGCTCTTTTTCCCGATAACCAACCCGAGACGGGGGTGATCAAGATCGTTGTTGCGCGCAAGGAGCAGGAGATTTTTCCCCGGAACCTTGCCGGTAGGGGAGTCAAAGACTGCCTTGAAATGCCGGGGGGTAAGCAGACGCTTTTCCCGACTGAAGTCCTGACTCACCTCCAGTGCCGGATTATCAAACTGCCAGACGCGCACGACCTTTGGCGCGACGACGCGACAGGACGGCACGACCGTTCTTGGTAGCCATGCGAGCACGGAAACCGTGGGTACGAGCGCGTTTGATAGTGCTTGGTTGGAAAGTACGTTTCATTGTCGTGTTACCTGGTTCGTCCACAACGGGCCGGAATGGCCCCCGTTTTAAGAGACCGGGGATTCTAGAGAAAGCAAGCCTTCAGGTCAATTTCCAACCAACGTTTCCTTATAAATAGATCTCCGGAGGTTTTTCTGTGTTCGCACCTTGCGTAGATATAAAAATAAGAAAGGAAAGTATTTAAAGCTTTTCTGTAAAGCTTATAAAAGCTAGGTGCGCATTCATCTGTGGATAAGTCGATTCAGGCCTTGTTTTACCAGCTGTACAGAGAATGACAACTACGGTGGAAAACAGTGTTCAGCCTGTGCTGCGCTGTCGGATAACCTGTGTGTGAAAGGTGGCTTTATCCACAGGCCGGTTATCCACCGAGTTTCGCCCCCACTTGTACAATGACCTTAACCCCGGTTATCCACAGAGCTTATGCACAGACCACTGGTCGCCTTTTTTGCGTATAAAACGGAGATTCTTCTTGGGCGATGAACCACCTTCGTGTGGATAAGTCGGCGTCTGGTCGCTACAATGGCCGCTTGTTTTTGCCTCACCGGCTTTCAACTTAGGGGATATCCGTGTCAGTGGAACTTTGGCAGCAGTGCGTGGAGCTTCTGCGCGATGAGCTGCCTGCCCAACAATTCAACACTTGGATCCGTCCACTACAGGTCGAAGCCGAAGGCGACGAGTTGCGTGTCTATGCGCCCAATCGTTTTGTTCTGGACTGGGTCAACGAAAAATACCTGGGGCGTGTTCTCGAATTGCTCGATGAACACGGCAATGGCATGGCACCTGCGCTTTCCCTGTTAATAGGCAGCAAACGCAGTTCGGCACCTCGTGCCGCGCCCAATGCTCCCCTGGCTGCCGCGGCTTCCCAGGCCCAGGCTGCTCAAGCGCCAGCCAGTCCGCCGACGGCACCTGCCGCCGCGTCGACCAAGCGTGCGACGCAAAAAGTGTCTGAGGTCATTGAGGAAGAACCTTCCCGTGACAGCTTCGACCCGATGGCCGGCGCCAGTTCGCAACAGGCTCCGGTTCGCGCCGAACAACGTACCGTGCAGGTCGAAGGTGCGCTCAAGCACACCAGTTACCTGAACCGCACCTTTACCTTCGAGAATTTCGTTGAAGGTAAATCCAACCAGCTGGCGCGCGCCGCCGCCTGGCAGGTGGCAGATAACCCCAAGCACGGTTACAACCCGCTCTTCCTTTATGGTGGCGTTGGCTTGGGTAAAACCCACTTGATGCACGCTGTGGGTAACCATCTATTAAAGAAGAACCCGAATGCCAAGGTGGTGTACCTGCATTCCGAGCGTTTCGTGGCAGACATGGTCAAGGCCCTGCAGCTGAATGCGATCAACGAGTTCAAACGCTTCTACCGTTCGGTGGACGCGTTGCTGATCGATGACATTCAGTTCTTCGCCCGCAAGGAGCGTTCCCAGGAAGAGTTTTTCCACACCTTCAACGCCCTGCTCGAAGGTGGCCAGCAGGTTATTCTCACCAGTGACCGCTACCCGAAAGAAATCGAAGGCCTTGAAGAACGCCTGAAATCCCGCTTTGGCTGGGGCCTGACCGTAGCGGTCGAGCCGCCGGAGCTGGAAACCCGCGTGGCTATCCTGATGAAGAAGGCCGATCAGGCCAAAGTCGAGCTGCCTCACGATGCCGCGTTCTTCATTGCCCAGCGCATTCGCTCCAACGTCCGTGAGCTGGAAGGCGCGCTCAAGCGCGTGATTGCCCACTCGCACTTCATGGGCCGCGATATCACCATTGAGCTGATTCGCGAATCCCTGAAGGACTTGTTGGCGTTGCAGGATAAACTGGTCTCTGTGGATAACATTCAGCGCACTGTCGCCGAGTACTACAAGATCAAGATCTCTGACTTGCTGTCCAAACGCCGTTCGCGTTCGGTCGCTCGTCCGCGTCAGGTCGCCATGGCATTGTCCAAGGAACTGACCAACCACAGCCTGCCGGAAATCGGTGATGTGTTTGGCGGTCGCGACCATACAACGGTCTTGCACGCGTGCCGCAAGATCAACGAACTTAAGGAATCCGACGCGGACATCCGCGAGGACTACAAGAACCTGCTGCGTACGCTGACCACTTGATGAACACCAGCGCAGCTTATTAAGGCAAGGGACTAGACCATGCATTTCACCATTCAACGCGAAGCCCTGTTGAAACCCCTGCAACTGGTCGCAGGCGTCGTCGAACGCCGACAGACCTTGCCGGTACTTTCCAACGTGCTGCTGGTTGTCGAAGGCCAGCAATTGTCGCTGACCGGTACCGACCTGGAAGTCGAGCTGGTTGGTCGTGTTCAACTCGAAGAGCCGGCGGATCCGGGTTCCATCACCGTGCCTGCGCGCAAGCTGATGGACATCTGCAAAAGCCTGCCGAACGATGCGCTGATCGACATCAAGGTCGACGAGCAGAAGCTTGTGGTCAAGGCTGGCCGTAGCCGCTTCACTCTGTCGACACTGCCGGCCAACGACTTCCCTACCGTGGAAGAAGGCCCGGGTTCGCTGACCTGCAGCCTGGAGCAAAGCAAGCTGCGTCGTCTGATCGAACGCACCAGCTTCGCCATGGCCCAGCAGGACGTGCGTTATTACCTCAACGGCATGCTGCTGGAAGTTTCCGCCGGTGTGATCCGCGCCGTGGCCACCGACGGTCACCGTCTGGCCATGTGCTCAATGCAGGCCGATATCGGTCAGCCGGATCGTCACCAGGTCATCGTGCCGCGTAAGGGTATCCTCGAGCTGGCACGCCTGCTCACCGAGCCGGACGGCAATGTCAGCATCGTGCTGGGTCAGCATCACATCCGCGCCACCACCGGTGAGTTCACCTTCACTTCGAAACTGGTCGACGGTAAATTCCCGGACTATGAGCGTGTTCTGCCTAAGGGCGGCGACAAGCTGGTACTTGGCGATCGCCAGGCTCTGCGCGAAGCGTTCAGCCGTACCGCCATTCTGTCCAACGAGAAGTACCGTGGTATCCGTCTGCAACTGGCGAGCGGTCAGCTGAAGATCCAGGCGAACAACCCGGAGCAGGAAGAGGCGGAAGAAGAAGTGGGCGTTGAATACAACGGCGGCTCTCTGGAAATCGGCTTCAACGTGAGCTACCTGCTCGACGTACTGGGCGTGATGACCACTGAGCAGGTTCGTCTGATCCTGTCCGACTCCAACAGCAGTGCGCTGGTGCAGGAATCGGATAACGACGACTCGGCCTACGTTGTCATGCCGATGCGTCTGTAATAGCTAGATGTCCTTAAGTCGCGTCTCGGTCACCGCGGTGCGCAATCTGCACCCGGTGACCTTCTCCCCCTCCCCCCGCATCAATATTCTTTACGGCGCCAACGGCAGCGGCAAAACCAGTGTTCTGGAAGCCATCCATCTGCTGGGGCTTGCCCGTTCGTTTCGCAGCACTCGTTTGTTGCCGGTCATTCAATACGAACAATTGGCATGCACGGTTTTTGGCCAGGTTGAACTGGCGGAGGGTGGGCAAAGCGCCTTGGGCATTTCGCGGGATCGCCAAGGCGAATTCCAGATCCGTATCGATGGGCAGAACGCACGCAGCGCCGCGCAACTGGCCGAGATACTGCCACTGCAACTGATCAATCCGGACAGCTTTCGATTGCTGGAAGGGGCGCCGAAGATTCGTCGACAGTTTCTGGACTGGGGTGTGTTCCACGTGGAACCGCGCTTCATGTCAACCTGGCAGCGCTTGCAGAAGGCCCTGCGCCAGAGAAACTCTTGGCTGCGGCATGGTACACTTGACGCCGTTTCGCAAGCGGTTTGGGACAGGGAACTGTGCCAGGCCAGCGTTGAAATTGATGAATACCGCCGCGCTTATATCAAAGCCTTGAAACCAGTCTTTGAACAAACCTTGAGCGAACTGGTTGAGCTTGAAGGCTTGACGCTCAGCTATTACCGCGGCTGGGACAAGGACCGAGAACTGAGTGCTGTGCTCGCCGGGTCTCTTCAGCGAGACCAGCAAATGGGGCATACCCAGGCCGGACCACAACGTGCTGATTTGCGTCTCAGACTGGGCGCACACAACGCCGCGGACATCTTGTCCCGTGGCCAGCAGAAGTTGGTGGTTTGCGCATTACGGATTGCCCAAGGGCACTTGGTCAGCCAGGCTCGACGCGGTCAGTGTATTTATCTGGTGGATGACTTGCCGTCCGAACTGGACGAGCACCACCGTCGCGCGCTTTGCCGCTTGTTGGAAGACTTACGCTGCCAGGTATTTATCACCTGTGTAGATCACGAATTATTGAGGGAAGGCTGGCAGACGGAAACGCCAGTCGCTCTGTTCCACGTGGAACAGGGCCGTATCACCCAGACCCACGACCATCGGGAGTGAAGGCATTGAGCGAAGAAAATACGTACGACTCAACGAGCATTAAAGTGCTGAAAGGCCTGGATGCCGTACGCAAACGTCCCGGTATGTACATTGGTGACACCGACGATGGCAGCGGTCTGCACCACATGGTGTTCGAAGTGGTCGATAACTCGATCGACGAAGCTCTCGCCGGCCACTGCGACGACATTAGCATCATCATTCACCCGGATGAGTCCATCACCGTTCGTGACAACGGTCGTGGCATCCCGGTAGACGTGCACAAAGAAGAAGGCGTTTCGGCAGCCGAGGTCATCATGACCGTGCTGCACGCCGGCGGTAAGTTCGACGACAATTCCTATAAAGTATCCGGCGGTCTGCACGGTGTAGGTGTGTCGGTGGTGAACGCACTGTCCAAAGAGCTTGTTCTTACGGTGCGCCGCAGCGGAAAAATCTGGGAACAGACTTACGTCCATGGTGTTCCGCAAGAACCGATGAAAATCGTCGGCGAGAGTGAGACAACCGGTACCCAGATTCACTTCAAGCCATCGGCTGAAACCTTCAAGAATATCCACTTTAGCTGGGACATCCTGGCCAAGCGGATTCGTGAACTGTCCTTCCTCAACTCCGGTGTCGGCATCGTCCTCAAGGATGAGCGCAGCGGCAAGGAAGAGCTGTTCAAGTACGAAGGCGGCCTGCGTGCGTTCGTTGAATACCTGAATACCAACAAGACTGCGGTCAACCAGGTGTTCCACTTCAACATTCAGCGTGAAGATGGCATCGGCGTGGAAATCGCCCTGCAGTGGAACGACAGTTTCAACGAGAACCTGTTGTGTTTCACCAACAACATTCCACAGCGCGATGGCGGTACTCACCTGGTGGGTTTCCGTTCCGCACTGACGCGTAACCTGAACACTTACATCGAAGCGGAAGGCCTGGCGAAGAAGCACAAGGTCGCCACCACCGGTGACGATGCCCGTGAAGGCCTGACCGCGATTATTTCGGTGAAAGTACCGGATCCGAAGTTCAGCTCCCAGACCAAAGACAAGCTGGTGTCTTCCGAAGTGAAGACCGCGGTCGAACAGGAAATGGGCAAGTACTTCTCCGACTTCCTGCTGGAAAACCCGAACGAAGCCAAGCTGGTCGTCGGCAAGATGATCGATGCGGCGCGTGCCCGTGAAGCGGCGCGTAAAGCCCGTGAAATGACCCGTCGTAAAGGCGCGCTGGATATCGCCGGCCTGCCGGGCAAACTGGCCGACTGCCAGGAAAAAGACCCTGCCCTTTCCGAACTGTACCTCGTGGAAGGTGACTCTGCTGGCGGCTCCGCCAAGCAGGGACGTAACCGTCGGACCCAGGCCATCCTGCCGCTGAAGGGCAAAATCCTGAACGTTGAGAAGGCGCGTTTTGACAAGATGATCTCTTCGCAAGAAGTGGGCACCTTGATCACTGCGCTGGGCTGCGGTATCGGCCGCGACGAGTACAACATCGACAAGCTGCGTTACCACAACATCATCATCATGACCGATGCTGACGTCGACGGTTCGCACATCCGTACCCTGCTGCTGACCTTCTTCTTCCGTCAGTTGCCGGAGCTGATCGAGCGTGGCTACATCTACATCGCTCAGCCGCCGCTGTACAAAGTGAAGAAAGGCAAGCAAGAGCAATACATCAAAGACGACGACGCCATGGAAGAGTACATGACGCAGTCGGCCCTGGAAGATGCGAGCCTGCACCTGAACGAAGAAGCACCTGGCATTTCCGGTGAAGCACTTGAGCGTCTGGTGACTGACTTCCGTCTGGTGATGAAGACCCTCAAGCGTCTGTCGCGGCTGTATCCACAGGAGCTGACCGAGCACTTCATCTACCTGCCAGCGGTGAGCATGGAGCAACTGTCCGATCACGCAGCGATGCAGGATTGGCTGGCTCAGTACGAAGTTCGCTTGCGCACCGTCGAGAAGTCCGGCCTGGTTTACAAAGCCAGCCTGCGTGAAGACCGTGAACGTAACGTCTGGCTGCCGGAGGTCGAACTGATCTCCCACGGCCTGTCGAACTACGTCACCTTCAACCGCGACTTCTTCGGCAGCAACGATTACAAGACTGTCGTTTCGCTAGGCGCTCAACTGAGCACCCTGCTGGACGACGGCGCGTACATCCAGCGTGGCGAGCGCAAGAAGCCGGTGACCGAGTTCAAGGAAGCCCTTGAATGGCTGATGGCTGAAAGCACCAAGCGTCACACCATCCAGCGATACAAAGGTCTGGGCGAAATGAACCCGGATCAGCTATGGGAAACCACCATGGACCCAAGCCAGCGTCGGATGCTCAAAGTGACCATCGAAGACGCCATTGGCGCGGACCAGATCTTCAACACCCTGATGGGTGATGCGGTCGAACCTCGCCGTGACTTCATCGAGAGCAACGCTTTGGCGGTGTCCAACCTGGACTTCTGATCCCGGTCGGCACCAACGAAAAGGCCAACGCATTGCGTTGGCCTTTTTTATTCGCCGCGTTTTACTCTCTCGCCGGAGCAATACGCGGTCTCATTGCGGCTCCTGTCTCACGACCTACGGGCGATCCAGGCTGCTTCGTCATGGCGAAAGCCTGCGTTTGCTCCGGGCATAAAAAAACCGGCTATATCAGCCGGTTTTTTTACGTCCAAAAAAAACTTATGCACGTTTTTATGATTTTTATCACTCTAAGAAATATGTAAAAAAATCATAAGCTTACATGCAAAAAACAACGTTTTTCGATGAAACGGTACACAGGTTATCCACAGAATCTCAGACAGCCACCTGATCGTTTGAAACCGGCGCTTGCGGGGCTGGTGGCAGCGAGCCCATTTCCCGTTGCATCTGCTCGTTCCACGCCTGGACCCGGTCGTTCAATTCAGCAATGGCTCGCGGTCCAGTGCCTGCGGCATACATCGGCTCGCCAATGATCACTGTGATGACGCCCTGCTTCTTCGCCCAACCGGTTTTCGGCCAGAACTTGCCTGCGTTGTGCGCAATCGGCAGCACCGGCAACTCGGCGTTGACCGCCAAGGCGCTGCCACCGCGCGAGAACTTTCCGACGGTGCCGAAAGGAACGCGTGTGCCTTCGGGGAAGATCAGCACCCAGACATTGTCCTTGAGCAATTCATCGCCTTTTTGCGCCACATGCTTGAGCGCGGCTTTCGGGTTGTCGCGATCGATGGCGATCGGTCGCAGCATGGCCATGGCCCAACCGAAGAACGGCACATAGAGCAATTCACGTTTGAGCACCTGGCTCAGCGGTGAGAAGTAGGCCGAGAGAAAGAACGTCTCCCAGGTGCTCTGGTGGTTTGACTGAATGACGCAAGGCCGTTCAGGTACGTTCTCGGCACCCTTCACTTCGTAGCGAATGCCCAGGAACACTTTGCTCAGCCACAGGGCGCAGCGGCACCAGTACACGTTGATGAAGCGATAACGTGCCTTGAAGGGCAGAAACGGCGCGATAAAAAAACTCAAGCTGCACCACAGCAAAGAGCTGGTGCCCAGTAGCAGGTAAAAGAGGAAGGTTCTGATGGCCTGCAATATCGACATGGTGACGTTTACCGTTGCGGGAATTGCCCGCCTGTATAAAGCGCACTCCTGATGGGTCCCTTATCAGGAATTTCAGAAGCACTCTAATTGTGGATAAGTTCTGCGGCAATCGCCGCCAGATCGTCAAAAATCAATGTGCCAACCGGAAGGGTCTTACCCAAAGTCTTTTCGCCTTTCCCGGTCTTTACCAAAACTGGCTGTGAATCGACGGCTTTGGCGGCCTCCAGGTCACCAAGGCTGTCGCCGACGAACCAGAGATTGGTCAGCGACACGTTGTAATGAGCGGCGATGGTTTTCAACATCCCGGGTTTCGGCTTGCGGCAATCGCAGCCTTCGTCCGGCCCGTGGGGGCAGTAGACGATCAGGCCGACTTCACCGCCCTGCTCCGCCACCAGCGCGCGCAAGCGCTCGTGCATGGCATCCAGGGTGGCGAGGTCGTAATAACCGCGAGCGATGCCCGACTGGTTGGTAGCGACCGCTACCGTCCAGCCGGCCTTGCTCAACTGCGCGATGGCCTCGATCGAACCGGGGAGTGGAATCCACTCCTCCACCGACTTGATGTAAGCGTCGGAGTCGTAATTGATCACTCCGTCCCGATCGAGAATCAGCAGTTTCAACAGCAGTCCCTCAACCCAGCAGCGAAATATCGGCGACGCCGAGGAACAAACCACGCAGACGTGCCAGCAACGCATAACGGTTGGCGCGCACTTTTGCGTCCTCCGCGTTGACCATCACGGCTTCGAAGAACGCATCCACCGGCTCGCGCAGTGCAGCCAGGCGTGCCAGGGACTCGCTGTACTGACGCGAGGCGGCCATTGGCTGTACAGCCTGGTCAGCCTGCTGGATCGCCGAGTACAGGGAGAACTCGTTGGCATTGTCGAAGTACTTCGCTTCCACGACTGTCGGAACGGAGCCTTCGACCTTGCTCAGCAGGTTAGACACGCGCTTGTTCACGGCGGCGAGGGCGGCAGCTTCCGGCAGTTTGCGGAAAGCCTGTACCGCTTGCACGCGCTGGTCGAAGTCCAGGGCAGAGCCTGGCTTCAGGGCACGTACCGACAGGTAGGTCGCAACATCCACGCCTTCGTCTTCGTAACGGGCACGCAGGCGGTCGAAGATGAATTCCAGCACCGAGTCGTTGAGGCCGGCAGCCTTGACCTTGGTCCCGAACGCATTCACGGCGAAAGCCACGGCGTCGTTCAGGTCCAGATCCAGTTGCTTCTCGATCAGGATACGCAACACACCCAGCGCTGCACGGCGCAGTGCGTACGGGTCTTTGCTGCCGGTCGGCAGCATGCCGATACCGAAGATACCCACGAGGGTGTCGAGCTTGTCGGCGATGGCCACGGCCGCACCGGTCAGGGTGCTCGGCAGTTCAGCGCCGGCACCGCGCGGCATGTACTGCTCGTTCAGCGCCAGTGCGACATCTTCCGGCTCGCCGTCGTTGAGGGCGTAGTAGTAACCGGCGACACCTTGCATCTCCGGGAACTCGCCGACCATCTCGGTCGACAGGTCGCATTTGGACAGCAGGCCCGCACGAGCAGCCCACGAAGCGTTGCCGCCAATGCGCGCCGCGATGTAGGCGGCGAGTCTGGAAACGCGCTCGGCCTTGTCGTAGACGCTGCCGAGTTTTTCCTGGAACACCACGTTTTGCAGGCGTTGGTTGAAGTCTTCGAGCTTCTGCTTCTTGTCTTGCTTGAAGAAGAACTCGGCGTCGGTCAGGCGTGGGCGAACCACTTTCTCGTTACCGGCGATGATCTGCTGTGGGTCTTTGCTTTCGATGTTGGCCACGGTAATGAAACGTGGCAGCAACTTGCCGTCGGCGTCCAACAGGCAGAAGTACTTCTGGTTGTCCTGCATGGTGGTGATCAGGGCTTCCTGCGGCACGTCGAGGAAGCGCTCTTCGAACGAGCACACCAGCGGCACTGGCCACTCGACCAGCGCGGTCACTTCATCGAGCAGGGCTGGCGGAACGATTGCCGTGCCTTCCTGACGGGTGGCCAGCTCTTCGGTGCGCTTGCTGATGATCTCGCGACGCTCGTTGGCGTCGGCCAGCACGTAGGCGGCACGCAGGTCGGCCAGGTAGCTGGACGGCGAACCGATGCGCACGTTTTCCGGGTGATGGAAGCGGTGGCCACGGGAGTCACGGCCGGCCTTCTGGGCGAGGATGGTGCAATCAATGACCTGGTCACCGAGCAGCATCACCAGCCACTGGGTCGGACGAACGAATTCTTCCTTGCGTGCGCCCCAACGCATGCGTTTAGGGATCGGCAGGTCGTTCAGGGAATCTTCGACGATGGTCGGCAGCAGGCTCGCGGTCGCCTTGCCGGCGATGCTCTGGCTGTAGCGCAGTTTCGGGCCGCTCTGATCGATTTCGCTCAGGTCGACGCCGCACTTCTTGGCAAAGCCCAGTGCCGCCTGGGTCGGGTTGCCTTCGGCGTCGAACGCGGCCTGACGTGGCGGGCCGTCGAGGTTGATGCTGCGATCCGGCTGCTGGGTGGCCAGTGCGGTGATCAGCACGGCCAGGCGGCGCGGGGCGGCATAAACGGTTTTGCTCTCGTAGTTCAGGCCGGCTGCTTGCAGGCCCTTGTCGATACCGGCGAGGAACGCCTCGGCCAGGGTGTTCAGGGCTTTGGGTGGCAGTTCTTCAGTGCCCAGTTCAACCAGGAAATCCAGAGCACTCATTGTGCAGCCTCCAGCTTGGCCAGTACTTCATCACGCAGGTCCGGGGTCGCCATCGGGAAGCCCAGCTTGGCGCGAGCCAGCAGGTAGGCTTGCGCAACGGAACGCGCCAGGGTGCGTACACGCAGGATGTATTGCTGACGCGCGGTCACGGAAATTGCCCGGCGCGCATCCAGCAGGTTGAAGGTATGGGAAGCCTTCAACACCATTTCGTAGCTCGGCAACGGCAGCGGCTGGTCGAGTTCGATCAGGCGCTTGGCTTCGCTTTCGTAGAAATCGAACAGTTCGAACAGCTTGTCGACATTGGCGTGTTCGAAGTTGTAAGTGGACTGCTCCACTTCGTTCTGGTGGAACACGTCGCCGTAGGTCACTTTGCCAAACGGACCGTCAGCCCAGACCAGGTCGTAGACCGAGTCCACACCTTGCAGGTACATGGCCAGACGCTCGAGACCGTAGGTGATCTCGCCGGTCACCGGGTAGCACTCGATGCCGCCCGCTTGCTGGAAGTAAGTGAATTGGGTCACTTCCATGCCGTTGAGCCAGACTTCCCAGCCCAGACCCCAGGCGCCGAGGGTCGGCGATTCCCAGTTGTCTTCGACGAAGCGGATGTCGTGGACCAGCGGGTCCAGGCCGACGTGCTTGAGGGAGCCCAGGTACAGTTCCTGGAAGTTGTCCGGGTTCGGCTTGAGGACCACCTGGAACTGATAGTAGTGCTGCAGACGGTTCGGGTTTTCGCCGTAGCGGCCGTCAGTCGGACGGCGGCTTGGCTGCACGTAGGCGGCGTTCCAGGTTTCCGGGCCGATGGCGCGCAGGAACGTTGCGGTGTGGAAAGTGCCGGCGCCTACTTCCATATCGTAGGGCTGAAGTACCACACAACCTTGCTCGGCCCAGTATTGCTGGAGGGCGAGGATCAAGTCTTGGAAGGTACGCACGGCTGGCGTAGGCTGGCTCACGAAATTCACCTGTTTCTTGGGCTGCGATTTAAAGAGCGGGAGTATACCCGATTCATTGCTGCGCACGCCCCCTGGAGCCTTATGCCACGCTGCTTTTGGTGTTCCGAAGATCCGCTGTACATGGCTTATCACGATCAGGAGTGGGGCACGCCGTTACGGGATGCGCAGGGTTTGTTCGAGTTGCTTTTGCTCGAAGGGTTCCAGGCCGGCCTTTCCTGGATCACCGTACTGCGCAAACGCGAGCATTATCGCCAGGTGATGTTCGGGTTTGATGTCCAGCGCGTGGCGCAGATGAGCGATGCCGAAATCGACGAGTTGATGCTCGATCCCGGCATCATCCGCAACCGGCTCAAGCTCAACGCGGCCCGGCGCAATGCCCAGGCCTGGCTGGCGCTGGAGGACCCGGTGGCGTTTCTCTGGTCGTTCGTCGGTGGTGTGCCTGTAATCAATCATTTCAAGGATCGCAGCGAAGTTCCGGCCGTGACGCCGACCGCCGTGGAAATGAGCAAAGGCCTGAAAAAAGCCGGTTTCACGTTCGTCGGCCCAACCATTTGCTATGCGCTTATGCAGGCTTCGGGCATGGTCATGGATCACACCCGGGACTGCGACCGCTACGCGCAGTTGGTGAACGGCGGTTAGAATGGCCGCCTCGCGCACAGCACAAAATCAGGAGTGACCTGTGGATAAGTTGAAAGGCGCCTTGCTGGTAGGCGCTCTGCGGCTGTTTGCCCTGCTTCCGTGGCGGGCCGTGCAGGCCGTGGGCTCGGCGATTGGCTGGGTCATGTGGAAAACCCCGAACCGTTCCCGCGACGTGGTGCGGATCAATCTGTCCAAGTGCTTTCCGGACATGGACCCCGCCGAGCGTGAACGCCTGGTGGGCCAGAGCCTGAAGGACATCGGCAAGTCCCTGACCGAAAGCGCCTGCGCCTGGATCTGGCCGGCCGAGCGCTCCATCGACCTGGTGCGCGAGGTCGAAGGCCTCGACATATTGAAGGACGCCCTCGCCTCCGGCAAAGGCGTGGTCGGCATCACCAGCCACCTGGGCAACTGGGAAGTGCTCAACCACTTCTATTGCAGCCAGTGCAAACCGATCATTTTCTACCGTCCGCCGAAGTTGAAGGCGGTGGATGAATTGTTGCAAAAGCAGCGGGTGCAGTTGGGTAACAAGGTTGCCGCTTCCACAAAGGAAGGCATCCTCAGTGTCATCAAGGAAGTGCGCAAAGGGGGGGCAGTGGGCATTCCCGCTGACCCGGAACCATCCGAATCCGCCGGGATCTTCGTGCCGTTCTTCGCCACTCAGGCGCTGACCAGCAAGTTTGTGCCGAACATGCTCGCGGGCGGCAAAGCGGTCGGCGTGTTCCTGCACGCCCTGCGCCTGCCGGACGGTTCCGGCTACAAAGTGATCCTTGAAGCCGCGCCGGAAGCCATGTACAGCACCGATACAGCGGAATCCTGTGCGGCCATGAGCCAGGTGGTCGAGCGCTATGTGCGGGCTTATCCGAGCCAGTATATGTGGAGCATGAAGCGCTTCAAGAAGCGCCCACCGGGTGAAGAGCGTTGGTATTGAGTCGATTGGAATGATCTGTGGATAACCTTGGCATCGGGGGGTTATCCACAACCGTTCATTCGTCTGATCAGTGCGCCTGACGCTCGAGCTTCTTCAGGAACACCGTCATTTCCTTCTCGGCCTGCTTGTCGCCATGGGCGCGAGCGGCTTCCAGGCCTTGCTCCCAGGCCTGCCGCGCGGCCGCAAAGTCCGCCAGCGCCAGATGGGCCTTGCCCAGTAATTTCCACGCCGCCGAATACTTCGGATCGAATTCGACGCAGCGTTGAAAATGCTCCGCAGCCTTGGCGTTTTCCCCCAGATCCAGATAGCCCTTGCCCAGACCGAAGCGCAGCAATGAGTTATCCACACCCTTGGCGAGCATTTTTTCCAGGGATTCGATCATGGTGGATTCCTTGCGTGAGGCATGTCAGGGGTTGATTTATTGTAGGAGCGAGCTTGCTCGCGATGAACCCGAGAGCGACGCGGGGTGTCTGGTTTCCAGCATTATCGTTGACGACCATCGCGAGCAGGGCTCGCTCCTACAAAGTCAGGACAGCGCTAAATCCGGATCAGAAGAAACTCAACCCCACATGGAACAGCTTCTCCACATCGCGAATATGCTTTTTATCCACAAGGAACAGAATCACATGGTCGCCCGCTTCGATCACGGTGTCGTCGTGGGCGATGATCACTTCTTCGTCGCGGATAATCGCACCGATGGTGGTGCCCGGCGGCAGGCCGATGTTTTCGATGGCCTTGCCGATCACCTTGCTCGATTTCGCATCGCCATGGGCAATCGCCTCGATGGCTTCTGCCGCGCCCCGGCGCAGTGAGTGCACGCTGACGATGTCGCCCCGGCGCACGTGGGCCAGCAAGGTGCCGATGGTCGCCAGTTGCGGGCTGATGGCGATGTCGATGTCGCCGCCCTGGATCAGATCGACATAAGCCGGGTTGTTGATGATGGTCATCACCTTCTTCGCGCCCAGGCGCTTGGCCAGCAACGATGACATGATGTTGGCTTCGTCGTCGTTGGTCAGGGCCAGGAAAAGGTCGGCGTCGGCAATGTTCTCCTCCATCAGCAGGTCGCGGTCCGAAGCACTGCCTTGCAACACCACCGTGCTGTCGAGGTGGTCCGAGAGATGACGGCAACGTGCCGGATTCATCTCGATGATCTTTACCTGATAACGGCTTTCGATGGCTTCGGCCAGACGTTCGCCGATCTGCCCGCCACCGGCGATGACAATGCGTTTATAAGTTTCGTCGAGACGGCGCATTTCGCTCATCACCGCACGAATGTTCGCCTTGGCGGCGATGAAAAATACTTCGTCGTCGGCCTCGATCACTGTGTCGCCCTGGGGCAGGATCGGCCGGTCACGACGGAAAATCGCCGCGACGCGGGTTTCCACGTTCGGCATGTGTTCACGCAATTGCCGCAGCTGCTGGCCCACCAGCGGCCCGCCGTAGTACGCCCGCACCGCCACCAGTTGCGCCTTGCCTTCGGCGAAGTCGATCACCTGCAAGGCACCAGGGTGCTGGATCAGACGCTTGATGTAGTTGGTGACCACTTGTTCCGGACTGATCAGCACGTCCACCGGAATCGCTTCGTTCTGGAACAACTGCTCTTCGCGGGTCAGGTACGCGGCTTCGCGAACCCGGGCGATCTTGGTCGGGGTGTGGAACAGGGTGTGGGCGACCTGGCAGGCGACCATGTTGGTTTCGTCGCTGTTGGTTACGGCGACCAGCATGTCGGCGTCATCGGCACCGGCCTGACGCAGCACCGTCGGGAATGAACCGCGACCCTGCACCGTGCGAATGTCCAGGCGGTCGCCAAGGTCGCGCAGGCGTTCGCCATCGGTGTCGACCACAGTAATATCGTTGGCTTCGCTGGCCAGGTGTTCCGCCAGCGAACCGCCGACCTGCCCTGCACCAAGGATGATGATTTTCATCCAGTCACTCCATTGAATCCATTTAACCGCGCGCGGCGGCGATCTTGATCAGCTTGGCGTAGTAGAACCCGTCGTGGCCACCTTCCTGGGCCAGTAACTGGCGACCATGGGGCTGCTTGATGCCGGCCGCCGTGGCGAGGTCCAGTTCACGAGCACCCGGCGTGCGGGCGAGGAAGGCTTCGATGACTTCGGTGTTCTCGGTTGGCAGCGTGGAGCAGGTGGCGTACAGCAGGATGCCACCCACCTCCAATGTGGTCCACATGGCGTCGAGCAACTCGCCCTGTAGCAGCGCCAGCGCGGCGATGTCGTCGGGTTGGCGGGTCAGCTTGATGTCCGGGTGACGACGAATCACACCCGTGGCCGAGCATGGCGCGTCCAGCAGGATGCGCTGGAACGGCTTGCCGTCCCACCACGCCTGAGTGTCGCGACCGTCGGCGGCAATCAGTTCGGCGCTCAGTTTCAGGCGTTCGAGGTTTTCCCGCACCCGCACCAGCCGCTTGGCCTCCAGGTCTACCGCCACGACACCGGCCAGTTTTGGCTCGGCTTCGAGGATGTGGCAGGTCTTGCCACCTGGCGCACAGCAGGCGTCCAGCACCCGTTGGCCCGGCGCTAGGTCGAGCAGATCGGCAGCCAGTTGCGCGGCTTCGTCCTGCACGCTGATCCAGCCCTCGGCGAAACCCGGCAGGCTGCGCACATCGGCGGCAGCGTCGAGCACGATGCCGTCGCGGCTGTACACACATGCTGTGGCGGCGATACCCGCGTCAGTCAGCAAACCGAGGTAGGCATCGCGGCTGTGATGGCGACGGTTGACCCGCAGGATCATCGGCGGATGCGCATTGTTCGCCGCGCAAATGGCTTCCCATTGCTCTGGCCAGAACGCCTTCAAAGATTTCTGCAACCAGCGCGGGTGAGCGGTGCGCACCACCGGATCGCGTTCCAGCTCGGCGAAAATTGTTTCGCTCTCGCGTTGAGCATTACGCAGCACTGCGTTGAGCAACGCCTTGGCCCAGGGCTTTTTCAACTTGTCGGCGCAACCGACGGTTTCACCGATGGCGGCATGGGCCGGGACGCGGGTATAGAGCAGCTGATAGAGACCGACCAGCAACAGTGCCTCGACATCGGCGTCGGCGGCTTTGAATGGTTTCTGCAGCAGCTTGGCCGCCAGTGCCGACAGGCGCGGCTGCCAGCGCGCGGTGCCAAAGGCCAGGTCCTGGGTGAAGCCGCGATCACGGTCCTCGACCTTGTCCATCTGCGTAGGCAGCGAACTGTTGAGCGAGGCTTTTCCGCTCAGGACAGCGGCAAGTGCCTTGGCGGCGGCCAGACGCGGGTTCATTGAGCGTCCGCCGCTTGACCGAGGACAGTGCCGGCTGCGAATTTCTCACGGCGGCTGTTGAACAGGTCACTGAAGTTCAGCGCCTTGCCGCCGGGCAATTGCAGGCGGGTCAGGCACAAGGCCTGCTCGCCGCACGCGACGATCAGACCGTCCTTGCTGGCGCCGAGGATTTCACCCGGGGCGCCTTTGCCTTCGGCCAGATTTGCGGCCAGCACTTTCAGGGCTTCGCCGTTCAAGGTGCTGTGGGTGATCGGCCATGGGTTGAAGGCCCGCACCAGACGCTCCAGCTCAACGGCCGGGCGACTCCAGTCGATGCGTGCTTCGTCCTTGTTCAATTTGTGCGCGTAGGTGGCCAGGCTGTCGTCCTGCACTTCGCCCTCCAGGGTTGCGGCGGCGAGGCCGGCAATCGCCTGGACCACGGCCGGCGGGCCCATTTCGGCCAGGCGATCATGCAGGCTGCCGCCGGTGTCTTCGGCGCTGATCGGCGTAGCGACCTTGAGCAGCATCGGCCCGGTGTCGAGCCCGGCTTCCATGCGCATCACGGTCACACCGCTTTCGGCGTCCCCCGCTTCCACGGCGCGCTGGATCGGCGCCGCACCACGCCAGCGTGGCAGCAGCGAGGCGTGACTGTTGATGCAACCCAGGCGCGGAATATCCAGCACCACTTGCGGCAGGATCAGGCCGTAGGCGACGACCACCATCAGGTCCGGCTTCAGTGCAGCCAATTCAGCCTGAGCATCTTCATTGCGCAAGGTCGGCGGTTGCAGCACCGGGATATTGTTCTCCAGAGCAAGCTGCTTGACCGGGCTCGGCATCAGTTTTTGCCCGCGACCGGCCGGACGATCCGGTTGAGTGTAGACCGCGACGATCTCGTAAGGGCTGCTCAGCAGGGCCTTGAGGTGTTCGGCGGCGAATTCCGGGGTGCCGGCAAAGACAATGCGCAGTGGCTCAGGCATGGGTGACGTCTCTTGAAAAGAAAAAGGCTTGCCGCAGCAAGCCTTTGAAGATGGGCATCAGGCGTTCTGGCGATGAAGCTTTTCCAGTTTCTTCTTGATGCGGTCGCGTTTGAGCGTCGACAGGTAATCGACGAACAATTTGCCGTTGAGGTGGTCGCATTCGTGCTGGATGCACACGGCGAGCAAATCTTCGGCGATCAGTTCGTAAGGCTGGCCGTCGCGGTCCAGTGCCTTGACCTTGACCCGTTGTGGGCGATCTACGTTTTCGTAGAAGCCCGGCACCGACAGGCAGCCTTCCTGATACTGGCCCATCTCGTCGGTCAGCGGTTCGAACTCGGGGTTGATGAACACTCGTGGTTCGCTGCGGTCTTCGGAGAGGTCCATCACGACGATACGTTTGTGCACGTTGACCTGGGTAGCGGCGAGGCCGATGCCAGGCGCTTCATACATTGTTTCAAACATGTCGTCGACCAACTGACGCACTTCGTCGTCCACTACGGCCACTGGCTTGGCGATAGTGCGCAGACGCGGATCAGGGAATTCGAGGATGTCTAAAATGGCCATAAGCTTGATTAGTGCACGTGTGAAGTAAGGTCGGGTCGATGGCCTGGCGGTCCGAAGATGCAGGCTACCGTTGTAAAACGTAGCTCCCTTTTGTTGACAAGCAAGTCTTGATAAGCAAGCAGGGAGCGAGCCTCTGACGGCTCTGGCGTTTCACGCGAATGCACATAATAAAGGGATTCACCGCATGAGGAAATCACTACTCGCCCTGCTGCTGCTGGCCTCGGCCGGTTGGGCGTACGGGCAAGTGCAACTTCGGGAAGATATTCCCACCATAAAGCTGTCGCCTCAGGTGCGTAGCAGCCCGGCAACCGAGGCTATCCCCGGCATTGCGCTGAAATCCATCAACAGCTTTCTGCTGAGCAACCGCATCGTCGACAAGGCCGAGGATTTCGACAAGGCGCCTTACATCGTCGCTGGCGATTCCGAACGCGTACTCAGCGGCGCGGGTGACCGCATCTTTGCCCGTGGCCATTTCGATCCGGCGCAACCGGCGTATGGCATCTTCCGCCAAGGCAAGGTCTACACCGATCCGCAGAGCAAGGAGATTCTTGGGATCAACGCCGACGACATCGGCAGCGGTGAGGTCGTGGCGACCGAAGGCGACGTCGCTACCCTGGAGTTGCAACGCACGACCCAGGAGGTCCGCCTCGGCGATCGTTTGTTTAGCGGTGAAGAGCACGCGATCAACTCGACCTTCACGCCCAGCGCACCGAGTCACGAAATCAACGGTTTGATCATCGATGTACCGCGTGGGGTCACGCAGATCGGCGAGTTGGACGTGGTTACGCTGAACAGGGGGCAGCGCGACGGCCTGGCCGAAGGCAATCTGCTGGCGGTAATGAAGACCGGCGAAACCGTGCGCGACCAGATTACCGGTCAGCCGTTGAAAATTCCCGATGAGCGCGCCGGTCTGCTGATGGTTTTCCGTACCTACGACAAACTCAGTTATGGGCTGGTGCTCAGCGCTTCGCGCTCGCTGTCGGTGATGGACAAGGTGCGAAATCCGTAAGCGTGCTTCACAAGTTACCAACAGAGTTATCCACAGCTTATTCCCGTTTGTACGGGGGCTTATTACGATCAAGGATGATCCATGTCGCTGCCTGCTGTTACACCGGTTTCCCCCGCGGAACTGGAAGCTCGATTACGTCTGCACCGTTTGCCGGAACTCGGTCCGGCACGGTTCAAGAAGCTGCTTGAAGCCTTTGGCTCGGCGTCCAAAGCGATCAGCGCACCGGCCAGTGCCTGGCGCGCGCTGGGTTTGCCACTGGCCTGTTCCGAGGCCAGGCGTAGCACTGAAATCCGTGACGGTGCCAGTCATGCATTGGCCTGGCTGGAGCGCCCGGCCCAGCATTTACTGATGTGGGACCAGCCGGACTACCCGGCCCTGCTGGCACAAATCAGCGATGCACCGCCGCTGTTATTTGTCGCGGGCGATCCGGGCATTCTGGAAAAACCACAACTGGCGATGGTCGGCAGCCGTCGCGCATCCCGGCCAGGAATGGACACCGCTGCCGCATTTTCCCGCAGCCTGGCAGGTGCCGGTTTTGTCATTACCAGCGGCTTGGCCCTGGGCATTGATGCCGCCGCGCACCAGGCCGCGCTCGACGTCGGCGGGCAAACGGTCGGTGTGCTCGGTACGGGGCTCGAGAAGTTTTATCCACAGCGAAACAAACGCCTGGCGGACGCCATGATCGCTATGGGCAGCGCAGTGCTTTCGGAGTTTCCGCTGGACGCTGGGCCCAGCGCCGGCAACTTCCCCCGGCGCAACCGGATCATCAGTGGTTTGTCTCTCGGGGTGCTGGTGGTCGAAGCCAGTGTCGCCAGCGGTTCACTGATCACCGCGAGGCTGGCGGCGGAACAGGGGCGCGAGGTGTTTGCGATGCCCGGGTCGATCCATCACCCCGGCGCCCGCGGCTGTCATCAGTTGATCCGGGACGGTGCGGTGCTGGTGGAAACCATCGAACATATCCTCGAAGCCTTGCGCGGCTGGCAACGACTGCCGTTATCCACAGAAATCTGCACCCCTGCAACGACTCACCCGCTGTTGAAACTGCTGCTTTCCGCGCCTCTCACCAGTGAAGCGCTGGCCGATGCAAGCGGCTGGGCCTTGCCGAAAGTGCTGGCGGCGTTGACGGAACTGGAAATGGATGGCCGCGCCGTGTGCGAAAGCGGGCGCTGGTTTGCGCGGGTGAGCTAGGTTTTATAAACAAGATCGGTAAACTGCGCAGAGCCTTAGTCTGGAGTGTTTTTTCATGGTCAACAGTTGGCGTGTGCAACAAGCCGCGCAAGCAATTCGCGCCGGGGCGGTGATTGCCTACCCAACCGAAGCAGTCTGGGGCCTGGGTTGCGACCCGTGGGACGAGGAAGCGGTGGAACGTCTGCTGCTGATCAAGGGCCGTTCTATGGATAAGGGGCTGATTCTGGTCGCCGACAACATCCGTCAGTTCGATTTCCTTATCGAGGACTTCCCTGAGTTGTGGATGGACCGCATGGCCAGCACCTGGCCGGGTCCGAACACCTGGTTGGTGCCGCACCAGAACCTGTTGCCGGAGTGGATTACTGGCGTGCATGAAACCGTGGCGCTGCGGGTCAGCGATCACCCGATGGTGCGGGACTTGTGCGCGCTGGTCGGGCCGCTGGTGTCGACGTCGGCCAACCCGCAGGGGCGCCCGGCGGCGCGTACGCGAATTCGCGTCGAACAGTATTTCCGTGGCCAGGTGGATCTGGTGCTGGGTGGCAATCTGGGCGGGCGCAAGAACCCGAGCGTGATTCGCGATCTGGCGACCGGCAGGGTTGTGCGCCCGGACTGATACCCAGGTGCGCCCATCGCGAACAGGCTCGTTCCCACATGGGTTCTGTGTCGAACACAAATCCCCTGTGGGAGCTTGTTCCGGGCGGCGTTCCGCCGATGGCGTCAGTCAGGGCAACAACACCACCGAGCCCGTCGTGCGCCGCGCCGACAACTCGGTCTGCGCCTTCGCCGCTTCAGCCAGTGGATAACGCTGGCTGATGTCCACGGTCAGCTTGCCGCCGATGATCATCTCGAACAACTCGTCGGCCATGCGTTGCAGGCTCTCGGCGTTGTTCGCATAAGTGCCCAGGGTCGGCCGGGTCACGTACAGCGAGCCTTTCCCCGCCAGGATCCCCAGGTTCACGCCGTCGACCGCGCCGGACGCATTGCCGAAACTCACCACCAGCCCACGCGGCGCTACGCTGTCGAGTGAAGTCAGCCAGGTGTCCTTGCCAACGCCGTCGTACACCACCGGGACTTTTTTGCCGTCGGTCAATTCCAGCACGCGTTGCGCGACATTTTCATGGCTGTAGTCGATGGTCGCCCAGGCGCCGTTGGCCTTGGCCAGCGCGGCTTTCTCCGCTGAGCTGACAGTGCCGATCAACTTCACGCCCAAGGCCCTGGCCCACTGGCAGGCCAGGGAACCGACTCCGCCGGCCGCGGCATGGAACAGGATGGTTTCGCCACCCTTGAGTTCATACGTCTGACGCAGCAGGTACTGCACGGTCAGGCCCTTGAGCATCACGCCGGCCGCCTGTTCGAAGCTGATGGCGTCCGGCAGTTTCACCAGATTGGCCTCGGGCAAGACGTGAACATCGCTGTAGGCGCCCAGTGGCCCGCTGCCATAGGCCACGCGATCGCCGATCTTGAAACGGGTCACGTCGCTGCCCACCGCCTCGACCACGCCCGCACCCTCTGAACCGACACCGGACGGCAGAGATGGCGGTGGATACAAACCGCTGCGGTAATAAGTGTCGATGAAGTTCAGGCCGATGGCCTTGTTGGTCACGCGCACTTCCTTCGGACCTGGCTCGGCGGGTTGATAATCCACGTATTCGAGCACTTCGGGGCCGCCATGGGCGCGGAACTGGATACGCTTTGCCATCAGAACTCTCCATAGGTCGTTTTACCAGGCTCCCTATCGGACTCCTAAGCTTGATCTTCGTCAACTGCGACGGGGTGACTTGCGATGGTATGCTACGGGCCCATTTGCGCAGGCTGAGCTCCAATGGAGCGCCGCGTTGTTTTGCCCGATTCAAGGTGATGACATGACGACCCGCACCGAGGCCGTAAAAGCCTACCTGCTCGACCTGCAAGACCGTATTTGCGCTGCCCTGGAAGCCGAAGACGGCGGCACGCAATTCGTCGAAGACGCCTGGACCAGGCCGGCGGGCGGTGGCGGTCGCACCCGCGTGATCGAAAACGGCGCGGTGATTGAAAAGGGCGGCGTCAACTTTTCCCATGTCTTCGGCAGCGGTCTTCCTCCGTCTGCCAGCGCCCATCGACCGGAACTGGCCGGTCGTGGCTTTGAAGCCCTGGGCGTGTCGCTGGTGATTCACCCGCACAACCCCCACGTGCCGACTTCCCACGCCAACGTGCGCTTTTTCATCGCTGAAAAAGAAGGTGAAGAACCGGTCTGGTGGTTCGGTGGCGGCTTCGACCTGACGCCGTATTACGGCAACGAAGAAGACTGCATCCACTGGCACCGAGTCGCCGAGCAGGCCTGTGCGCCGTTCGGTCCGGACGTCTACCCGCGTTACAAGGCCTGGTGCGACAGCTACTTCCACATCAAGCATCGTCACGAGCCGCGTGGCATCGGCGGCCTGTTTTTCGACGACCTGAACGAGTGGGACTTCGACACCAGCTTCGCCTTCATGCGCGCCATCGGCGACGCGTACATCGACGCCTATCTGCCGATCGTGCAGCGCCGCAAGAACGATGCGTTCACCGCCAAGCAGCGCGAGTTCCAGGAGTTCCGCCGAGGCCGCTACGTTGAATTCAACCTGGTCTACGACCGCGGCACGCTGTTCGGCCTGCAATCGGGTGGGCGTACCGAGTCGATCTTGATGTCGCTACCGCCGCAAGTACGCTGGGGCTACGACTGGAAGGCCGAGCCTGGCAGCGAAGAAGCCCGCCTGACCGAGTATTTCCTGCAAGACCGCGATTGGTTGGCCGAAGCCTGAACGAGGAAACCTGATGGACCGTTATGTCGTATTCGGTAACCCGATAGGCCACAGCAAGTCGCCGTTGATCCATCGCCTGTTCGCCGAGCAGACCGCGCAACAACTGGACTACAACACACTGCTGGCGCCACTCGACGATTTTTCCACCTGTGCCCGGACGTTTTTCCTCGAGGGACGCGGCGCCAATGTGACGGTGCCTTTCAAGGAAGAAGCCTATCGGCTGGCGAACAGCCTGACGGCGCGGGCGCAACGGGCCGGAGCGGTGAACACCCTGAGCAAACTGGCCGATGGCAGTCTGCTGGGCGACAACACCGATGGGGCCGGGCTGGTGCGCGACCTGACGGTCAATGCCGGGTTCAGTCTCAAGGGCAAACGCATCCTGCTGCTCGGCGCTGGTGGCGCGGTGCGTGGTGTTTTGGAGCCGTTGCTGGCCGAGCAACCGGCATCGGTGATCATAGCCAACCGCACGGTAGAGAAGGCTGAGTTGTTGGTGGAACTGTTCTGCGATCTGGGGCCGGTCTCGGCCAGCGGCTATGACTGGTTGCGGGAGTCGGTGGACCTGATCGTCAACGCGACGTCGGCGAGCCTGACCGGCGATGTGCCGCCGATTGCATCCAGCCTGATCGAGCCTGGCAAAACGGTGTGCTACGACATGATGTACGGCAAGGAGCCGACCTCGTTCTGCCGCTGGGCCAGCGAACACGGAGCTGCGGTGGCGATGGATGGCTTGGGCATGCTGGCCGAGCAAGCGGCGGAGGCGTTCTTCCTGTGGCGCGGTGTGCGTCCGGAGACGGCGCCGGTGTTGGCCGAACTTCGCCGGCAGTTGGCGTTGTAACCCCTGTAGGAGCAAGCCTGCTCGCGATTGCGGTGGGACAGTCAGCAGAGATGTTGAATGTGATTCCGTCATCGCGAGCAGGCTCGCTCCTACAGGGATTTGCGAAACGTCGGATTAATCCTCAAACCGAATCGGGCACTTCTGCGCCCCTTCCAGCTTCCTCAACTCCTCCACCACCTGTGGCCGGGCCCGGCGCAAGGTCAGGCTGCGATCCTGGCGAAGCAGGCGTCGCGCTTCCTGATGCAGCATTTCCACCCCTGAATAGTCGATGAAGTTGATCTGCTGTGCCTCGATCACCACGCGCGCGCCGTGCATGCGTTGCAGGCGCACTTGCAGGTAATGGCTGGCGCCGAAAAAGATTGAGCCCCCCACCCGCAAAATGTCTTCCTCGCCATCTCGCACATGCTGCACCCGTGGTTGCGATGTGCGCTTGAGGTAGAAAAAAAGCGAGGCCAACACACCGGCGTAGATCGCAGTCTGCAATTCCAGCAACAACGTGGCGACGCAGGTCAGCGCCATGACCACGAATTCAGCACGGCTGACCCGCAACAACGCGCGAATGCCGCGATGGTCCACCAGTCCCCAGGCGATCAACAGAATGCTCCCGGCCATCGCGGGAATCGGGATGTGTGCGATCAGGCTCGCGCCGAAGATCGCAAACAGCGCCACCCACAATGCCGAAAAAATTCCGGCCAGTGGCGAACAGGCCCCCGCTTCATAGCTCAGGCCTGAGCGAGTGAAAGAGCCGGCTGACAGCGATCCGGAAAAAAACGCACCGACGATATTCGACAGGCCTTGGGCACGAACTTCCTGATTCGCGTCGAGTAATTGCTGCGAACGTGCGGAGATCGAGCGAGCAATCGACAGGCTGGTGACCAGCCCGAGCATACCGACCGCCACCGCGCTGGGCAGCAGGCGCAGGATCAGATCGAGATCCAGCGGCAACGGACTGAAAGGCGGCAGTTTGCCGGTAAAGGCGCTGACCAGTTGCACATGGCCGAACATTGATGGCCAGAGCCAAACCAGCAAGCCGCCGAGGATCAGAGTGATCAAGAGCGTCGGCCAGCGTGGCAGCAGCAGCTTGAGGATCACGCCCACCACCACTGTCGCCAGCCCCAGTGCCAGCGAAGGTTTGTCCACTTCGCCGAAATGACGCAACAACGTGATGAAACTGTCCAGCGCGGTGGCCTGGATGGGCAGGTCCAGCCCCAGCAGGTTAGGTAATTGACCGATGGCAATCACCACGGCGGCACCCAGGGTGAAGCCGAGTACCACCGAGTGCGAGACGAAATTCACCAGCGCGCCAAACCGCAGCAAACCCAGCAGCCACTGAAAGAGGCCGGCAAGAAACGTCAGCAACAGGATCAACATGACGTAGTCCTGCGACGCTGGCACGGCCAGAGGACTGACGCTGGCGTACAGGACAATGGAGATGGCCGCCGTAGGACCGCAGATCAGATGCCAGGACGAGCCCCAGAGACAGGCGATCAACACCGGGATGATTGCTGCGTACAGGCCGTATTCCGGCGGCAGGCCGGCAATCAGTGCGTAGGCAATGGATTGCGGCAGTGCGAGAATCGCGCCGCTGAGGCCAACGATCAGGTCGCGACCGACACTGGCGCGGGTTTGCCGGGGTAGCCAGGTGAGGAAAGGGAAGAGTGAATGGCGGCTTGGCAGGGCCATGGGGCCTCTCGGTGAATGACTGTAAATGCGTCAGGGTGGTGTGTCAGATGTCATGACGCAAGAGCATAAATCGATTCGCGAGCAGGCTCGCTCCCACAGAGACTGAGCGGACCTGTGGGAGCGAGCCTGCTCGCGAAGGCGTCCTTGAACCTTAAAGCTTGGCTTTGACCGCCGGCAACGCATCTTTGCCATCCACGGTTTTCACCCCATCGAGCCACTTGTCCAGCACTGCCGGGTTGGCCTTGATCCACGCCTTGGCCGCGTCGGCATTGCTGACTTTCTTGTTCACCACCTCGGCCATGATGCTGTTCTCCATGTCCTGGGTGAAACTCAGGTTGGTCAGCAGTTTGCCGACGTTCGGGCAGGCCTGTGCATAACCTTTGCGAGTCAGCGTATGCACGCTGCCGGTATCACCGAAGTATTTCTCGCCGCCCTTGAGGTAATGCATTTTCAGTTGCACGTTCATCGGGTGCGGGGTCCAGCCGAGGAAGGTCACGAATTTCTGTTTTTTCACCGCGCGGGACACCTCCGCCAGCATTGCCTGCTCGCTGGACTCGATCAATTTCCACTGGCCCATGTCGAAATCGTTTTTCTTGATGATTTCTTGCAGTGAGATGTTCGCCGGGGCGCCGGAGCCGATACCGTAGATCTTGCGGTCGAACTTGTCGGCGTATTTGTTCAGGTCGGCAAAGTTATGCACACCCGCGTCCCACACATAGTCCGGAACGGCGAGGGTGAATTCGGTACCGTCGAGGTTCTTCGCCAGTTGCGTGACATCGCCGTTGGCGACGAACTTGTCATAGAAGCCCTGCTGCGCCGGCATCCAGTTTCCCAGGAACACATCGACCTGGCCATCCTTGAGCCCGCCAAAGGTGATCGGCACCGCGAGAGTGTCGACCTTGGCCTTGTAGCCCATGCCGTCCAGCAGAAACCCGGTGATGGCATTGGTCGCGGCGATGTCGCTCCAGCCCGGGTCGGCCATTTTCACGGTCTCGCAACTCTGCTCGGCAAACACCGATGCACTGCCCAGAGTCAGGAGCCCGACCGTCAGTACTGTGGATAACCTTTGCATGGACTTCCCCTTAACATTATTGGTTTTGGCAGGGTTGTGGATAACGTGCTTTACGCTCCAGATCGTCGAGGTCGATGTGGTTGCGCATGTATTGCTGACTGGCGTCCACCAGCGGCTGGTGATCCCAGCTCTTCAGCTTGCCGAGGGTCAGCGCCTCGGTCACGAAGCGTCGGCGCCGCTGGCTGGCGAGCACCTGCTGGTGAATCGCCGGAATGTTCCATTTGGCCCGCGCTTCGACAAGAAAATCGTCGAACAGCTGGCGATGCTGCGGCGAATGGCTGAGTTCTTCCAGTTCGCGAGGGTCATTCTGTACATCGAAGAGTAGGCAAGGGTCGTCTTCGCTGTAGATGAATTTGTAGGCGCCCCGGCGAATCATCATCAACGGGCTGATGGTGCCTTCGGCCATGTATTCGCCGAACACTTCATCGTGGCCGCCTTGCCCTTGCAGGTGCGGGACCAGCGAGCGGCCGTCCAGCGGCAAGCCCGGTTCCAGCGAGCCGCCGGCCAGTTCAACGAAGGTCGGCAACAGGTCTGCTGTGGAAACACTGGCGCTGACCCGACCGGCGCCGAATTGCCCCGGTGCGCTGATCAGCAACGGCACCCGTGCGGCCATTTCATACCAGTGCATTTTGTACCAGAGGCCGCGCTCGCCGAGCATGTCGCCGTGGTCACCGGAAAACACAATGATGGTGTCATCGATCAGCCCGGTATCCTCGAGGGTTTGCAGGAGTTTGCCGACGTTGCTGTCGATATAGCTGCACGCGCCGAAATAGGCACGGCGGGCATCGCGGATCTTGTCCACAGGCAGCGGCTTGTCCCACAGGTCGTAGACCTTGAGCAGGCGTTGCGAGTGCGGATCGAGATCGTGCGGGTCGGGGGTTGCAGGCAGCGGGATATCGTCATCGTCGTACAAATCCCAGAAGGCCTTGGGAATCGTGTACGGATCGTGTGGGTGAGTCATGGAAACGGTCAGGCAGAACGGCTGGTCGCCATCCTCGCGGATATGGTCGAACAGGTACTGCTGGGCCTTGAACACCACCTCTTCGTCGAAATCCAGCTGATTGGTACGCACGCACGGGCCGGCCTGCAGCACCGACGACATGTTGTGATACCAGGTCGGGCGCACGTCCGGTTCATCCCAGTTCACCGCCCAGCCGTAGTCAGCCGGGTAAATGTCACTGGTCAGGCGTTCTTCGTAGCCATGCAACTGGTCTGGCCCGCAGAAATGCATTTTTCCCGAAAGGGCAGTGCGATAGCCGAGGCGGCGCAGGTAGTGGGCGTAGGTCGGTACGTCGGCGGGGAAATCGGCGGCGTTGTCATAGGCGCCGATCTTGCTCGGCAACTGGCCGCTGACCAGGGTGAAACGCGATGGCGCGCACAATGGGCTGTTGCAATAAGCGGAGTCGAACACCACGCCTTGTGCGGCGAGGCGGCTGAGATGAGGCAGTTTGATGGGCGATGGGCCGTAGAACGGCAACATTGGCGCGGCCATTTGATCGGCCATGATGAAAAGAATGTTCTTGCGCTTCATGTGATCGCGGCATTCCATAGTGGATGTTTATGCGAGAGTGCTGGCTTCGAGAATGAAACCCCAGCACCTTGCGGTAAAGCCCATGCACGGCAATGACTAGGATAAGCACAGCTTATGTATGACGCCCTTGGTGACCTGTCACTGGATTTGCTTCGCACCTTCGAAGCGGCGGCCCGTCAGCACAGTTTTACTGCGGCGGCGGTTGAGCTGGGCACCACGCAACCGGCCATCAGCCAGCAGATCAAGCGCCTGGAAGTACAACTGGCGACCCGCCTGTTCGACCGCATTTATCGTGGCATCGAACTGACTGAGGCTGGGCAGATTCTTTTCGAGCAGGTTCAGCTCGGTTTGCAGAACATCGATGCAGGATTGAACACAATCAGCGCACAGCAACAGCACGAAGTGCTGCAGGTGGCCACGGATTTTGCCTTCGCCGCGTATTGGTTGATGCCGCGCCTGCACCGCTTTCACGCGGCCAATCCGCAGGTGGATGTCAGCCTGGTCACCAGTGAACGCAGCCATAACATGCTACGTACCGATATCGATGTGGCGGTGCTGTTCGGCGATGGCCGCTTCAAGCAGGGTGAAAGTCATTGGCTGTTCAGCGAAGAAGTGTTTCCGGTGTGTAGCCCGCAGTTGTTGAGCGAACGTTCCATGCCCTTGCCGGCCCAGGCATTGCTGGAGTTTCCGTTGTTGCACCTGCGTGGGGAACACAGCAGTAACTGGTTCGACTGGAGTGGTGTGTTCCGCGAACTGGGCATCACCTCACCCCCGGCGCCCGGGCAGTTGCGCTTCGACAATTACACTTTATTGATTCAGGCGGCGATTGGCGGCCAGGGGGTGGCCATCGGCTGGCGCCACCTTGTGGATAACTTGCTGGCGCAAGGGTTGTTGTGTCGACCGATCGGCGAAACGGTGATGTCGAGACTGGGTTACTACGTGGTTCTGCCCCAGCGCAAACGACGCGGAGCGTTGATCCAGCAGTTTGTGGATTGGTTGATGGCCGAGCAGGCCGGCAGTGCGCAATCGCTCAACGGCCTGACGCTGCCGTCCATTGCGGTTTAGCTGTCAGTGGCGATGAAGTTGACGTGCTCGCCGATGTGCAGGTTCAAGTGCAATTCATCGGCAATGCCCACGGCGGTGCGGGCCAGCCTTGCGAGTGGTTCGGTCAGTCCCGGCTCGAGGTTGCCACCGATTTGGGCAAAATGTTCGATGGTCAGCCCCGGTACCCCACGCGGTTCGTTCACCAACGTCCACTTCAAAGAACTGTTTTGCAGTGCCTCGCGGATTTCCTCGGCGGCGTGACGTTGCAAGCTGTCTTCGGATTCCGGATCGTCCAGCACGTCGAAATCACCCACCAGAAACAATCGGGCGATGTTCGCTGCCTGCATGCCATCGATTAGCGCATCCACCGCCAGCACCTGCTCGACCGGGCCCGGTACGACGGTTTTTTCCACGTGTTCGCTGTTGAACGGTAAGCCTGGAGCGTCCAGTAAGCAGATGACCACGGAGCTGCCGGCCACACTCTGCCTGACCCGTTGCGCGTCGAACAGGTCGCCAGTCTTGGTGCGCATCCCTGGACGGGGTGCCAGAGCATTGAGATCATCGAGAATCGCGATCACTTCATGCTGGCGCCGCAGCATTTCAGCCATCAGCGCACTGCCCAGGCTACTCATGGCACCATAAAGCACCACTTTCACGACGGGGGTTTCAG
The DNA here is from genome assembly GCF_949768175.1 of Pseudomonas sp. IT-P74. Lineage (NCBI taxonomy): Bacteria > Pseudomonadati > Pseudomonadota > Gammaproteobacteria > Pseudomonadales > Pseudomonadaceae > Pseudomonas > Pseudomonas sp. IT-P74. The sequence goes on along the minus strand of NZ_CATKQD010000088.1, from coordinate 74,181 downwards.
CATTTTTCATGGCTGGGCTTCCTGTTTTCCAGCGCCTATATGATGTTTGACCCGAAGGAACCAGCGAGGGTTCGAACAGCTTGCAGAGGGATTCAGATGCAGCAGATCACGGGTTACCACGCCCACGTCTATTTCGATGCCAGCACGATCGGGCAAGCGCGGGCCTTGTGTGAGCAGGCAGCGCAATTGTTTCCACTGAACATGGGCCGTGTGCACGAGCGCCCGGTCGGTCCGCACCCGGACTGGAGCTGCCAGCTGGCGTTCGAGCCGCAGGTGCTGGGCGACGTGCTGCCGTGGCTGGCGCTCAACCGCAAGGGCCTGGTGGTGTTTCTGCACCCGGACACCGGTGACGATTTGCTTGATCACACCGAGCACGCGATCTGGATGGGCGCCATTCGTCCGCTGGACCTGACTGTTTTTTGATCAGAGTGTTTCCTGAGCCTCCCCGGGCAAGTGTTCGTCCAGATGCAGCCATGGCAAACGGCTGTCGGTCCAGATGTGCCGCTCGGCCCGTGCTTGCTCGGGATGGTCGAGGGTGGCGATGGTCAGGTCGATACTTTCCGGGCTCAGTTGCGTCACCAGCGCAAGTTGCGCCCCACAGCGGCCGCAGAAATATCGCGCGCAGGTGGATGAAGAGTCATACCGCGACGGTGTCCCGGCCAGCCATTGAAAGTCAGATGCCGGCACGGTGATCCAGGTGGTCACGATGCCGCCGCTGACCCGTCGGCAAATCGAGCAATGGCAGTGGGCAATATCGTGCAGCGGCCCGCTGAATTGATAGCGCAGTTGCCCGCAATGGCAGCCGCCGGTGTGAAGCTCACCCATGTTCAACCTCCCGCCCTGTGTTCAGGGACTTGAAACCCGATCCGACGATCGGTTGCACATCCGGTCCTTGCTTTCATCGCCGAAAGCTGGCTGAAAGCTTCCCCGATTAGGATCGCCCCCACTACCGGCAACAGACCGGTTGGCCAATGCCAGCGTTTTATCGCTCGCACAGCCCATTTAACAACAACAATGGTGATTCTGATGTCCTCTTCTACCCGCCAGTTCGCTGTAACTCCGCCCGTACGTCTCGTGCTTTCCGTTCTGCGCTGATCCCGCCCGATCCGCTCATTCCCTAGTCGCGCTACGCCTGGAGTATTCCCATGCTGACTTTCCTTGGCTTCGCCATGGTCATCACGTTCATGTTCCTGATCATGACCAAGCGCCTTTCCGCGCTGATCGCCCTGATCATCATCCCGATCATCTTTGCCCTGTTCGGCGGTTTTTCGCCGAAGATCGGCCCGATGATGCTTGAGGGCATCACCAAGCTTGCGCCGACTGGCGTGATGCTGATGTTCGCTATCCTGTACTTTGCCCTGATGATCGACTCCGGCCTGTTCGACCCGGCCGTGCGCAAGATCCTCAAACTGGTCAAGGGCGACCCGCTGAAAGTTTCGGTCGGCACCGCCGTTCTGGCGCTCGTGGTCTCCCTCGATGGTGACGGCGCGACCACTTACATGATCTGCGTGGCCGCCATGCTGCCGCTCTACAGCCGTATCGGCATGAGCCCGCGGATCATGGCCGGCCTGATCATCCTCGCCGGTGGCGTGATGAACATGACCCCATGGGGCGGCCCGACCGCTCGCGCGGCCAGTGCGCTGCACGTGGACCCGTCCGACATCTTCGTACCGATGATTCCTGCGATGCTGGCCGGTGTGGTGGCGATCCTGGTCATTGCCTACTTCTACGGCAAGCGTGAACGTGCACGCCTGGGTGAACTGCACTTGGTGGGCGATGAAATCGACCACAGTGAAATCAGCGTTTCGCAGTTCCCGGATGCCCGTCGTCCGAACCTGATCTGGTTCAACGGCGCCCTGACGCTGGCCCTGATGGGCACTTTGATCACCGGCCTGCTGCCGTTGCCGGTGCTGTTCATGGTGGCGTTCAGTATTGCCATGATCGTCAACTATCCTTGCCTGCAACAGCAGAAGGATCGCGTCGCGGCCCACGCCGGTAGCGTGCTGGCGGTGGTCGGGTTGATCTTTGCGGCCGGTATCTTCACCGGTATCCTGACCGGCACCGGGATGGTCGACGCCATGTCGAAAAGCCTGTTGGCAGTGATTCCGGACTTCCTCGGCCCGTACCTGGCGGTGATCACGGCGCTGGTAAGCATGCCGTTCACTTTCTTCATGTCGAACGATGCATTTTATTACGGCGTGTTACCGGTTCTTGCCGAAGCCGCCAGCCATTACGGTATAACCGCGGTGGAAATGGCACGTGCCTCGATCGTCGGTCAGCCCGTCCACCTGTTGAGCCCGCTGGTTCCATCGACCTACCTGTTGGTGGCCCTGGCCGGCATCGATTTCGGTGACCACCAGCGCTTCACCCTGAAGTGGGCAGTGCTGGTTTGTATCTGCATACTGATTGCTGCACTGCTGTTGGGGACTTTCCCGGTGTTCAGTACTCTATAAGCCCAAGACTCACCACTTCGGGTCCAGGCTTCGCTGTTTGAAGCCCGGGCCCGTTGTGGTTTAACAATCGCTCAAAGGAATACACATGGAATGGCTGACCAACCCTGAAATCTGGGTTGCCTTCTTCACCCTGACCGCCCTGGAAATCGTCCTGGGTATCGATAACATCATCATGATTTCGATCCTGGTCAGCCGCATGCCCAAACACATGCAGGCGCGCACCCGGATTTTCGGTCTGGCGCTGGCCATGATCACGCGAATCCTGCTTCTGCTGTCGATCACCTGGGTCATGCGCCTGACGGCGGACCTGTTCGTAGTATTCGGCCAGGGCATTTCCGGACGCGACCTGATCCTGTTCTTCGGTGGTCTGTTCCTGCTGTGGAAAAGCTCGCAAGAGATGTACCACGCACTGGAAGGTGAAGACGAAAGCAACGACGAACCTTCGGGCAAGGGCGGCAACTTCCTCTACACCATCGTCCAGATCGCGATCATCGACATCGTGTTCTCCCTGGACTCGGTGATCACCGCTGTCGGCATGGTTTCCCACGTACCGGTCATGGTCGCGGCAATCATCGTGGCGGTACTGGTGATGATGTGGGCATCCGGCACCATCAGTGAGTTCATCGACAAGCACCCATCGCTGAAGATGCTGGCGCTGTCGTTCCTGCTGATCGTCGGTACGGTGCTGATTGCCGAATCCCTGGACGTGCACGTGCCAAAAGGCTACGTCTACTTCGCCATGGCGTTCTCGCTGGCGGTGGAAGCGATCAACATCAGGATGCGCACTGCCATCGCGAAAAAGAAGAAACAGCAGGATCCGGTAAAGCTGCGCAAGGACATTCCAGGCCAGTAACCCTGTAGGAGCGAGCTTGCTCGCGATGGACTCGAGCGCTCCGCGCTAATCTCGTAAACACGCGTTTTCGTTAACGACCATCGCGAGCAAGCTCGCTCCTACATAAAATCGGGGCTTCGGGCCCCTTTTTTCATACCTACGTGAACCAGGTTTCATGACAGTTCTGTTTCAATCCCTTCTTTGGCTATGCGATGCTGGCGCGTAGACCGTTAGCCAACTACAGCTTAAGTACAGAACGTAGAACGTCGCGCGGTACCGTCAACTTGCTCCATTGGGGCGCTACACCACAGGGGGTCATTATGCTCACCCTGCTCAATTTGCTTTCTGCCGTGGCCCTGCTGATCTGGGGCACGCACATCGTCAGAACCGGCATCCTGCGGGTCTACGGCACCAACTTGCGCCATGTCATCAGCCACAACATGACCAACCGCTGGCTGGCTTTCCTCTCCGGGATCGCCGTGACGGCGATGGTCCAGAGCAGCAACGCCACCGCCATGCTGGTCACTTCCTTTGTCGGCCAGGGCCTGATGGCGCTAACGCCGGCGTTGGTCACCATGCTCGGTGCCGATGTCGGTACGGCCCTGATGGCACGAGTGCTGACGTTCGATCTGTCGTGGTTGTCGCCCCTGCTGATTTTTGCCGGGGTGATTTTCTTTCTGTCGCGCAAGCAGACCCGACTCGGACAGATGGGCCGTGTCGCCATTGGTTTGGGGTTGATCATTCTGGCGCTGCAACTGATTGTCGAAGCCGCGCACCCGATTACCCATGCCAAAGGGGTGAAGGTGATTTTCGCCTCGCTCACCGGCGACCTCCTGCTCGACGCCCTGGTCGGCGCGCTGTTCGCGATGGTGTCCTATTCCAGCCTGGCCGCTGTGTTGCTCACCGCGACCCTGGCGGGCGCCAATGTGATCAGCCTGCCGGTGGCCATCGGGCTGGTGATCGGCGCCAATATCGGCAGCGGCATTCTCGCCTTCCTTAGCACCAGCATGCAGAACGCCGCCGGGCGCCAAGTGGCGCTGGGGAGTCTGCTGTACAAACTGATTGGTCTTTTGTTGATCATTCCGGTGCTCGATCCGCTGGTGCGCTGGCTCGATAGCCTGGATTTCAGCCCTCAGGAAATGGTCATTGGCTTTCACCTGCTCTACAACACCGCGCGTTGCCTGATCCTGCTGCCCAGCGTCGGGCCGATGGCCAGGTTTTGTGCCTGGGTGCTGCCGGAGCGTCCGCTGGCCAACGGTACGGCCAAACCCCGGCACCTTGACCCCACGGCATTGGTCACCCCCGGTCTGGCGCTGGCCAACGCGGCCCGGGAAACCCTGCGCATGGGCGACCTGATCGACAACATGCTCGAAGCGATGGTCGACGTATTGCGCGGCAAGCAGACTGCCGTCACTCAGGAAATCCGTCGCCTGACCGACGATGTCGAAGCGCTCTACAGCGCGATCAAGTTGTATCTGGCGCAAATGCCCCGGGAAGATCTCAGCGATCAGGACAGCCGGCGCTGGGCGGAAATCATCGAGCTGGCGATCAACCTGAAACTGGCCAGCGACTTGATCGAACGCATGCTGCGCAAGGTCCAGCAGCAGAAAACTTCGCAGCGCCGGTCTTTTTCCGAAGTCGGGCTGGACGAGTTGACCGGGCTGCAAACTCAGTTGATTTCCAACCTGCGGCTCGGGATGTCGGTGTTTCTCAGTGGCGACCCGGAGAGTGCCCGCCAGCTGGTGCGTGAAAAACGTCGTTTCCGCGCACAGGAACGGCGTCTGGCTCACGCTCATGTCAGCCGCCTGCAACGTAAAATCGTGCAAAGTATCGAAACCAGTTCGTTACACCTGGAGCTGATCGCCGACATGAAGCGTCTCAATTCGCTGTTTTGCAGCAGTGCCTACGTGGTGCTGGAAACATCGGACACCGGTGCGCTGGTGGTCGACGATTTGAGCGACATCACACATTCACCCTGAACGTCCACGGTTACCTGAAGTCTGTTGAACTTAGCTAGCCGTACGGAAGCTTGTTATGCGTTGTTTGTTGTTCGCCTGCCTTTTGCTTGGTTCATTCCCGTCATTCGCCCTGGATCGTTTCCAGGTCGAGGGCTATACCCTGCGCAACGGTTTGCAGTTGCTGCTCAAACCCGGCACTGACCGCGGGCATGTGGCGATCCGGCTGGTGGTCGGCGTTGGCCTGGACGATTTCAAGTGCCAGGAAAAGGAGCTGCCGCATCTGCTGGAACACCTGTTGTTCAGCGGTATCGACGCCAGCGGCGAAGGCGGACTGGAAGAAAGCATGCAGGCTCTTGGCGGCGAGTGGAACGCGTTCACCAGCAATGCCGATACGACCTTCGTCATCGAAGCCCCGGCGAAAAACCAGCGCAAGGTGCTTGACCTGCTGCTGGCGTTGCTGACCCAGACCCGCTTCGACGACAACGCTATCAACGCGGCCAAGCAAGTGGTCGAACGTGAAGACGGCGGCCACTACTCGCACCTGCAACGCTGGCTCGATCGTCAGGACCTGGGCCACACGGCCAGCAAACAACTGGCCGTGGAATTGGGCCTCAAATGCCCGGAGCGTGCGCAAGTCGATGACCTGACCCGTGAACAACTGGAGCAGGTGCGCAAGGACTGGTATGCGCCGAACAACATGACCCTGATCGTGGTCGGCGACCTCGACAAGTTGCTTCCGGCCTATCTGGAGCGGGCGTATGGTGCGCTGGAAGCGATTACGCCTGGCGAGCACCCGCCGCTGCCGCAAATCCAGGCCAGCGCCGCCCATGAGCGCACCTTGACCCACGGGCTGGTCGACAACGGCGCCAAGTTGCACTGGCTGGTGCCGGAGCCGGTACTGGAGGATGGGCACGACCAAACCTTCGATTTGCTCAAGGACTACCTGGATTGGGCGCTCTATCGCCAGCTGCGCCTGGCTCACGGTTTGTCCTACGGCCCGTGGGCGGAACGTGAAGTGTTCGGCGGCGTGGGTTTCATGAGCCTCAATGCCGACCTTGAACGCGACGACGTGGCCGATGCCGAACAAGTACTCGAGGACCTGAAGGCCGGATTGCTCAAGGACGGCCTCAATGCCGACACCTTCAACCGCCTCAAGCAGGCAGCGATTGCCCGCCAGGCCTGGGCCGTACAAGGCAACAGCGCGTTGGCCGACTACTACTGGAGCGCCATCGGCAACTACGAGGACGGCCGCTTTACCAACCCGGCCCGTGAGCTGCAGGGGGTGACCCTGGAAGAAGCGAACAAGGCCGTGCGTGAATTGCTCCTGCAACCAGGGTATTTGCGGATCGAGAGGGCGTTGTTCAGTTATGACCAGTTGATGTGGTTGGTGGTCGGTGGGGCGGGCTTGATCGTGTTGATGCTGGTGGGCTGGCGTTTGCATCGCAGGAAGTAACCATTCCATGTGACAACGGCCTGAGAGGCCTTGCCGGTTACCTGTGGGAGCGTAACTGACCGTGAACCCTCGCCACAGCGCCGCACCAGCGGTACCCTGTCGAGGTTTTTTCCTACGACGACTGTGAAACCGCCGAATGCAAAACCTGACCCTTTTCGTACAGCGCATCCTCGAATTGATGAAGCGCTACCCTGGGGTCATTGCGCTCTGTGGTTTCATCTCCGGGGTGGGCAGTTTCATTCTGGTCGATCGCCAGCAAGGCCTGGCGAGCTGGATCACCACCATCATGCTGATCAGCTGGATCTGGCTGATGCTGGAAAACAGCCTGACCAAGCTGTTCGCGCGCATATTCAAGCGCGAAATACCAGAACCCTTGCTGCGTTACGCAACGCAGATGATCCATCAGGAAAGCCTGTTCTTTGTCCTGCCGTTCTTCTTCATCACCACGACGTGGAACAGCGGCCAGTTGTTTTTCACCGGGCTGCTGGGCGTTGCGGCGCTGATTTCGATCATCGACCCGCTCTACTACAAGTGGCTGGCTCCACGGCGTTGGGCGTTTCTGGCCCTGCACACCCTGACCCTGTTCGCCGCGCTGCTCACCGCGTTGCCAGTGATCATGCACCTGACCACCGCGCAAAGCTTCAAATGGGCACTGGGTATCTCGGTGCTGTTGTCGTTCCCGAGCCTGGCGTCGATCTTCCCGATTCGTACCCTGCGCAATGCGCTGGCGATATTGAGTATCACCCTGGGCATCGGCGCCGTTGGTTGGACGCTGCGTTCGTGGGTGCCACCGGCGACGCTGTGGATGACCGACGTGGCCATCAGCACGCAAATGCAGGACCGCACGCCTGGCGCCAGCCTCGACGAAGTCAGTGCCGAGCAGATTCGCAATGGCGGGCTCTACGCCTACACCGCGATCAACGCTCCACGTGGCCTGGGCGAACGGATTTATCATGTCTGGCAGTTCAACGGTAAAGAGGTCGACCGCATCCCCCTGGATATTCGTGGCGGACGCAAGGAAGGTTACCGGGCCTGGACCCACAAGCAGAACTTCCCGGGCAACCCGGCCGGCAAATGGCAGGTTCGGGTGTTGACCGAAGATGGCCAGGTCATCGGCGTGCTGCGTTTCAAAGTCACGGACAGCACAGCGATCAAAGAAAAGTAGTCCGGTTCGTGCTATTACGTAGGCTGCGTAATCACTGAACAAGCACGGAGCTTATGATCAGCAGCACGATGGCCGGCAACGCCCGATTGGACACGTCGATTACCCCTGCGCTGTTGCGGGTGACGGGCGACTGGACGCTTGCCCATTACGCGGACCTCAAGCTGTTGAGCGAAAAACTCCACGGCCAGTACGACGCCAACACCCCCCTCGACCTCAATGGCCTCGGCGCCCTCGACACCGCCGGCGCTTCGCTGTTGGTCGAACTGCTCGGCTCCGAGCGCCTCGGTCGTTCCGCCGAACATCCTGATTGCACACTCTGCGCTGCCGATCGGGCGTTGCTGCAAACCGTCTACTGCTCGTTGACCGACTTCTGCGTACCGATCAAGGAACCGGAAGTCAGCGTTTCCATTCAGTTGCTGACCCGTATAGGCCGCGCGGTGGACACCGTCTGGCAGGACACCCTGCAACTGCTGGGTTTCGTCGGCCTGATCATCGAAACCATCGTCCGCGGCCTGTTCCGTCCCAAGTGCTGGCGCGTCACGCCGATGATCGCCCATATCGAACAGACCGGTCTCGACGCCGCCCCCATCGTTGCGTTACTGACTTTTCTGGTGGGCGCCGTGGTGGCGTTTCTCGGGTCGACGGTGTTGGCCACGTTTGGCGCCACCGTCTTCACCGTGGACCTGGTGGGGTTTGCCTTCCTGCGCGAGTTCGGTGTGTTGCTGACCGCGATCCTGATGGCCGGACGCACCGCCAGTGCGTTCACGGCGCAAATCGGTTCGATGAAGGCCAACGAGGAGATCGACGCCATCCGCACCCTGGGCCTCGACCCTGTGGAGTTGCTGGTGGTGCCGCGGGTCCTGGCGTTGCTGATCTCCCTGCCGATGCTGACCTTCCTGGCGATGCTGTCGGGGATTATCGGTGGTGCCGTGGTCTGCGCGGTGGCGCTGGATATCTCTCCGGCGATGTTCCTGTCGCTGTTGCAATCGGACATCGGCGTTCAGCACTTTCTGGTGGGTATCGTCAAAGCGCCGGTGTTCGCCTTCCTCATCGCCGCCATCGGTTGCCTGGAAGGCTTCAAGGTCAGTGGCAGCGCTGAGTCTGTGGGCGCGCACACCACGTCGAGTGTGGTGCAGTCAATTTTCGTGGTGATCGTGATGGATGCGATCGCCGCGATGTTTTTCATGGAGATGGGGTGGTGAGTCGTATCCCTCGAGCGCCCTGCGAGGCGGTGATTGAAGTCCGTGGGCTGTGCAACCGTTTTGGAAGCCAGAGCGTGCACGAAAACCTTGATCTGGACTTGTACAAGGGCGAGATCCTCGCCGTGGTCGGCGGCTCCGGCAGCGGCAAATCGGTGCTGCTGCGCAGCATTGTCGGGTTGCGCCAGCCCAGCGAAGGCGTAGTGAAAGTCTTCGGGAAAAACCTGCCGACCTTGTCCGAACATGAGCGTTCGCTGGTGGAGCGGCGATTCGGCGTGCTGTTCCAGAAAGGCGCGTTGTTCTCTTCACTGACCGTGACCGAGAACGTTGCCCTGCCGCTGATCGAACACGCCGGCTTGAGCCGCAACGACGCCGAGCACCTGGCAGCGGTGAAAATGGCCCTGGCCGGGTTGCCGCTGTCGGCTGCGCAGAAGTACCCCGCGTCGCTGTCCGGCGGCATGATCAAGCGCGCCGCGCTGGCCAGGGCGTTGGCGCTGGACCCGGACATCCTGTTTCTCGACGAGCCCACCGCGGGTCTCGACCCGATTGGTGCCGCCGCGTTCGACCAATTGATCCTGACCCTGCGCGATGCCCTGGGCCTGAGTGTCTTTCTGGTGACCCACGACCTCGACACGCTCTACACCATCACCGACCGGGTGGCGGTGCTGGCGCAGAAAAAGGTGCTGGTGGCGGACGCCATCGACAAGGTATCGGAAACCAACGATGCGTGGATTCACGAATACTTCCATGGCCCTCGCGGCCGCGCGGCATTGACAGCCGCCCAACAGCTCAAAGAGGTCTGACATGGAAACCCGAGCCCATCATGTATTGATCGGCCTGTTCACCGTGATTGTGGTGACGGCCGCGCTGCTGTTCGGCCTGTGGCTGGCCAAGTCCAGTGTCGACACCGAGTTCAAGGACTACGAGGTCGTGTTCAACGAGGCGGTCAGCGGATTGTCCAAGGGCAGTTCGGTGCAGTACAGCGGGATCAAGGTCGGCGACGTGATCTCGCTGCGCCTGGACCCGAAAGACCCGCGCCGGGTGCTGGCGCGAATTCGCCTGGCCGGCGATACGCCGGTCAAGGAAGACACCAATGCCAAGTTGGCCCTGACCGGGGTCACCGGGACTTCGATCATCCAGCTCAGTGGCGGCACACCACAGAGCCCGACGCTCAAGGGCAAGGACGGCAACCTGCCGACCATAGTCGCCTCGCCCTCGCCCATTGCCCGACTGCTCAATGACAGCGAAGACCTGATGGCCGGGGTGACCACGCTGATGCATAACGCCAACCTGATGTTCTCCACGGAAAACATCGAGCGCATCAGCAATACCCTGGAGCATCTGGAACAAACCACCGGGACCATTGCCGAGCAGCGCGGCGATATCCGCCAGGCCATGCAGCAACTGGCCTCGGTGGGCAAGCAGGCCAACACCATGCTGGAGCAGACCACGGCGCTGATGAGCAATGCCAACGGGCTGCTCAACGAGCATGGCAAGGAAGCGCTGGGCAGCGCCGAGCAGGCGATGAAGTCGCTGCAGGAGAGCAGTGCCACCCTCAACAAACTGATCACCGCCAATCAGGACTCGCTCAACAGCGGCATGCAAGGCCTCAATGGCCTGGGCCCGGCCGTGCACGAGATGCGCGAAACCTTGAGTTCGTTGCGTACCATTACCACACGCCTGGAAGCCAACCCCAGCGGTTACCTGCTGGGCAGTGACAAGACCAAGGAATTCACGCCATGAAGCTGATTCGGATTGCCCTCCTCGCTGGCTTCACGCTGATCAGTTCGTGCTCGATCCTGCCCAAGCCCGAGCCCTTCGAGGTCTATCGATTGCCGTCGGCCCAGAGCGTATCGGCCAACCATGGCACGCCACAGCGCTGGTCGCTGCGCCTGAGCACATTCCAGTCCAGCGAAGCGTTGAACAGTCCGAACATCGCAGTGATTCCCCAGGGCGATGTGATCAGCCACTACAAGGGTTCACGCTGGAGCGACCCGGCGCCGGTGCTAATGCGCAATCGCCTGCTGGAAGGTTTCCAGCATGACGGACGGGTGCCGTTGCTGAGCACCGATGACAGCATTTTCCAGACCGATCTTGAATTGGGTGGCAGCCTGCTGGCGTTCCAGACTGAATATCAGGGTAAGAACGCCAGCGCGGTCGTGCGTCTGGATGCATTGCTGGTGCGCAGTTATGACCAGCGCATCCTTGCCAGCCGCCGTTTTGAAGTGCGCCAGCCTTTGAGCGATGTGCAGGTTCCGGCGGTGGTGGTCGGGTTCGGTCAGGCGAACGATCAGTTGACCACGCAGGTGGTGAACTGGGCGGTTGAGCAAGGGCAGAAATTGGCGCCGCCACCCAGACCTTGAATACTTACGCAGTCCACCTGTGGGAGCGAGCCTGCTCGCGATAGCGGTATGTCAGACACATTGATTTTGAATGTGCAGCCGCCTTCGCGAGCAGGCTCGCTCCCACAGGGGTAAAGCTGTATCAGCTCTGCAAAAACGCCTGATGCAGCTCAGCCAGCGTTTCAAAATGATACGCCGGCGCTTCGGCACTCAACTCTTCATGGCTGCCGAACCCGTAACCCACTGCCGCCGCGTCCAGGCCATTGCTACGCGCGCCGATCAGGTCGTGCTTGCGGTCGCCGATCATCAAGATGTTGGCCGGGTCCAGGTTTTCTTCCGCAATCAGGTGAGCGATCAGCTCGACCTTATTGGTTCGGGTTCCATCCAGTTCGCTGCCGTAAATCACTTTGAAGTGTTTGGCAAAGTCGAAATGCCGGGCGATTTCCCGGGCGAACACCCACGGTTTCGAAGTGGCGATGTACAGCTGCCGACCTTGTTCGCTCAGTGTTTCCAGCAGCGGCGTGACGCCATCGAACACACGGTTTTCGTAGAGGCCGGTGACCTTGAAGCGCTCGCGGTAGAAGTTCACCGCCTCCCAGGCCCTGGCTTCATCGAAGCCATAGAACTGCATGAACGCCTGCAGCAGCGGTGGGCCGATGAAGTGTTCGAGCTTGGTCAGGTCCGGTTCATCGATACCCAGTTTGCCCAAGGCGAACTGGATCGAACGGGTGATGCCCTCGCGCGGGTCGGTCAGGGTGCCATCGAGGTCGAACAAAACGGTTTGGTAATGCATGTCGAATCCTGAATAAGGGGGCCGGGTCAAAGCTGGTCGTAGCCTTCGGCCAGATGCAGGTCCTTGAGCTTCACGTAGTTCGCCGCGCTGTAGGTGAAAAAGGCGCGCTCTTTGTCAGTCAGCGGGCGGATCTGCTTCACCGGGCTGCCCACATACAGGAAGCCGCTTTGCAGATGCTTGCCCGGCGGCACCAGGCTGCCGGCACCGATGATCACATCATCGTCGACCACCGCGCCGTCCATGACGATGCTGCCCATGCCGATCAATACCCGGTTGCCTACCGAACAACCATGCAGCATGACCTTGTGGGCGATGGTCACATCATCGCCGATCAGCAACGGATAGCCGTCCGGGTTGAACGGCCCGGCGTGGGTGATGTGCAACACGCAGCCATCCTGCACGCTGGTGCGCGCGCCAATGCGGATGCGGTGCATGTCGCCGCGGATCACTGTCAGCGGCCAGACCGAGCTGTCTTCGCCAATTTCAACGTCGCCGATCACCACTGCCGAGCCGTCGACAAAAGCGCCCTTACCCAGCAGCGGCGTGTGGTTCTGATACTTGCGAAGGTTCACGATAGGGTTTCTCTCTGTTGCTGATAGCTGCGGTGAACGTCGATTGTAATTAAGATGGCTGCATGTTTCTCCAGCCAAGGTATCAACCGTGAGCGTGAACAACCCTCTTTTGCAGTCCTATGACCTGCCGCCGTTCTCCGCCATCCGCGCCGAACACGTACAACCGGCCATTGAACAGATCCTGGCTGACAACCGTGCCGCTATCGCCGAGATCCTCAAGACCCAGGTCAAACAGCCAACGTGGGCTGGCCTGGTGCTGGCGATGGACGAGCTCAACGACCGCCTGGGCGCTGCCTGGAGCCCGGTCAGCCACCTCAATGCCGTGTGCAACAGCGTTGAACTGCGTGAAGCCTACGAGTCTTGCCTGCCAGCCTTGAGCGCCTACTCCACCGAATTGGGCCAGAACCGCGAACTGTTCCAGGCTTTCGAAGCCCTGGCCTGCAGCCCGGAAGCCGCTGGTTTCGACGTGGCGCAGAAAACTATCCTGGAACACTCCCTGCGTGACTTCCGTCTGTCGGGTATCGACCTGCCGGAAGCCGAACAGAAGCGTTACGCCGAAGTGCAGAGCAAGCTGTCCGAACTGGGCAGCCGTTTCTCCAACCAGCTGCTCGATGCCACTCAGGCGTGGACCAAGCACATCACCGATGAAGCCGCCCTCGCCGGCCTGACCGACTCGGCCAAGGCGCAAATGGCCGCCGCGGCCCAGGCCAAGGATCTGGACGGCTGGCTGATCACCCTGGAATTTCCGAGCTATTACGCGGTGATGACCTACGCCCAGGACCGTGCACTGCGTGAAGAAGTCTACGCCGCCTACTGCACCCGCGCGTCGGACCAGGGGCCGAATGCCGGCCAGAACGACAATGGCCCGGTCATGGAAGAAATCCTCGACCTGCGTCAGGAACTGGCCAAGTTGCTGGGTTTCAGCAGTTTTTCCGAGCTGAGCCTGGCGACCAAAATGGCCGAGTCCAGCGATCAGGTGCTGAGCTTCCTGCGCGACCTGGCCAAGCGCAGCAAGCCGTTCGCCGTCCAGGATCTGGAACAGCTCAAGGCTTATGCCGCCGAACAGGGTTGCCCGGATCTGCAAAGCTGGGACAGCGGTTTCTACGGCGAAAAACTCCGTGAACAGCGCTACAGCGTGGCCCAGGAAGCCCTGCGCGCCTACTTCCCGATCGACAAGGTGCTCAGCGGCCTGTTCGCCATCGTCCAGCGTCTGTACGGCATCGAGATTGCCGAGCAGAAAGGTTTCGACACTTGGCACCCGGATGTCCGCCTGTTCGAGATCAAGGAAAACGGCCAGCACGTCGGCCGCTTCTTCTTCGACCTCTACGCCCGCGCCAACAAGCGTGGCGGTGCATGGATGGACGGCGCACGCGACCGTCGTCGCACCGCTGGTGGTGTATTGCAAAGCCCGGTGGCCAACCTGGTGTGCAATTTCACCCCGGCCGACAGCGGCAAGCCTGCGCTGCTGACCCACGACGAAGTCACCACCCTGTTCCACGAGTTCGGTCACGGCCTGCATCACCTGCTGACCCGCGTCGAGCATGCTGGCGTGTCCGGCATCAACGGCGTGGCCTGGGATGCGGTCGAGCTGCCGAGCCAGTTCATGGAGAACTGGTGCTGGGAGCCTGAAGGCCTGGCGCTGATTTCCGGTCACTATGAATCCGGAGAACCGCTGCCGCAGGACCTGCTTGGGAAAATGCTTGCGGCGAAAAACTTCCAGTCCGGCCTGATGATGGTTCGCCAACTGGAGTTCTCGCTGTTCGACTTCGAACTGCACGCCACCCACGGCGACGGCCGCAGCGTGCTGCAAGTGCTCGAAGGCGTGCGCGACGAGGTTTCGGTGATGCGTCCACCCGCCTACAACCGTTTCCCCAACAGCTTTGCGCACATCTTCGCTGGCGGTTACGCCGCGGGTTACTACAGCTACAAATGGGCTGAAGTGTTGTCCGCCGATGCGTTCTCGAAGTTCGAAGAAGAAGGCGTGCTCAACGCCGACACCGGTCGTGCGTTCCGCGAAGCAATCCTGGCCCGTGGCGGCTCCCAGGAGCCGATGGTGCTGTTCGTCGACTTCCGTGGTCGTGAGCCATCAATTGACGCACTCTTGCGCCACAGCGGCCTGAGTGAGGACGCGGCAGCATGAGTGAGGGGCCTGTGATTACGAAAAAACGCTTTATCGCCGGGGCGGTCTGCCCTGCATGCAGCGAGCCGGACAAGTTGATGATGTGGAGCGAAGATCAGGTCCCGCACCGAGAGTGCGTGGCCTGCGGTTACTCCGACACACTCAATGAGCAAGGGCTGTCGGTGCCCAAGGAGTTGGGTACGCGGGTTAATACCAGCGCAATCAAACCCGCCGACACCAAGGTCCAGGCGGTCCAGTTTTTCCCGAATCCGAAACTGAAGAAAAAGCCTGACGAACAACACTGAGTGAAAAAAACCCCCGTTGCGCAATGCAACGGGGGCTTTCTTTATTCGATATGAGCGGACTTGAACCAGCTCTTCATTGAACACGCGGCGAACGGGCTGGTGCTGCAATCGCCATTGGCCAAGGCGGTGCGCAGTTTTTCCACGTCGGCCTGCATCATGTAGCGAATGCCGTCCTTGAAGTGGGTGCTGTCACCAAAGCCGCCCTGGGTCATTTCGTTCAGGGCCTCCTCCTTGGTCCAGCCCTGGATGACAACCCGGTACATGGCTGCCATCAGGCCGGTACGGTCGGAACCGTGTTTGCAGTGCATCAGCACCGGGCCTTTGGCTTCAGCAGACTGAATGGCGTGCAAGGCCTTGAGCACATCGGCGTCATCGACATGGTTGGTGCGATAAGGCAGTTGTACTTGCGTGATGCCTGGCGTGGACAACCAACTGGAGTCTGCTTCGGGCAGGAAGTTGATCACTGTGCCCACCTTGAGTTTCTCCAGCAGCGGCACCGCGCCCTTGTCCGGCAAGGCACTGCGATAGAGCGTCGGCGACATCTGGAAGAGGTTGTATTGCTTCTGGACCGGTTGAGCCCAGTCTGCCGGACGCTGCATCACACCGTCGTCAGCAAGTGCCGGTGTCAGGTTAACGAGTGCAACCAGCGACAGGCATATTGCAGATAAAAAACGTGGAAAAGGCATGCTTGAGCGACCGTTCAGAAAGGGACGGGAAGAGGGTGGCAAGGATCAGCCATGCACGGTCAAAGGCCTGTGAGCTGACTGTCAAAGAATCGTGAAGTCCACGCTCAGGTTATAGTTTCAGTTTGATGAATGATTTGAGCATCTCGTTCAGTTCGACCCCATAGTCAAACACTTGTCCAGTGAGAGGGTTGCGCTCCCAACCTTCAAAAGACAAGCCGGCATCCGCTGACTTGGTCTCGAACACTACGCGGCTATACAGTTGATGATCATCTTCATCAATGTCAAAAATCTCAACATCTACTCGAAGCTCGGGTGGTTTAGCGGGAAGACAATAAAGGTACGCTATGCCCTCTGGAGCAATTATTTGTTGATGATAAAAATCGAGTGCAAGTTGTGTAAGTGCGGCAATGTCCTTTTTGTCGATGCTATTGCCTGGAATAACATTGACATCGGACCATGGATCAAAATCGAGCTTTGAAGTCTTGCTATCGTTTTTTATATGGAGTGTCACGGAGGGAGCGCTTGCGAGAACATCAGCGAACTGCTCCATTGTTTTATTTGGATGCTCGTCTGCCCTTATTGGCTTGATAACTATCTGCACATTTTCTGGCGTTTTTATTTTTTGTAGATAAGCACCGGTTTTTATGGGCTTGGACATTTTTGATTCTCGTGGCTGTCTGGAATGCACGCGGGAGCCCGCATGCATTCGGCAATCATGCTTTTCCAGTGATTGGAAAGTCAGGGCTCAGGGATTGACGATACTGGCATAAGCCTTTGCCAGCGCCTGTAACTTGGCTTTGTCCTCGGCACCGATCTTTCCGTCGAGATCGACATCCTTGCCAACGGCCCTGATGCTGAACGAGTTACCACGGTCCGTGGAAACAGCAGTGTAAAACTCCGAATCGACCAGGCTTTCAATTTGAACATTATTTGCCGCATCCCAACTTAACTCTTTTCGCGCCAGTTGCAGCGAAACCAGTGTGTTGGGCTCCGAAGGACTCGGTTGCATGAGTTGCAGAAAGATGCCGCGCTGATTAAAGAAAGACATTAATAAATCCTTTTATTTGATGACTGTTGAGGGTGTTGCTTGTCTGGCTGAATATACGGGGGGGGATTGGATCTAACCACTGACTATATGTTTCCTCAGTTTTCCCATCTTTGATGAACAAGTAACTCATGACGCCTTGTCACCAGATGAATGGCTGAGCGGTACTGGTCGATTCGCCGCTGGTCGTATACTGTATGAATATACAGATCAAGGAGTCCGCCGATGGTTAGCTCTCTGCCTCCCCGCGGCCGCGGCACCGCAACCAACCCGCACAACCGCTTTGCCCCCCGCCATTCGGTGGTTGAGGACGACGGTTGGTATCAGGAAGTACCGCTTACCCAGGGCACCGAGGTGAGCATTGAAACGGCGAAAACCATCATTACCCGCAACACGTCGCCGGACTTGCCCTTCGACCGATCGATCAATCCCTATCGCGGCTGCGAGCATGGCTGCATCTACTGCTACGCGAGACCAAGCCATGCCTATTGGGACATGTCGCCTGGGCTGGATTTCGAAACCAGACTCATCGCCAAGACCAACGCCGCGCAGGTGCTGGAGGAACAACTCTCAAAACGTGGGTATCAATGTGCGCCGATCAACCTCGGCTCCAACACCGATCCCTATCAGCCGATCGAGCGCGAATACAAGGTCACCCGGCAAACCCTTGAAGTACTCCTGCGTTACCGACACCCCGTGACCATCGTCACCAAGGGCTCGCTGATCCTTCGCGACCTGGACCTGTTGACCGAGCTTGCCAGCCAAAGACTGGTGGCGGTAATGATCAGCCTGACCACACTGGACGACGAGCTCAAGCGTATCCTTGAACCCCGGGCCGCAGCGCCCAAGGCCCGGTTGCGGGCGATCAGGGTCATGCGCGAGGCGGGCATTCCGGTGGGCGTGCTTTGTTCACCGATGATTCCGATGATCAACGACAGCGAGCTCGAAAGCCTGCTCACCGAAGCCCGGGCGGCAGGGGCGCAAAGTGCTGCTTACATGATGTTGCGCCTGCCGTTGGAGGTGGCGCCGCTGTTCGAAGAATGGCTGGGCGCCCACTATCCACAACGGGCGGCGCATGTGCTCAGCCTGATTCGCCAGAGTCGTGGCGGTGAACTCTACGACAGCCGCTTTGGTGCTCGTATGCGCGGTGAAGGCCCCTTCGCCGACCTGCTGGCACAGCGCTTTGCCAAAACCATCAAGCGCCTGGGGCTCAATCACCGGGAAGGCTTTGACCTGGACTGCAATGCCTTTTGTCCGCCGGGTCGCCAAATGTCGTTGATTTGAGGACAATTGGCCTATGGTTGGTACTGAAGATCACGCTCGAGCCTTAGGCTGGTCACGTTTTTTGTGACCTGGAACACGCATTCTAGAGCGGTTTATTCAGTTTCAATTAAGATTCGGCCGCTACCTTGTTCATCGAGTGACTGATGGGTCGAGATGTTTGGCCTGGATGTTTTTTCACCAGCCACTGGCTTCACACCGGACCACACGGGATGACTCCCTGAGCCCGCCAATGAGGATGAATTGATGAGTGACAAGGATAAACAGCCGTTGGCTGCGTCGGCTTCAGCCCAACCCGAGGCCGAAACCGCCGATGCAGCGTTGCAGCACATCGTTGACGGCTTTTTGCATTTTCATCATGAGATCTTTCCTCAGCAGGAAGAGCTCTTCAAGAAACTCGCCACGGCCCAGCGGCCACGAGCGATGTTCATCGCCTGCGCCGATTCGCGCATCGTTCCCGAGTTGATTACCCAGAGCTCCCCCGGCGACCTGTTCGTGACCCGTAACGTTGGCAACGTCGTGCCGCCTTACGGGCAAATGAACGGGGGTGTTTCCACGGCCATCGAGTACGCCGTACTGGCTCTGGGGGTACACCACATCATCATTTGCGGGCATTCCGACTGCGGCGCCATGCGCGCTGTGCTTAACCCGGACAGTCTGGAAAAAATGCCCACGGTCAAGGCCTGGTTGCGTCATGCTGAAGTGGCCAAAACCATGGTGCAGGAGAACTGCAACTGCTCTAGCGAAAGCGAAAGCATGCACATCCTCACCGAAGAGAATGTGATCGCTCAATTGCAACATCTGCGCACCCATCCGTCGGTGGCCTCGCGCATGGCTAACGGTCAGTTATTTATTCACGGCTGGGTCTACAACATCGAAACCAGCGAAATCAAAGCGTATGACGCCGATCAAGGTTGTTTCCTGCCGCTCAATGGCAGCCTGCCGATTCCCGTGGCGACGCCCAAAGCGCGCTTCTAAACCCTCCTAAATCGTTGTGTGGTTCAGCCGAGGCTGCCGTTCAGGCAGCCTGGCTTTGCCATGCCTGAAGAAAACTTCGGGAGATTCACCATGCGTGCTGCTCGACTCAAAGCTGTTCTGCCACGGGAGCTGCTGGCTTCGGTGGTTGTGTTTCTGGTCGCCCTGCCCCTGTGCATGGGCATCGCGATTGCCTCGGGGCTGCCGCCGGCCAAAGGCCTGATCACCGGCATCATCGGTGGTCTGGTGGTCGGCTGGTTGGCCGGCTCGCCGCTGCAAGTCAGCGGCCCGGCGGCGGGCCTGGCCGTTCTGGTATTCGAACTGGTCCGCCAGCACGGTATCGCCATGCTTGGGCCCATTCTGTTGCTGGCGGGTTTGCTGCAATTGGTGGCTGGCCGTTTGAAGCTGGGCTGCTGGTTTCGGGTGACGGCACCTGCGGTGGTGTACGGCATGCTTGCCGGGATTGGCGTGCTGATCATCCTGTCTCAGGTGCATGTGATGCTGGATGCCGTGCCCAAACCCTCGGGCCTGGATAACCTGGCGGCCTTCCCGACAGCGCTGGCTCAGGCGTTGCCCACGTTTGGCTGGCAAGCCGGGTTGCTCGGTTTGTCGACGATCGCCGCCATGTGGCTTTGGGAGAAACTCCGTCCGCAATCCCTGCGCTTCATTCCTGGCGCGCTACTGGGCGTCGGCCTGGCCACGGTTGCCAGCCTGGTGCTGGCGTTGCAGGTCAAACGGGTTGAGGTACCGGCCAATCTGACGGAAGCCATAGACTGGCTGAAGCCCGCGGACCTGCTCAACCTGGCTGATCCGACCTTGCTGATCGCGGCGTTTGCCGTGGCCTTCATCGCCAGCGCCGAAACCTTGCTCTCAGCCGCTGCGGTTGATCGCATGCACAGTGGTCAGCGCTCGGACTTCGACCGGGAACTGTCGGCGCAAGGTATCGGCAACATGCTGTGTGGCCTGCTTGGGGCACTGCCAATGACCGGCGTTATCGTACGCAGTTCGGCGAATGTTCAGGCCGGCGCAACCACGCGGTTTTCGACCATTTTCCACGGTCTGTGGTTGTTGGCGTTCGTGCTGTTGCTGTCCAGCGTGCTGCAAAGCATTCCGGTGGCGAGCCTGGCGGGCGTGCTGGTGTACACCGGTTTCAAGCTGGTGGATCTCAAGGTCTTCCGTGGTTTGGGCCGGTATGGTCGGGCGCCGATGTTCACCTATGCGGCAACCGCACTCGCCATCGTTTTCACGGACCTGCTGACCGGCGTGTTGATTGGCTTCGGCCTGACGCTGGTGAAGCTGGCGCTGAAAGCTTCGCGGTTGAAAATCAGCCTGATCGACCTGCCTCAGGACGGTGAAATGGAATTGCGCCTGGTGGGGGCGGCGACCTTCCTCAAGGTGCCAGCGCTGACCCAGGTGCTGAGTAGTATTCCACCAGGCGCGACGGTGCATGTGCCGCTCAACAACCTGAGCTATATCGATCACTCGTGTCTGGAACTGCTGGAGGAATGGGGTCGGGCGAACGCGGCCAAGGGGTCGAAGCTGTTGATTGAATCGCGGGGGTTGAAGCGCAGGCTCGAAGGCAGGGTTCGTACCAACACGGGTATTGGTGCGGCTGGCTGAGGCCCAATGTGGGAGCGAGCTTGCTCGCGATGGCGGCGGATCAGTCAACGTTGATGTTGAATGTCATGACCCCATCGCGAGCAGGCTCGCTCCTACAGGAGGACAGTGTTTACCGGTGGATCAAGCCGCCGGCTGATCCAGTTCCAGGCCTACGCCCAGGCGGCGGGACATGCACGGCCAGCGTTTCCACGCGGCGCCGGTGTCCGGGCTGCTGAGCTTGTCGCGGTAGGCTTCCACCGACTCTAGCGCAAAGCTCTCTTCGGTCAACATTTGCTCGAACGCGTGATGTACGACTTCGTCCAGTTGGTTGGCAAATTCCTCACCGATCAATTGGTGAGCAATCAGGTTGGCGACAGTCATGTCCAAGGGGATCAGTGGCTGGCCGAAATGCTTGATGTACAGGTCGTTGACCTCTTCGACAAACCGGTGCGCCAGGTAAGCTTCATCCAGCAGGCTGTCGAGCCCGACATGGCCGGCCATGATGGCTGGCGGCTGGAGGAAGTACTGCTCGGCGATACTCAGTACCGGTTTGATCTGTGACTCAATGCCCGCTTCCCTGGCGACTTCATTGGCTGCATCCAGCAGATCGGGCACTTCTTCGATGTAGGCGGCGACAAATCGCGTCAGTACGCCGTTGGTATCGGCCTCCGGCAATTGGATCGCCGGGTGCAGATGAGGCAGTTTACTTTCCAGCTGACGCGTCAGCAGACCGGTCTCGGCTTCGTGTTGTTGGGCTTTTTGGATCTGCTCGCGCAATGCGGCGGTGTTCATGAAAACTCCAGGAAACAAGGCAATGAAATAGGGAAGACATAACTTAGCTGGCTTACGAAAAATGCTAAGACGCATTTGTCATAATTATTTCATCCTTGAGACGGCTCCGTTATATCGATTTGCCACCACTCGTCTGCATCCTTCTCCATTCGTGCCCTGCAACGCAAGTCAATGCTGTTTCAGATCATTTACGCCTTCGCATTGCGAGGTCAGAGTCGCTGTCTATACTCGGGGTGGAATGGAGTTAGCTGATGACGCCCGACTGCATATGCAGCAAGGCCCGGTGCTCAAGTTCGTAGTCTGATGCAGCCGCTCCCTTGCCGCAGGTGAAAGCCGGCGGGATAACAAGAACGATAAGGGGAACCCGCAATGATGCGACATCCACATGTCTGGATGGGCCTCCTGTTGTGGTCGATTTTCAGTCAGGCGCAAGCGGCCTGGACTGTGAATATGGCGCCTGGAGCGACTGAAATCAGTCACGCAGTATTCGACCTGCACATGATCATTTTCTGGATCTGTGTGGTGATCGGCATCATCGTATTTGGTGCCATGTTCTGGTCGATGATTCTCCACCGCCGCTCGACCGGGCAGGTGGCCGCCAAATTTCATGAAAGCACCACCGTCGAAATCCTCTGGACCATCGTGCCCTTCCTGATCCTGGTGGCCATGGCGATTCCCGCTACCGCGACCCTGATCAAGATGTACGACGCCAGCGAGCCGGAAATCGATATCCAGATCACCGGCTATCAGTGGAAGTGGCACTACAAATACCTGGGCCAGGACGTCGAGTTCTTCAGCAACCTGACCACCCCTCAGGATCAAATCCACAACAAGGAAACCAAGGGCGAGCACTACTTGCTCGAAGTCGACAAACCATTGGTGCTACCGGTCGGCGCCAAAGTGCGCTTCCTGGTGACCTCCGCCGACGTGATCCACTCCTGGTGGGTGCCGGCTTTTGCGGTCAAGCGCGACGCGATTCCCGGGTTCGTCAATGAAGCCTGGACCCGCATCGACAAGCCCGGCATCTACCGTGGCCAGTGTGCCGAGTTGTGCGGCAAGGATCACGGCTTCATGCCGACCGTGGTCGAGGTCAAGGAAAAGGCCGATTACGAAAAATGGCTGGCCGAGCGCAAGACCGAGGCCGCGCAACTCAAAGAGCTGACCAGCAAGGAATGGACCCTCGACGAGCTCAAGGATCGCGGCGACAAGGTCTATCACACCACCTGCGTGGCCTGTCACCAGGCCGAAGGCCAGGGCCTGCCGCCGATGTTCCCGGCGCTCAAGGGCTCGAAGATCGCCACCGGGCCGAAAGACGCTCACCTGAGCATTGTCTTCCACGGCAAGCCTGGCACCGCCATGGCCGCATTCGGCAAACAACTGTCGGAAGTCGATATCGCAGCGGTCGTGACCTATGAACGTAACGCCTGGGGCAACAACAAGGGCGACATGGTCACGCCTAAAGAAGTGCTGGAGCTGAAACAGGCGGAAAGCAAATGATCCGGTCTATTGCGCACGAAAGGAACCGGTCGGGGCTAAGCACCCCGGCCTGCCCAGCCCATCTGTTTGCAGGAGACAGGACATGACTGCTGTAATCGATGAACATGTTCATACCGCCACCGACCACGCCCACGGCCCCGCTAAAGGCCTGATGCGCTGGGTGCTGACCACCAACCACAAGGACATCGGTACGCTGTACCTGTGGTTTGCGTTCTCCATGTTCCTGCTTGGCGGTTCGTTCGCGATGGTTATTCGCGCCGAGCTGTTCCAGCCTGGGCTGCAGATCGTCCAGCCGGAGTTCTTCAACCAGATGACCACCATGCACGGTCTGGTGATGGTCTTCGGTGCGGTGATGCCGGCCTTCGTCGGTCTCGCCAACTGGATGATCCCGCTGATGATCGGCGCGCCGGACATGGCCCTGCCGCGCATGAACAACTTCAGCTTCTGGCTGTTGCCGGCGGCGTTCCTGCTGCTGGTGTCGACCCTGTTCACTCCGGGTGGCGGACCGAACTTCGGCTGGACGTTCTACGCACCGCTGTCGACGACCTACGCGCCGGAAAGCGTGACCTTCTTCATCTTCGCCATCCACTTGATGGGGATCAGTTCGATCATGGGCGCGATCAATGTGATCGCCACCATCCTCAACCTGCGCGCCCCCGGCATGACGTTGATGAAAATGCCGTTGTTCGTCTGGACCTGGCTGATCACCGCGTTCCTGCTGATCGCGGTGATGCCGGTACTGGCCGGTTGCGTGACGATGATGCTGATGGACATCCATTTCGGCACCAGTTTCTTCAGTGCCGCCGGTGGCGGAGACCCGGTGCTGTTCCAGCATGTGTTCTGGTTCTTCGGTCACCCCGAGGTATACATCATGATCCTGCCGGCGTTCGGTGCGGTCAGCTCGATCATTCCGGCTTTTTCGCGCAAGCCACTGTTCGGCTACACCTCGATGGTCTACGCCACGGCGAGTATCGCGTTCCTGTCGTTCATCGTCTGGGCGCACCACATGTTCGTGGTCGGCATTCCGCTGGTGGGCGAGCTGTTCTTCATGTACGCCACATTGCTGATTGCGGTGCCGACGGGTGTGAAGGTGTTCAACTGGGCCAGCACCATGTGGCAGGGCTCGCTGACGTTCGAGACGCCGATGCTGTTTGCCGTGGCGTTCGTGATCCTGTTCTCCATCGGCGGTTTCTCCGGGTTGATGCTGGCCATTGCCCCGGCGGACTTCCAGTACCAGGACACCTACTTCGTGGTCGCGCACTTCCATTACGTGCTGGTGCCGGGGGCGATCTTCGGGATCTTCGCCTCGGCCTATTACTGGATGCCGAAATGGACCGGCCACATGTACGACGAAACCCTCGGCAAGTTGCATTTCTGGTTGTCGTTCATCGGCATGAACCTGGCCTTCTTCCCGATGCATTTCGTGGGGCTGGCGGGCATGCCGCGACGGATTCCGGACTACAACCTGCAATTCGCCGACTTCAACATGGTGTCGTCGATCGGCGCATTCATGTTCGGCGCCACGCAGATTTTCTTCCTGTTCATCGTGATCAAGACCATTCGCGGCGGCCCGGCGGCACCGGCCAAGCCATGGGATGGGGCTGAAGGCCTGGAGTGGAGCATTCCGTCACCGGCGCCGTATCACACCTTCACCACGCCGCCGGAAGTGAAATGAACGCGCGCCTTGTAGGAGCGAGCTTGCTCGCGATGGCCGTCAACGATAACGCTGGAAGCCTGACACACAACGGCGCTCTCAAGTTTTTCGCGAGCAAGCTCGCTCCTACAGGGTTGTGCGGAAGTCATGGCTGACTCAATTTCGATGAAGAAGCTGGTCACGCGCCTGCTGACCGTGGTGGTGGCAATGTTTGTGTTCGGCTTTGCCCTGGTGCCGATCTACGACGTGATGTGCAAGGCCTTCGGCATCAATGGCAAGACCGGCGGGCAGTACGAAGGTGAGCAAACGGTCGACACCTCGCGGCAGGTGCGTGTGCAGTTTCTGTCGACCAACACCGCTGACATGCCTTGGGACTTTTACCCCAAACATGACGAATTGACCGCGAACCCGGGGGCTGTGAACGAGATGATCTTCATCGCCCACAACCCCACCGATAAGCCGATGAGCGCCCAGGCCGTGCCGAGCATTGCGCCCAGCAATGCGGCGGCGTACTTCCACAAGACCGAATGCTTCTGCTTTACCCAGCAAGTGCTGCAGCCCGGTCAGCGGATCGAGATGCCGGTACGTTTCATCGTTGACCGTGACATGCCCAAGGATGTGAAGCACCTGACGCTGTCCTACACGCTGTTCGATATCACCGCCCGACATCCACCGGTAGCTGTAAACACTGGCGGCTGAGCGTGCCCGATAAGGAGAACAATAAATGGCAACTCATGAACATTATTACGTCCCGGCCCAGAGCAAATGGCCGATCATCGCAACTGTCGGGATGTTCGTCACAGTGTTTGGCCTGGCCACCTGGTTCAACGATCTGAAAGCGGCGCGTCCGGAATCCCACGGGCCGCTGATCTTTTTCGTCGGTGGCCTGTTGGTGGCTTACATGCTGTTCGGCTGGTTCGGCACGGTGATCAAGGAAAGTCGCGGTGGCTTGTACAGCGCACAGATGGATCGCTCGTTCCGCTGGGGCATGAGCTGGTTCATTTTCTCGGAGGTGATGTTCTTCATCGCCTTTTTTGGCGCGCTGTTTTATGTCCGCCATATCTCCGGGCCGGCGCTCGGCGGTGAAGGCGCCAAAGGCATGGCGCACATGCTATGGCCGAACTTCCAGTTCACCTGGCCGCTGCTGAGCAACCCCGACTCGAAACTGTTTCCGCCGCCCAGGGAGGTCATCAGCCCCTGGGGCCTGCCGTTGCTCAACACCGTGTTGCTGGTGAGTTCCAGCGTGACTGTGACCATCGCCCACCATGCCTTGAAAAAGGGCCATCGCGGTGCACTGAAACTCTGGCTGTTGCTCACCGTATTGCTCGGCTGTGCGTTCCTCACCTTCCAGGCCGAAGAGTACATTCACGCCTACCACGAACTGGGCCTTACCCTGGGTTCGGGCATCTACGGCGCAACTTTCTTCATGCTCACCGGGTTCCACGGCGCCCACGTCACCATCGGCACCATCATCCTGTTCGTGATGCTGGTGCGGATCATGCGCGGGCACTTCGACAACGAGCACCAGTTCGGTTTCGAAGCGGCGAGCTGGTACTGGCACTTCGTGGATGTGGTGTGGATCGGGCTGTTTGTTTTCGTCTATGTGCTCTAAAGCAGCTACAGCTACCAGGGGGCATTGGAAACCAGTTGGCCGCTGAAAAAGCCCCAGGCGATCAGACCGAGGGTAATGGCGGCCAGAGTGACACGCACACTCAAGGCAATGACGAGGCGGTTTGAGCGGCTGTCGTCCTTGACCAGAAAAAACAGGCCGCTGAACAGGCTGACAACCGTGGCAATCAGCATCAGGACGATGGCTGCTTTGAGCATGGTGAGACTCCGGGGGGATAAGCGATGCACTTGAGTATAGCTATCGCGATGACCGACTTTCTGGCGATGCCATGAAGCGCTTTCGGCCGGGTATCGTGCCAACGCTGGTGGTGGCGATGTTGCTGCCGCTACTGGTGTCCCTGGGGTTCTGGCAGTTGAGCCGGGGCGCGGAGAAAAGCGCGCTGCTGCAAACCTACGCCGAGCGCCGGGCCGCCGAGCCGATGGCCAGCACCGAACTGCAACACACGACAGACCCGGCCTTCCGTCGGGTTCACCTGTACGGCCAGTTCGATGCTGAACACAGCCTGTTGCTGGATAACAGTCAACGCAACGGCAAGGTCGGCGTCGAGCTATTGCAACCCTTTCACGATCAGGCATCCGGGCTTTGGTTGCTGGTCAATCGCGGTTGGCTGGCATGGCCGGAGCGCCGCACACCACCGCAATTCAAGACACCTGCCGAAGCAGTCAGCCTCGACGTGTGGGTCTACGTCTCCCCCGGTGCGACGTTCCAATTGCACGCTGACCCCACAACGTTGACGTGGCCGAAGCTGGTTACGGCCGTTGAGCCAGACAAGCTCTGGGCCGCCCTGAATCGCGAAGGTTTTGCCTACGAACTACGTGCTGAAACCGGCCCCGTCACCTATCAGGCTGAATGGCCAGTAGTCGCCACGGGCCCGGAAAAACACGTCGCTTATGCCGTGCAGTGGTTCGCCATGGCGATCGCCCTGTTCGGTCTTTATCTCTATCTCGGCTGGCACAACGCAAAGGAGAAACACCATGGGAGCGGCCATGAATCCACCCAGCATGTCTGAGGCGAAACCGTCGGTGAACCGGCGCAAGGGCCGTATGCAACTGCTGTTGATCCTGCTCGGGGTGATCGGTCCGATGATCCTCGCCACCGGCATGTACAAGCTGAATTTCTGGGTGCCCGAGGGCCGCAGTTATCACGGCGAACTGATCGGCAACGGCCAGACCCGCGCGGACATCGGCGTGCAAGCCCGGGAAGATCGCTGGCAGATATTGGTGACCGCGCCCAAGGATTGCGCGGTGGACTGCCAGCAACTGGTGTATCTGGCGCGGCAAATCCAGATCGGCCTGGGCCGCGATGCGTCCCGCGCCAGCCATGCATTGGCCGCCGCGCAAACGCTGAACAGCGATTACGAGACTAAACTTCAACGCGAGTACCCGCAGTTGCAACGCTATTCACTGGACTTGCCTGCCTACACAAAAGCCGCCCAGAGCAATGACGCGCCGCACCTGTGGATCATCGACCCCCACGGCAATCTGGTGCTGCGCTACGACCCGTCGGTAAAGGGCAAGGACCTGCTCAACGATCTGCGCCACCTGTTGAAACTGTCGAACATCGGATAAGGGCATCGTCATGGCCAAGCCTGGATTTCGCCTCGCGTTGTTTGCCACCTTGCTGGCACTGATTGTGGTGTTGCTCGGCGCCTACACCCGCCTGACCCACGCCGGCCTCGGCTGCCCGGACTGGCCGGGTTGCTATGGCTTCATCAGCGTGCCGAAAAGCGAAGCCCAGCTGGCCCATGCCGAATTGCATTTCCCGGACGCTCCGGTCGAGGCCCACAAGGGCTGGAACGAGATGGTCCACCGCTATTTCGCCGGCACTTTGGGGCTATTGATCGCGGTGTTGGCCGGTCGTTCGTGGGTGCATCGCCGACATCCCGGGCAGCCGGTGAAGCTGCCGTTGTTTCTGTTGGCGGTGGTTGTTGGCCAAGCCGCGTTCGGCATGTGGACGGTAACGCTAAAGCTCTGGCCGCAGGTGGTCACCGGGCATTTGCTGGGCGGCTTCGCGACCTTGAGCCTGTTGTTTCTGCTGACCTTGCGCCTGTCCGGCGTAGTGCCGGCGCTGACCGTGCCACGACGTTTGCAACACTGGGCGACGGCGGGGCTGCTGCTGGTGATCGGGCAAATCGCCCTCGGTGGCTGGGTCAGTTCCAATTACGCCGCCGTAGCCTGTATCGACTTCCCGACCTGCCACGGCCAGTGGTTGCCACCGGCGGACTTCGCCAACGGCTTTCACCTGACCCAGCACATCGGCCCGAACTACCTCGGCGGGCAACTGGACAGCGACGCCCGTACTGCGATTCACCTGACTCACCGTATTGGCGCCCTGTTGGTGACTTTGGTGCTGCTCGGTCTGGCATGGCAACTGAAAGCCGTCGGCATGACGCGCCTGGCAGGCCTGGTGCTGATCGCCCTCGGCGCACAAATCACCCTGGGCATCAGCAACGTGCTGTTCCATCTGCCACTGCCGGTGGCCGTCGCGCATAACGCGGGCGGCGCGGCGCTGTTGCTGACCATGGTGCTGGTCAATTACCACGCCCGAACCAGTCTGGTCCGGGTCAAGCAAGCGCGCTGGCACTTCAGCCCGCGTAAACACTCAGCCGGGCCCATAACAATAAAAGGAGAGATGCCATGGCGATTCTGATCGGCGAACGTCCCAGTCAGGCGATCTGGCGTGACTACCTGGAACTGACCAAACCCAAAGTCGTGGTGCTGATGCTCATCACTTCGCTGGTGGGGATGTTCCTCGCGACCCGCGCCGGGGTGCCGTGGACGGTGCTGATTTTCGGCAATCTGGGCATCGCCCTGTGTGCCGGTGGCGCAGCGGCGGTCAATCATGTGGTGGACCGGCGCATCGACGCGGTGATGGCGCGCACCCGCAAACGGCCGCTCGCCGAAGGCCGGGTTTCGCCGACCGCAGCGCTGACGTTCGCGCTGGTATTGGCGGTCCTCGGGCAAGCCATGTTGCTGGCGTTCACCAACCCGTTGACAGCGTGGCTGACCCTCGCCTCGTTGCTTGGCTACGCGGTGGTCTACACCGGATTCCTCAAGCGCGCGACCCCGCAGAACATCGTCATTGGTGGTCTGGCCGGTGCCGCGCCGCCATTGCTTGGCTGGACCGCCGCCACCGGTCACGTCAGCGCCGAACCGCTGTTGCTGGTGCTGATCATCTTCGCCTGGACCCCGCCGCACTTCTGGGCGCTGGCGATCCATCGCAAGGAGGAATACGCCAAGGCCGATATCCCGATGCTGCCGGTCACCCATGGCGAGCACTACACCAAGATTCACATCCTGCTATATACCTTCGCATTGCTTGCCGTCAGCCTGATGCCTTATGTGATCCACATGAGCGGCACGCTCTACCTGGTCTGCGCGCTCGGGCTGGGCGCGCGGTTTCTGCAATGGGCCGTGGTGCTGTACCGTGGCACTCGGCCGCACGCGGCGATCAACACGTTCAAGTACTCTATTTACTACTTGTTCCTGCTGTTTATCGCCCTGCTCGTAGACCACTACCTACTGTTGAACCTATGACTCGAACCCAGAAAACCGTCTTCATACTCGTCGCCCTGGTCGCACTGATCCTGGGCCTGACCGTCAACAAGGTATTGTCCGAGAAAAACCAGGGCGATCCGACGGCGCTGATCGACGCCGGTATCATCCTGCTGCCGCAGAGCCGTAATCTGCCGGACGTGACGATGACCAATCAGGACGGCCAGCCGGTCGCGATCAATGAATTGAAAGGCAAGTGGAGCCTGCTGTTCTTCGGCTACACCTTCTGCCCGGACATCTGCCCGACCACCCTCGCCCAGTTGCGGCAGATCAAGAGCGAGTTACCGCCCGAGGCTGTGGATAAACTGCAAATCGTGCTGGTCAGCGTCGACCCCAATCGCGATACACCCAAGCAGCTCAAGCAGTACCTGGGCTACTTCGACCCGCAGTTTGTTGGCCTGACCCCGGCGTCGACCGATGAGCTGCAAACGATCGCCAACGCGGTGAGCATTCCATTCATTCCGGCGGACACCAGCAAGCCGAACTACACCGTTGACCACAGCGGCAACCTCGCGGTGATCGGGCCGGACGGCACCCAGCGCGGGTTCATCCGTGCGCCGTTGAACAATGCGAAGCTGGTGGCGCAGTTGCCGGTGATGCTCAAGCGCAATTAAGCACCGCAATCCCTCTGTAGGAGCGAGCTTGCTCGCGATGGAGTGTCAGTCGACATCACAGTGGCTGACACACCTTCGCGAGCAAGCTCGCTCCTACAAGGGGCTGTGTTTCAGGCACAAAAAAGGGGCGCATTCGATGCGCCCCTTTTTGCGTTGCAGCAGTTCGGTCAGAACGCCGGCACCACCGCGCCTTTGTACTTCTCGAGAATGAAGGCCTTCACTTCCGGGCTGTGCAGGGCAGCCACGAGCTTCTTCATCGCGTCACTGTCCTTGTCGTCCGGGCGAGCCACCAGAATGTT
Organism: Pseudomonas sp. IT-P74; assembly: GCF_949768175.1. Classification (NCBI taxonomy): domain Bacteria; kingdom Pseudomonadati; phylum Pseudomonadota; class Gammaproteobacteria; order Pseudomonadales; family Pseudomonadaceae; genus Pseudomonas; species Pseudomonas sp. IT-P74. The sequence goes on along the minus strand of NZ_CATKQD010000088.1, from coordinate 43,364 downwards.
CACGTAAGGCGAGTCGCTGCCTTCGATGAACAGCGCGTCCTTGGCCGGATCGAGCTTGGCCTCCAGCGCGTAGTTGGTGTTGATCAGCGCCAGGTCGACCTGGGTCAGCACGCGCGGGATGGTCGCGGCTTCCAGTTCGCGGATTTTCAGGTCCTTGGTGTTCTCGGTGATGTCCTTCACGGTCGACAGGATGTTGTTCGAATCCTTCAACTTGATCAGGCCGGCCTTGGCCATCAGCAGCAGCGCACGGCCGCCGTTGGTGGCATCGTTCGGGATAACCACGGTGGCACCGCCAGGCAGTTCGGCAATGGTCTTGTACTTGTTGGAGTAAGCGCCCAAGGGCTCCAGGTGCACGCCGGCCACGGAAACCAGGTGGGTGCCCTTGGCCTTGTTGAACTCATCCAGGTACGGCTGGTGCTGGAAGAAGTTGGCGTCCAGGCGTTTTTCCGCGACCTGCACGTTCGGCTGGATGTAGTCGGTGAATACCTTGACCTTCAGGTCCACGCCCTCTTTGGCCAGGGCCGGCTTCACGAATTCGAGGATCTCGGCGTGGGGAACCGGAGTGGCCGCGACGGTCAGGGTTTCAGCGTGGGCAGAGAATGCAGCAACGGCCGCGAAGGCCACGAGTAGTTTTTTCATTCAGCTAACTCCATGTGAGGTGCCCGCTTGCGGCGCCCGTTTGGCGCCTGCCAGCGAATGGCCGGCTCATGTCTTATTTACGGGAGAAATGCACAACCAATTTGTCGCCAACGGTTTGCAGCACCTGGACCAATACCAGCAGCAATACCACCGTCACGACCATCACATCGGTCTGGAAACGCTGGTAACCGAAACGGATCGCCAGGTCACCCAGACCACCGGCACCCACGACACCGGCCATCGCCGTGTAGGACACCAGTGTAATGGCTGTCACCGTAATCGCCGCGAAGATGCCCGGACGAGCCTCCGGCAGCAAGGCATTGGTGATGATCTGTCGCGTGGTCGCGCCCATGGCCTGGGTCGCTTCGATGATGCCGCGATCCACTTCACGCAGGGCGGTTTCCACCAGGCGGGCGAAAAACGGCGTGGCACCCACCACCAGCGGCGGGATTGCACCGGCGACACCCAGGGACGTACCGGTGATCAACACGGTGAACGGGATCATCACGATCAACAGGATGATGAACGGCAGCGAACGCAGGATGTTTACCACCAGCGACAACATCGCGTAGACGCCTTTGGCTTCCAGCAACTGACGCGGGCTGCATAGGAACAGCAGCACGCCAAGGGGCAAGCCGAGCAGCACGGTGAACAGCAGCGAACCGCCGAGCATCAGCATCGTGTCGCCAGTGGCCAGCCAGATTTCGAACCAGTCGATATTGGCGAAGAAACTTGTCAGGGCTTCCATTAGCGCAGCACCTCCATGTGGACGTCGGCAGCGGTGAAGCGGGCAAAGGCCGCTTCCATATCACCGCCGGTCACGGCCAGGGTCAGTTGCCCGTAGGGGATGTCTTTGATGCGGTCGATACGACCGGCCAGGATGCTGTAGTCCACACCGGTTTCCCGGGCGACAGTGCCCAACAGCGGTGCGTAGGTCGCTTCGCCCTGGAAGGTCAGACGCAGGATGCGCCCCGGTACGTGAGCGAAGTCGTCACGCTGTTCGCTTTCGTCGATCTGCTCGTCTTCCTGCACGAAGCGCTTGGTGGTCGGGTGCTTCGGATGCAGGAACACCTCGGCCACCGAGCCTTGCTCGACGATCACGCCGGCGTCCATCACGGCTACCTGGTCGCAGACCCGGCGGATCACGTCCATCTCGTGGGTGATCAAGACGATGGTCAGTTTCAGCTCGCGATTGATCTCGGCCAGCAATTGCAAGACCGATGCGGTGGTTTGCGGGTCGAGGGCGCTGGTGGCTTCGTCGCACAGCAGGATTTTCGGCTTGGTCGCCAGCGCACGGGCAATGCCGACACGCTGCTTCTGCCCGCCGGACAATTGCGCCGGGTACTTTTTCGCGTGGTCGGACAAACCGACCCGCGCCAGCAACTCGGCCACGCGGGAATCGATCTCGTTGCGCGACAGCTCGCCGGCCAGAGACAGCGGCAGCGCGACGTTGTCGGCGACAGTCTTGGAGGCCAGCAGGTTGAAGTGCTGGAAAATCATCCCGACCTGTTGACGGAAGCGGCGCAGGCCGTTGGCGTCGAGGGCGGTGACTTCTTCACCGTCGACGATGATCTTGCCGCCGCTGGCATTTTCCAGGCGATTGATCAGACGCAGCAGGGTACTTTTTCCTGCGCCGGAATGACCGATCAAGCCGTAAACCTGCCCGTTCTCAATCGTTAGACTGGTCGGATGCAGGGCGGGGATTTCCTTACCGGCGACGCGGTAGGTTTTGTGGACGTTTTGAAACTCGATCACGTAGCGAACCTTGTGGGGCGCGTTAGAAAAGGATCAGCGGTTAGCCGGGCGCGCATTTTAGCCTGTCCGTATAGAGGTTCTTAGCATTTATTTCGCATTTGTCCTGCCATTTGGCAATAACGCGATCAAAGGTCAGAAAAAAGGAACGGCTGACGAAGCCCGTCAGTCACTACTTAGGCCACTGGAATACGCCTGAGGAGTTCACGCCTGATGAGTACCAAGAAGCCTGCCGCCACCCAGAGTGCCGTGGCCGGGTCCGATACCCCGGACCGCCATAACACCAACACCAAGCTCGACAGCCTGGAAACGTTTCGCTCCGATGCCACTGAGCAGGCCTTGCGTACCAACCAGGGCGTGAAGGTGGCGGACAACCAGAACACCCTGAAGGCCGGGGCCCGCGGGCCATCGTTGCTGGAAGATTTCATCATGCGTGAAAAGATCACGCATTTTGATCACGAGCGGATCCCGGAGCGCATCGTTCACGCTCGTGGCGCTGGTGCCCATGGTTATTTCCAGAGCTATGAAAGCCACTCTGTGCTGACCAAGGCAGGTTTCCTGCAGGATCCAGCGAAGAAAACCCCGGTCTTCGTACGCTTTTCCACGGTTCAGGGGCCGCGTGGGTCTGGCGATACCGTGCGCGACGTACGAGGTTTCGCGGTGAAGTTTTTCACCGATGAAGGCAATTTCGATCTGGTGGGCAACAACATGCCGGTGTTCTTCATTCAGGACGCCATCAAGTTTCCCGACTTTGTGCATGCGGTCAAACCCGAGCCACACAACGAAATCCCTACCGGGGGGTCGGCCCATGACACCTTCTGGGACTTTGTCTCGCTCGTGCCGGAGTCGGCGCACATGGTGATGTGGGCGATGTCCGACCGGGCGATCCCGAAAAGCCTGCGCAGCATGCAGGGCTTCGGCGTGCATACCTTTCGCCTGATCAACGCCGAAGGAAAATCGCGGTTCGTCAAATTCCACTGGCGCCCCACGGCCGGCACTTGCTCGCTGGTGTGGGATGAGGCGCAGAAGCTTGCGGGTAAAGATACCGACTACCACCGTCGTGATTTGTGGGAGTCGATCGAGGTCGGCGACTATCCGGAGTGGGAGTTGGGGGTGCAGGTCATCGAAGAAGAGAACGAACATGCCTTCGATTTCGACATTCTTGACCCCACCAAGCTGATCCCCGAAGAGTTGGTCCCTATCACGCCACTGGGCAAGATGGTGCTGAACCGCAACCCGGACAACTTTTTCGCCGAAACCGAGCAGGTCGCCTTCTGCCCCGGACATATCGTCCCGGGAATCGACTTTTCCAATGACCCTCTACTGCAGGGGCGATTATTTTCCTACACCGACACGCAAATAAGCCGACTCGGCGGGCCGAACTTTCACGAGATCCCGATCAACCGCCCGGTGTCACCCTTCCACAACGGCCAGCGGGATGCGCAGCACCGCACCACTATCGACAAGGGGCGTGCCTCCTATGAGCCAAACTCCATTGATGGCGGCTGGCCAAAGGAAACGCCGGCCTCCGTTCAGGACGGCGGGTTCGATAGCTACCCGGAACGCATCGACGCCAACAAGATTCGCCAGCGCAGCGAGTCGTTCGCGGACCACTTCTCCCAGGCTCGCTTGTTTTTCCACAGCATGAGTGAACATGAACGGGAGCACATCATCTCGGCCTATAGCTTTGAGTTGGGCAAGGTTGAGCGCGAGGCGATTCGCGCCCGGGAAGTGAACGAAATCCTCGCCAATATCGATCTGGAGTTGGCCAGGCGTGTGGCGCAGAACCTTGGATTGCCTGCGCCCAGTCGAGGAACCATCGAGGTGCGCAAAACCTCACTGGATCATTCGCCGGCATTGAGCCAGGCCAATCTGTTGCCGGAGAGCATCAAGACGCGGAAAGTCGCGATTTTGGCGGCGAACGGTGTCGATGGCGCCTCGATCGATGCAATGAAGAAAGCGCTGAAAGCGGAGGGCGCCCACGGGAAGTTGTTAGGACCAAGTTCGGCGTCAGTGAAAACGGCCGATGGCAAAACCCTGGCTGTCGATGCTTCGATGGAGGGATCGCCGTCGGTGACGTTCGATGCGGTGTTCGTGCCGGGTGGAGCAGCGTCGATCAAGTTGTTGAGCACTGACGGTGTGGCGCTGCACTACCTGTTGGAGGCATACAAGCATTTGAAGGTTATCGCCTTGCAGGGCGAGGCGAAGCAGTTGCTGGATGTGTTGAAGCTGGAGGCGGATGGGGGATTGATCGTGGGCGCGGATGTAAAATTGATCAAACCGTTTCTGGTCGCGATCGGGCAGCATCGGGTTTGGGACAGGGAGGCGAAGGCCAAGGCGATTCCGGCCTGAGGGTTTTACTGCCAGACAGGACGCCTTCGCGGGCAAGCCCGCGATGCTTTTCAGGGTTTACGCGGGCTCAGAACCATCTGCGCCGGAACACCGCGCAAAATCTGCCGCTCGAGCTTCAGATCAAACTCAGGATCGAGTTTCTTCACCCGTTTGGTCAGCAAGTTAGCCAGCCAGGGGTAATCGTTGGTGCGTGGAGCCTGAATGCTTACGTCGCACTCAAAATTCACCACATCGGCGGCGATGGCATCCAGTTGGCGACGCAGTTTGCCCATATCGTTGATATTCAGCACGACCGTGGTGCTTTCAGCCGTCAGGTCGATGACCTTGGCTTTTGGCCTGGCTTCGGCAGCCTTTAGGGCGGCTTCGGCTTTTTCCAGCTCGGCCTTGCGCGCCTGGGCAATCGAGCCGTTGACTCCACCGGTCAGTGCCGGAGCCTTGGGCATCAATGCGCGGGCACGGCTCAGGGCGGTCGCGGCGGCATCCACGTCACCCTTTTGCAACACGCTCTGGCTGCGGCGCAGATAGGCTTCCGCCAGTTGCCGCTGGTATTGCTCAAGGGAAGCATCGTTGGGCGTTTCGGCCTGCAGGGCTGCCAATTGGTCTTCGGCGATGGCCAGTTCATCGCTGGCGATGTTTTGTTCCAGCTGCACGATGGCCGTGGCCCGCGCATCCGCGGCCTCGGTGGCCGCCGGTGGCGTGCTTTGGCAGGCGCCCAGCAGCAAAGAAAATGCGACAAGGAGCAGATAACGGGAGGCGAACGACTTCATTCCTGCGACTCTCTATTTGCGCAAAAAACGAGCAAGTCTACACCCCTCGACGGGGCAGAACAAAACTCAGCAGAAATAGCGCGGCGGCCGTCACCACAATCGACGGGCCGGCCGGGGTGTCCTTGAACCAGGACAGCGCCAGCCCGCCACACACGGCGAGTATGCCCAGCAGGCTCGCGCCCAGTGCCATCTGTTCCGGCGAGCGGGCGTGACGTTGTGCCGCAGCCGCCGGGATGATCAGCAACGAGGTGATCAGCAATACGCCGACGATTTTCATCGCCACGGCAATCACTACGGCGATCAACAGCATCAGGGCCAGGCGCAATCCTGCGACCGGCAGGCCTTCGACCCTGGCCAGTTCTTCGTGCACCGTGATCGCCAGTAATGGGCGCCACAACGCAACCAGCAAGGCCAATACTGCAGCGCTGCCGCCAAGGATCCAGGCCAGATCGGTCGGACTGATCGCCAGCAGGTCACCGAACAGATAGGCCATCAGGTCGATCCGCACTTCGTGCATGAAGCTTAGTACCACCAGGCCCAGAGAGAGCGTGCTGGGTGCGAGAATTCCCAAAAGCGTGTCGGACGCCAGCGGCTGGCGTTGTTGCAAAGTCACCAGCATCACCGCCAACAGCAAGCAGCCAACGGTGACGGCAACGGTCGGGCTGACATCCAGCAGGAAGCCCAGGGCCACGCCGAGCAATGCCGCGTGGGACAGGGTGTCGCCGAAATAGGCCATGCGCCGCCAGACCACGAAAGACCCCAGGGGGCCTGCGACGACGGCCAGGGCCAGGCCTGCAAGCAGGGCGTAGAGCAGAAAATCAGCCATGCTTGCAGCTATCTCCGTGAACATGGGGTTGGCCCGATGCGGGCGCCTTGACCACCGAGCCGTGCAAGTCGTGGGCGTGGTCGTGATGGTGGTGATAAATCGCCAGGCTTTGTGCGTTCTTTCCGAACAGCTCGACGAAAGCCGGATCGCCGCTGACCTGCTCGGGATGCCCGGAGCAGCAGACGTGGCGATTGAGGCAAACCACCTGATCCGTGGTGCTCATCACCAGATGCAAATCGTGGGAGACCATCAGCACGCCGCAACCGTGACGGTCGCGCAGGCGGGTGATCAGGCTGTACAGCTCGGCCTGGCCGGCTACGTCGACACCCTGTACCGGTTCGTCGAGTACCAACAGTTCCGGTTCGCGCAACAAGGCACGGGCCAGCAATACGCGCTGCATTTCGCCACCGGAAACGCTTTGCACCGGGCTGTCGATCACCTGTTCGGCGCCGACTTCATTGAGTGCCGCCAAGGCCATCGCACGGTCCACGCCCGGCACCAGTCGCAAGAAACGCAGGACCGACAGCGGGAGGGTCGGATCGACATGAAGTTTTTGCGGCATGTAACCGACCCGCAGTTTCGGCTTGCGCCAGACGCTGCCGCTGTCCGGTTTCAACAGGCCGAGCACGGCTCGCACCAGGGTGGTTTTGCCGGCGCCGTTGGGGCCGATCAGGGTAACGATCTGCCCCGGCTCGACGCTCAACTCGATGTTGTCCAGCACCGGTTGCCCGGCGAACGTGACGGCAACCTGCTCAAGACGGATCAGCGCGTTGCTCATCTAGCCCCCTGGCAACCCGAGCAGAGACCAACCACTTCAACGGTTTGGCCTTCGACGACGAACCCGACATCCCTGGCGCAGGCGATGATCGCGTCGCTGATGGATTTCTGCTCAAGTTCGATCGCGGCGTGGCATACACGGCAGATCAGGAATTGACCCTGGTGGGCATGTTCCGGGTGATTGCAGCCGATGAAGGCGTTGAGCGAGGAAATGCGATGGACCAGGCCGTTCTCCAGCAGGAAATCCAGCGCACGGTACACCGTCGGCGGCGCGGCACGGCGACCGTCCTGCTCGCTGAGAACCGCGAGAATGTCATAGGCCCCCAGCGGCTTGTGGCTTTGCCACACCAGTTCCAGCACTCGCCGGCGCAACGCGGTCAGGCGCAGGCCTTGACGTGCACACAGGGCATCGGCCTCGGACAAAGCGCTGTGAACGCAATGTGAGTGGTCGTGGGGACGGCTGGCGATCGGTGTTTTTAGCATGAGCGGCGACGAGGTTTGTGAGAGACGTTATTATGTTACCCGTTCTCGCCTCTTCGAGTGGTCATCGTGTCCCGACTTTTTTCTGTTTTTGTCGCATTTATCGCAAGTTTTCTGCTGATCGGTCCGGCGCAGGCCGAGGTCAAGGTCCTTACCACCATCAAGCCTCTGCAGTTGATCGCCGCGGCGGTGCAGGACGGCGTGGCGATCCCCGAGGTTTTGCTGCCACCGGGTGCCTCACCGCATAACTATGCGTTGCGCCCTTCCGACGTACGCAAGGTGCAATCGGTGGACCTGCTGTACTGGATCGGCCCGGACATGGAAGGCTTCCTGCCACGGGTACTCAATGGTCGTACGTTGCCCAACGTCGCCGTGCAGGATTTGCCAGGCATGAAACTGCGCCGCTTTGCCGAAGATAGCCACTCCCACGCCGAAGAGGCCGAAGAGGCCGAAGACCACGACCACGATCACCGTCCGGGCAGCCTGGATGCGCACCTGTGGCTATCGCCGGTCAACGCCCGGGTCATCGCCACGAAAATGGCGGCGGACCTGAGTGTCGCCGATCCTGACAATGCCGCGCGCTATCAGAGCAATCTGAAAGCCTTCGACGAGCGTCTCGATGCGTTGGATGCGCGTCTGAAGAGACGCCTGGCCGATGTTCAGGGCAAGCCTTACTTCGTTTTCCACGAAGCCTTCGACTACTTCGAAGACGCCTACGGCCTCAAGCACGTGGGCGTATTCAGCGTCGCGGCCGAAGTGCAACCCGGTGCCCAACATGTCGCGGCGATGCGTGCGCGTTTGCAGGAAGTCGGCAAGACGTGCGTGTTCAGCGAACCACCGCTGCGGCCGCGCCTGGCGGAAACCCTGGTGGCGGGTTTGCCGGTGAAACTGGCTGAGCTGGATGCGCTGGGTGGGTATACGCCGGCGACTGCTCAGGGTTATGAGCAGTTGTTGGAGAAGCTGGGGAATGATTTGGCGGGGTGCCTGGAGTCGTTGTAACCGCACCAGACATGTGGGAGCGAGCTTGCTCACTCCCACAGGGTTGCGGTGACCCTGCAGGAGCGAAGCTTTTAAAGGGCGAAAGGCAACGGCGTATTGACCGTCTGCCGTTGCGCCAGGCGCGACTGGAACTCCATCGGATCGTGAATCAACACGTCTTGTCCGGCGAATGACTCCGCCGCGATCAGGCGTGACAACCAGAACCGTACGCAAGCCACCCGCAGCATGGTCGGCCACAACTCGGCTTCGGCGGCGGTGAACGGTCGCAGGGCTGCGTAAGCGCCGAGCAAGGCCCGCGCTCGCGGTCCATCGATCACGCCATCGTCGTCCGAGCACCAGTCGTTCAAGGCAATCGCCACGTCGTAGAGCATCGGCCCGGAACAGGCGTTGTAGAAATCGATCAGCCCGGTCAGGTGCGTGCCTTCGAACATCGCGTTGTCCCGGAACAGGTCGGCGTGAATGTTCGCCCGCGGCAGTGCCAGGATTTTTTCTTTCTGCCGGGTGATTTCTTCCAGTGCCCGTTGCAGCAGGTCTTTCTGTTCGGCACCCAGGTGCGACAAAAACTGCGTGCCCTCTTCCAGCATCCAGTCCAGGCCGCGATCGGTTTTGCGCTTGATCATGTTGGCCTGGGTCGCCAGGTGCAGGTGGCCGAGCAACTCACCCACCTGCGCGCAATGTTGCGCGTTGGCTTGCTTGATGTGCTTGCCGGCCAGGCGCGGTTGCAGCAACGCAGGTTTGCCTGCCAGTTCGCGCAAGGCCACGCCGTCGGTGGTGCGCAAGGCGTAAGGCACCGGCAGGTCGGCGCTGTGCAGCACGTCGAGCAGTTCGATGAAGAACGGCATTTCCTGAACCGGACCGCGCTCGACCAGGGTCAGGACAAACTCGCCCTGCTCCAGGCTGATAAAGAAATTGGTGTTTTCGCTACCGGCGGCAATCCCCTGGAAATCAAGCAGGCGGCCGAGGCCATAAGGGGCGAGAAAAGCTTCCAGCTCGGGCCGAGCCAGGGGGGTGAACACAGACATGTTTAAGCTGCCAGTACGGGCGCCGCTGTTGAGCCGGCGCCGATTAAAGTTAAGGACGACTTACCACTTAAATATTTCCCACGCCGGAATCAGCATATCCGGGTAGTCGGAGCGGACGAAGTTACCCTCCGAGCCATCCGCTCGCACCAGGAAATACGGCTTGCCAACCTTCGGGGTGACCTTGATGGCGTACAAAAAGCCGTTTTGGCGGTATTCCTGAATGGTTTTATCGCCTTCCGTGCGAATGGTTACATCCGGATCTGCCGATGGGGCGTCATCCGCCGCCATGACGGCCAAAGGTGTGATTGCAAACAAGCCAGCCAGCAACAGGCGATTTAGTGTGCGCATGATAACCTTGTCCCTTTGTCGTCAACGGTCCCGCTATTCTAGCGCCGGACCCGCCGAAAAGGTTGATCCTGCTCATGAGCCAAGCCCCCCTCGTCCTGGTGGACGGTTCTTCTTACCTGTACCGCGCCTTTCACGCGCTGCCACCGCTGACCACGTCCAAAGGCCTGCCGACCGGCGCGGTCAAGGGCGTGCTGAACATGCTCAAGAGCCTGCGCAAGCAATATCCGGATAGTCCGTTCGCCGTGGTGTTCGACGCCAAGGGTGGGACTTTTCGCGATGAGATGTTCGCCGAATACAAGGCCAACCGCCCGAGCATGCCCGACGACATGCGCGTGCAGATCGAGCCGCTGCACCAGAGTGTGATCGCCCTGGGCTTCCCGCTGCTGTGCGTCGAAGGCGTCGAGGCCGATGACGTAATCGGCACTCTGGCCCGCAGCAGCGCGGCGGCGGATCGCCCGGTGATCATCTCCACCGGTGACAAGGACATGGCGCAACTGGTCGACGGTCACATTACCTTGGTCAACACCATGACCGGTAGCAGCATGGACGTGGAGGGCGTGAAGGAGAAATTCGGCGTCGCTCCCGAGCAGATCATCGATTATCTGGCGCTCATGGGCGATTCTTCCGACAACATTCCGGGTGTTCCAGGTATCGGTCCGAAGACCGCTTCCGGTCTGCTGGTCGGTGTGAACGGCGGCCTGACCGAGCTCTATGCGCAGCTCGACATCGTGCCGACCCTGCCGATTCGCGGCGCCAAGACCCTGCCAGCCAAGCTCGAAGAGCACAAGGAAATGGCTTTCCTCTCCTATCGGCTGGCGACCATCAAGGTCGACGTGCCACTGGACATCGGTCTCGATGACCTGCAAATGGGCGCGGAAGATCCGGCGAAACTCTACGAGTTGTACACCCTGCTGGAGTTCAAGAGCTGGCTGAACGACCTGGATCGCGACGCCAAACGCCTGGAGCTGAGCGCTGCCGCTGAGCCGGGGCCGGTCGTTGATCTGTTTAGCGCCACCGAGGTCGAGGCCGCCGTCGTGGTGGTCACTGAAGCCCGATATGAAACCATTCTGGATCAAGCGCGGTTCGATGCCTGGCTGGAAAAACTGAACAACGCCCAACTGTTTGCCTTCGACACCGAAACCACCGGTATCGATGCGCAGCAGGCGCAACTGGTGGGCCTGTCGTTCGCGGTGCAGGCCAACGAAGCGGCCTACATCCCGTTGACCCACTCCTACATCGGCGTACCGCAGCAACTGGACCGCGACACGGTCCTGCGCGCGCTCAAGCCGATTCTGGAAGATCCGAACAAGCTCAAGGTCGGCCAGCACGCCAAGTTCGACATGAACATCCTGGCCAACTGCGCCATCGGCGGCGATCAGGCAAACGGCATTACCGTGCGGGGTATCGCCTTCGACACCATGCTTGAGTCCTACGTGCTCAACTCCACGGCCACGCGCCATGACATGGACAGCCTGGCGCAGAAGTACCTGGACCACACCACGGTAAGTTTCCAGGACATCGCCGGCAAAGGCGTGAAGCAGCTGACGTTTGATCAGATCGCTCTGGAGCAGGCCGGGCCTTACGCCGCCGAAGATGCGGATATCACCTTGCGTCTGCACCAGACCCTGTTCGAAAAGCTCTCGGCCATTCCGAGCCTGGCCAGTGTGCTGACCGACATCGAAATCCCGTTGGTGCCGGTATTGGCGCGTATCGAGCGCCAGGGCGCATTCGTCGACGCCGCCTTGCTGGGCGTGCAAAGCATCGAACTGGGCGACAAGATGGTGGCGCTGGAGCGTGAAGCCTTCGAGATTGCCGGCGAGGAATTCAACCTCGGTTCGCCCAAGCAACTTGGCGTGATCCTTTACGAGAAGCTTGGCCTTCCGGTGTTGAAGAAAACCGCCAAGGGCCAGCCCTCCACCGCCGAAGAGGTGCTGGCCAAACTGGCGGAAGACGACTATCGATTGCCGAAAGTGCTCATGGAATACCGCTCCATGAGCAAGCTGAAAAGCACCTACACCGACCGTCTGCCGGAGCAGATCAATCCGCGTACCGGGCGGATCCATACCTCGTACCACCAGGCTGTGGCATCCACCGGGCGGCTGTCCTCCAGTGATCCGAACCTGCAGAACATCCCGGTGCGCACCGCCGAAGGGCGTCGCATCCGCCAGGCCTTCGTGGCCCCGGCCGGTTACAAGCTGCTGGCGGCGGACTATTCGCAGATCGAACTGCGGATCATGGCTCACCTGTCCCGGGACGAAGGGCTGATGAACGCCTTCCGCCACAATCTGGACGTACACACCGCGACCGCCGCCGAAGTGTTCAAGGTCGAACTGGCCGACGTGACCTCCGACCAGCGCCGCAGCGCCAAGGCGATCAACTTCGGCCTGATCTACGGCATGGGCGCGCAAAAACTCGGCAAGGACATCGGCGTCGACACCAAGACCGCCAAGGCCTACATCGATACCTACTTCGCTCGGTACCCCGGCGTTCGCCAGTACATGGACCGCACGCGTGCCCAGGCCGCCGAGCAAGGTTATGTCGAGACGTTCTTCGGCCGTCGCCTGTACCTGCCAGACATCAACTCCAACAAGCCGCAAGAGCGCGCCGCCGCCGAACGCACGGCGATCAACGCACCGATGCAAGGCACCGCGGCGGATATCATCAAGAAAGCCATGGTCGCGGTGGATAACTGGCTGACCGCGTCGGGCCTCGACGCCAAAGTCATCTTGCAGGTGCACGATGAGCTGGTGCTCGAGGTGCGTGAAGACCTGGTCGACCAGGTTCGCGATGAAATTCGCGTGCACATGAGCGAGGCAGCGAAACTGGATGTGCCGTTGCTGGTCGAAGTGGGTGTCGGAAACAACTGGGATGAGGCTCACTGAGCCTTCTTGTAGGAGCGAGCTTGTTCGCGATGGAGTGTCAGGCACATCGATTTCGACTGAAATTCCATCGCGAGCAAGCTCGCTCCTACAGAAAATTGTCGTGTTCTGTTGCGGCATAGTGCCGCGGGGCGAAAACAGCTTAGTCCGAAAGGCAGTCAGAGTTATTTCAAAGCTATTTGAAAAAAATCTGAACTAATCTTGCATACCACCACTCAGAGTTACTGAATGGCTGGTGAAGCCCTTCGATGCTCCTATGTTGTGTTAAGTGTTGGCAGATATCTGGACCCCGCCCTAGCGGTCTAGAGCTTGAACCCCGGAACTTCTCCCTCCCCATATGAAGCCCGGGGTTTTTTTTGCCCCGAGAAAACTGCCTGCGTGCGCCGCAGGCAGTTTTCGGCACTTACTGAGCTTCTGCCTCGACACCCTTGTCCGCCAGCTCCATCCAGCCAGCCAGTACGGTGTAGGCATCTTCCAGGCCCATGCGTTTCGGGGCCGAAAACAGCTGGATTGTCACCAGATCGCCCCAGCCCTTGCGGATTTCCGCCTGAACCTTGAGCAGTGTGTTCTTGGCCGCGCCATAGGTCAGCTTGTCCGCTTTGGTCAGCAGAATGTGCATCGGCATGCCGGCAGCCACGGCCCAGTCGAGCATCAGCAGGTCGAAGTCGGTCATCGGATGGCGGATGTCCATCATCAGGATCAGACCTTTCAAACTCTCGCGACCACCCAGATATGCCTCCAGGTGACGCTGCCAGTGTTGCTTGAGCGGGATCGGTACTTTTGCATAACCGTAACCCGGCAGGTCGACCAGACGGCGTTCATCGTCTAGCTTGAAGAAGTTCAACAGCTGTGTGCGCCCCGGGGTTTTCGAGGTGCGCGCCAGGCTGGCGTGGGTCAGGGTGTTCAAGGCACTCGACTTGCCGGCGTTGGAACGCCCGGCGAAGGCGACTTCGAAGCCCTCGTCATCCGGACATTGGTCGACTTTGGCGGCGCTGAGCATGAAGGTGGACTGTTGGCACAGACCGAGGATGGGATTCTTGAGTTGCATGGGATTTCCGATGTGGGCGGCGCCAGGAATGGGGGCGGCAAGCAGTGTCGCTTCCGTTTCAGTGACGCCAGTATATAATGCCGCAGATTTTGTGTGCGCTTTGTCCCAGCGTAGGATGAAGTTCACGAGAGCGACAGACCTTGATTGCGCACTAGAACGCAGCTCGCTCTCAACCCTGAAAAGGTCGTTTTATGACGAAATGGCTGCTAGCTGCCGGTGTCTTGATGCCGCTTTACAGCGCTCAGGCTACACAGGATCCGCAAGCTGTGTACAACCGTGTTTGTGGTGCCTGTCATTCCGGCCAACTCCCCATGGCGCCGAAAAAAGGCGATCAGGAAGCTTGGACGCCGAGGTTGGCGAAAGGTATGGAGACGCTGGTGCAACACGTGACCCAGGGTTTCAAGGCGATGCCGCCGCGTGGTTTGTGCATGGACTGCAGTGCCGAGGATTACCAAGCCATCATCCTTTGGATGAGCGAGTAAGCCCGGTCCATAACTCTTAACCCTTAGCCGTAGTTGGATTAGCTGATGAAGAAATTGATCGTGAGTCTGCTGTTGACCGTGGGCATCTCCGGCATGGCCCATGCTGCAGGTGAGGCAGTACAACCGGGTGATGCAAAAGCCGGCCAGGCCAAAGCCGCCGTCTGTGGCGCCTGCCACGGCCCGGATGGCAACAGCATGGCGCCAAACTTTCCAAAACTGGCGGGTCAGGGTGAACGCTACCTGACCAAGCAATTGCACGACATCAAGTCGGGCAAGCGCACCGTTCTGGAGATGACCGGCCTGCTGACCAACCTGAGCGATCAGGACCTGGCGGACATCGCCGCCTACTTCGCCAGCCAGAAAGGCAGCGTCGGAGCCGCCGATCCGAAGATCGTCGCTCGCGGTGAAGCCCTGTTCCGTGGTGGTGACCTGGCCAAGGGCCTGCCAGCCTGCACCGGTTGCCACTCGCCAAATGGCGCAGGTAACGCGGCTGCCGGTTTCCCGCACCTGGGTGGCCAGCACGCTCAATACGTCGGCAAGCAATTGGTCGATTTCCGCAAGGAAGACGGCGGCCGTACCAACGACGGCGATACCAAACCCATGCAGAGCATTGCCAAGAAGCTGAGCGACGAAGACATCGCCGCGGTGTCCAGCTACATTCAGGGCCTGCACTAAGGCCGGTGGATCGGGCGTTGAACGGCGTGCTGATCGCCTGCAACGTTAACGCTCGATTAATCCGTTGCAACGAGTATAAAAAGGGTGGCCTTGGCCGCCCTTTTTTGTGGCCGCTGCCGTTACACTACAGAACTCAAGCCCGCCAGGATCTGTCTGAAAACAACCGCGCGAGGCGAAAAAATTGTCCAGGAGTAAAGCATGCGTAATCTGATCATCAGCGCCGTTTTTGCCGCTGCCAGCCTGTTCGGCATGACTGCCCAGGCTGCTGACGCCCCCGCCGCACCTTATGTCGAACTGAGCAATCCGGTTCCGGTCGCCGTGCCTGGCAAGATCGAAGTGGTAGAGCTGTTCTGGTACGGCTGCCCGCATTGCTACGCTTTCGAGCCGGTGATCAATCCTTGGGTCGAGAAGCTGCCTTCGGACGTGAACTTCGTGCGCATCCCCGCCATGTTCGGTGGTGCGTGGGATGCTCACGGTCAGATGTTCCTGACCCTTGAAGCCATGGGTGTCGAGCACAATGTTCACGCCGCGGTGTTCAACGCGATTCAGAAAGAACACAAAAAACTGACCGACAAAGACGACATGGCCGACTTCCTCGCTACCCAAGGCGTGGACAAGGACAAGTTCCTCGCGACTTTCGACTCTTTCGCTATCAAGGGTCAGATCGTCAAGGCTCGTGAACTGGCCAAGAAGTATGAAATCTCCGGCGTTCCAACCATGATCGTCAACGGTAAGTACCGCTTTGACGTGGGTTCTGCCGGCGGTGCCGAGCAGGCTCTGCAACTGGCCGACAAACTGATCGACAAAGAGCGGGCGGCTAACAAGGCTGCCGCCAACTAAGGGCAGTCACTGCCATGCGCCGATGGGGCACTGAACGCATCGTTGGCCTTCATGATCCGCGGGTCAACGAACATCATCTGGAGTCCACGGGCCTGCCCGCAGACAGTCGTCTGCGCTTGCTCAGTTTCAATATCCAGGTCGGCATCAGTACCGAGCGCTATCGGCATTACCTGACCCGGGGCTGGCAGCACTTGCTGCCGCACACCGGGCGTGCCGACAATCTGCAGAAAATCGGCAATTTGCTGGGCGATTTCGATCTGGTCGCCTTGCAAGAGGCCGATGGCGGCAGCCTGCGATCAGGCTACGTCAATCAGGTCGAACACCTGGCCCAGCTCGGTGCCTTTCCCTACTGGTATCAACAACTCAATCGCAATCTTGGTCGCCTGGCCCAGCACAGCAATGGCGTGCTCAGCCGATTGCGCCCGTGGGCAATTGAAGATCATCCGTTGCCGGGGCCAAAGGGTCGCGGAGCCATTCTGGTACGGTTCGGCGAAGGTCCGGAAGCACTGGTGGTGGTCATGATGCACCTGGCGTTGGGCGCCCGGGCACGCAGTCTGCAACTGGCCTATATCCGCGAGTTGATTGGCGACTACAAGCATCAGGTACTGATGGGCGACATGAACACCCATGCCAGTGACCTGCTGCAACATTCCCCGTTGCGCGATCTCGGCCTGCTCGCGCCGCAACTGGAAGCGACGTTTCCCAGCTGGCGCCCACAGCGTTGCCTGGACCATATCCTGCTGAGCCCGAGCCTGACCCTGGAAAAGGTCGAGGTGCTGGCACAGCCCATTTCCGATCACCTGCCGGTCGCGGTAGAGATTCGTTTGCCGGGTTCGCTCACGGCCGATGCATTGCCCGCGTTGAGTCCTGCCCCTCGCGGATCCCATGAATGAGCGACGAAGCACAGCGCTGGAAAGAGAAATACCTCAAAAGCATCGAACAACAGGAAAAGCTCGAACGTCGCTGGGACGCGCGGCTCGACTTGCTGCGTCGCGGGCTGGTGCGCAGCACCCTGGCGGCGGAAGGTACAGACCGCGCGGTTGACCAATGCATGAAGGAAATGCGCGAGGTCGTGCGCACCGATGACATGGACGCCGGCCTGGCCGCGCTGATTCCACGCCTGGAAAAAGCCGTGCTCGACTCGGAGCAGCGACGGGAAACCCGGGTCAACCAGACCAGTGCCGCCCTGACTGCGCTGGTCACGCAATTGCAAACATTACCGCTGCCGCGGGATGTGAGCCGGCCACTCAAGAGTTTCGCCAAGCAGCTGGAGGCGCGGGTCAGTCAGGCACGTGAGATACCCTTGCTGCTCAGCGAGCTGAGTGGCTTGCAGGGCCAAGCCCTGAGCCAGCTGGAGACCCCGACGGAGAACGGCCGGCCGGGCTTGCTGCAGCGGTTGTTCGGCGGTCGTGAAGCGGAGGAGGCGGCATCAACGGTTATTTCTCCTGACCTGGTCCCTGTAGCCGAGAACCCTGCGGCAACTTTCGAGATTCCCCCTGCTGAGCGGGTTGAAGACGACTCCGCACCGACCGAGCCAACCGTGGCTGCGCCTGCCCCGGCAGTCGTGGCTTTTGCCTCCCCGGCTGCGGAGTCTCAACCGGCCAGTGCCGCCGCGACAGAAATCGAACAGGCCGAGCAACCGACACCGGAAACCATCTCGACGCTTTCTGAGTCGGAAACAAACCCCGACGAGCTGACCACGCAAGCATTGCCGGATAGCTTGCCTTTACCTCCGATGCCCATGGAGGACGTAGCCGCCGTCGATCAGGCACCCTCCGAACACGACATTCTCTACGCACTCCCGGATTCCCCCGAGCCCTCCTACAGCTCGGTGGCCAGCCACATCGAAGACACGCTGCTGGGGCTACTCGACGATCTGACATTGCCCGAGCGTCATCGCCCGCAAGCCGAATCCATGCGCGATCGTCTGAAAAACGGTCTGAACTGGTACGAATTGCTGCCGATCCTCGACGACTTCGCCACCTTGATGCTGGCCATTACCGACAGCGGCCAGCATGAGTTCGAAGCCTATCTGCAACGACTGAACGAGCGCCTCGAATCGTTCCAGAGCAACCTGCAGGCCGCCACCGCAGGACACGCCGACAACCGTTCGGCTGCGCGGCAGATGGACACGCAGATCCGCGAACAGGTCGATGGCCTGCAAAGCAGCATGCAGGAAGCCGCGGACCTGGAAGATCTCAAGCACGTACTGGAAAACCATCTCGAAGGCTTGCTGGGCACCATGGATCAGCACCAGAAGCAGCGCGATGAGCGTGAGCAAGAAGTCGCTGCGCGCCTGCACAGTCTGGCCGAGCGGGTCGCCCATATGGAACAGGAGGCCCAGGGTTACCGCGAGCACCTAGAAGAGCAGCGGCAGAAGGCATTGGTCGACCCGTTGACCGGGCTGCCCAACCGCGCGGCCTGGAGCGAGCGCCTGCATCATGAAGTCACACGATGGCAGCAACATGGCAACACGCTGTTGCTGGCCATGCTCGACCTCGATCATTTCAAGCGCATCAACGATAACTACGGGCACCTGGCCGGTGACAAAGTGCTGAAAATCATTGCCAGCGTGTTGCGCAAGCGGCTGCGCGGGACGGATTTCATTGCCCGGTTTGGCGGCGAGGAGTTTGTGCTGTTAATGCCATCCACGGTGCCGGCGGCGGGGCTGAAGTTGCTGGAAAGCTTGCGGGCCTCCATTGAGGCCTGCCCGTTCCACTTCAAGGGAGAGCCGGTGACCATCACCGTGTCTATCGGGATGACGGCGTTCAGGCCGGGTGAACATGGCGATCAGGTGCTTAAAAGAGCCGATCAGGCGCTGTATCGCGCGAAAAATGCCGGCCGCAACCGGGTGGAACCCAGCTGACGGTTATTTGTTCCATTTTGTTTAATTCGATGGGATTACCGTCTGCCAGCAAGGCATTACGTTACACTGTTGCATTATTGTCTTGTGTGTAATGCCTTTCGCCATGAAATATTTTGCTCTGATCGTATCGCTGATTGTGCTTGCCGGCTGTGCCAGCGGTCCTCGTTTCGACACTAGCCACCCTTCGGCCAATTACGACAGCCGCGTGCAATTTGTGGTGGTGCATTACACCAATGCCTCGCTGGAGCGTTCATTGCAATTGCTGACCCACGGTGAAGTCAGCAGCCATTACCTGATCGGTGACGACAAGGGCGCCACCATCTACAAGCTGATGGATGAAAACGTGCGGGCCTGGCACGCCGGGGAGAGCGAGTGGGATGGCCGAACCTGGCTGAATTCCAGCTCCATCGGTATCGAAATCGTCAATCCGGGGTTCAAGGACACCCCGACCGGACGCCTGTGGTATCCCTACACCGAAGATCAGGTCCAGTCGTTGATCGTGTTGCTCAAGGACATCAGCAAGCGTCACGGCATAAAACCTCGCGACATCATTGGCCATAGCGATATCGCACCCTTGCGCAAGCTGGACCCGGGGCCGCTGTTTCCCTGGAAGCGTCTGGCTTTTGAAGGCCTGGGCATCTGGCCGAATGAACAGTCGGTGGCACGCCAGCAAATGTTGTTCGCCGAGCAGTTGCCGAGCATCAGCTGGTTTCAGGCGCAGTTGGCCCGCCTGGGTTATGCTTCGCCACAAACCGGCGAGCTCGATGTCGCGACGCGACATGTGATCGCGGCATTTCAGATGCATTTCCGTCCGGCGCGCTTCGATGGCACTCCGGATGCGCAAACTGCCGCGCTATTGTTGGTGTTGAATCAGACAAAATAATGACGCCCGCCCGACGGTCAGGGCTTTTTTCCAATCAGCAGCTATAACTCATTGGTAATCCTTCGGATATTTCACAATGACTGCTGCTCGAGAGACCTTCCGTAGTTGGTTCCATCGCCCCTGGTTCCTGGGGCTGATGTCTACTGTCTTGAGCGCAACGTTATTGATGGCCGGCAGCCTGTTCGTCGCCATACACCAGGTCGAGCAAAACGAAAGCGAAGAAATGAATGCTCAGGGCGAACGCTTCCTCGCCCGTCTGGAACAGCTCTTCGGTCAATTGCGTGAAAGTCTTGACGACCTTGAAGCGCAACCGTTGCGCGGCTGCGATGCTGAAATGATCGCAACCTTGCAGCAGGTTTCGTTCAATTATCGCTTCGTCTACGAAGCCGCCTACATGGACTCCTCGCGAATCTGCTCCAATCGCCCCCGCCAGGAAGGGTTGTCGCTGAGTCGATCGCCAGACATCAAAGGCCCGACTTACAGCTATTGGCTCAACACCACCACCGAACCCGATGAAAACCGCGCCGCGCTGATGCTCGGGCGCGGGAATTTTCGGGTCGCGACCTCTCGCGGGCATTTGACCGATATGGTCGACCTGTCGCCGGGCAGCAGCTTACTGGTGGTCCTCGACCATGGCGCGCGCGCGATTCCGGTGCTCGGCGCTTCTCAGGTCTGGCCGCCGACCGAGGCCTGGC
Organism: Pseudomonas sp. IT-P74; assembly: GCF_949768175.1. Taxonomy (NCBI): domain Bacteria; kingdom Pseudomonadati; phylum Pseudomonadota; class Gammaproteobacteria; order Pseudomonadales; family Pseudomonadaceae; genus Pseudomonas; species Pseudomonas sp. IT-P74. Next base: position 23,034 of record NZ_CATKQD010000088.1, on the reverse strand, counting down.
CACCGAAAAACCGTGATGCGCTGCAGATCACCCAGGCACGCCTGATATACCGCATGCCCACCGACAACCCGGAATATCAATTGGTGTTGATCAGCCCACGCACCGGCATGCATATCCCGGCGGTCTGGTGGTGGTTGTTGCCGGCCAGCCTCGGGCTGGGCACCTGTGTTGGGTTCCTGGTGTTTCTGCTGGTACGCCAGCGGCAGTCGCTGGACGCCGAACTGACCGGGGCGATTCGCCGTGGCGAGTTGCAGGTGCTGTATCAACCGATCTTCGACCTTGATAGCCGCAACTGTGTCGGGGCTGAAGCACTGCTTCGCTGGCGCAGGCCGGACGGCACCCTGACCAGTCCCGACCTGTTCATTCCGATGGCGGAGAACACCGGGCAGATTCGCCAGATGACGGACTTCGTCCTGCAACGCCTGCTCGAGCAACTCGGCCAGTTGCTGCGTGCCAACCCGCAGTTGTACATCTCGGTCAATCTCGCGGCGTGTGATGTGATGGTTCCGCGGATCGGCCAGGTGATGGCGCGGCTGCTGACCCTGCATCGCGTCGCTGCGCGGCAAATTGCCTTTGAAGTCACCGAGCGCGGGCTGGTCGATGTGGTGGTGGCCCGGGAAAACCTGCAAGCGCTGCGGGATGTCGGGCACCAGGTGTTGATCGATGACTTTGGCACCGGCTATTGCAGCCTCGCCTATTTGCAGACCCTGCCGGTCGATTGCCTGAAAATCGACAAGGCGTTCATTGATGCGCTGGGCCATGACGCCGCCAGCAGCGGCGTGGCCCCGCACATCATTCACATGGCCCAGTCGCTGCACCTGAAGGTGATTGCCGAGGGTATCGAGCATGAGGCTCAGGCCGCGTTCCTGTGCAGCGAAGGCGTGAAGTTCGGCCAGGGCTGGCTTTTCGCCCGCGCGCTGAGCGCAGTGCAGTTCACTGAATTGATTACCCGGGGGCGTCGTCGGGGAGGCCGGCGCCTGGATGATGAAGCGTGAGGGTGATCTACACGGTCAGCGTCATATAGAACTGAGTACCCTGCCCCGGCCGTGAATAGACGCCTATCCGCCCGCCATGCAATTGCACGATTTCCTTGCACAAGGCCAGCCCGAGCCCTGCCCCGCCTTTCTTGCGTCCAACCTGCACGAACGGCTCGAAGATACGCCCCTGCTGACCGTAGGCAATGCCTTCACCGTTGTCCTCGACACTGATGATGACCCGGTCTCCGTGCCGCCGGGCCTGCAGGCGTATCCGCCCACCGGAGCCGGTGTGACGCAAGGCGTTGTCGAGTAAGTTGTCGAGTACCCGGTCCAGTTGTGGCGGGTCGGCCTGCAACCGCGGCAAAGGTCCCTGCACTTCCACCAGCAGATTGATCTCCTTTTCTTCGGCCGCCGTGGCAAAGCGTGACTGTGCCTGTTCCAGCAACGCCTCGATGGAGCACGGCGTCAGGGTGAGTTTCTGCAAACCGTTCTGGTAACGGGAGAAATTCAGCAGGTCATTGATCAGCTGCATCAGCCGCTGCATCTCTTCATTCACGGTATCGAGCAGGTCGGCTTCCCGGGAGTCCGGAGCAAAGTGCGCGCGCTCACGGAACAATCCGAAGGCCATGTGCATGCCGGTGACCGGTGTGCGCAACTCATGGGAAGCGCGCAATACAAATTCGCTGCGTACCCGTTCGAAGGCTCGTTGTTCGGTGACGTCATGCAGCACCATCACGGCACCCAGGATATGGCCCTGGGTATGGCTGACCGGGGTCAGGCTGTAGGTCAGCAGTCGAGACTCGCCATCGACTTCGACACTCAAGTCTTCCGGTGCCCGCTCCAGCGTGCCCCCGCGCAGCACCAGTTGCAGCTGCTCATCGAGCTCGGGGCGCTCCAGCGCCGTGCCCAACCCCTGACCCAGACGATCGGACTCCCAGCCCAACTGACGCTGGGCCACAGGGTTAAGGTGTTCCAGATGGCCCTGGCGGTCGATCATCAGCAGTCCGTCGTCAATGCTGTCGAGCACGGCCTGCAAGCGTTGCTGGCCGGCCAGCAGCTCATCGACGTTGGTGGCCTGATGTTCGCGCAGCGCCTGGGCCATGATCCCGAAGCGCCGGGTCAGTTGGTTCAGTTCCATCGCCGAAGAAATCGGCAGGGTGACATCGAAATTGCCCTGGCCGATATTGTCCGCCGCCTTGGCCAAGGCCTCGATGGGCTCCCCGAAACGTCGGGCAATGGCCTGCGCGGTCACGAAGCCGATGATCAGCACTGCCAGCCCCACCAGGCCAAGCAACCCGGCAATCAGCAGTGCCTGCTCCCGGGCCTGGCGCTCGGTACCGCTGATGTTATCCAGCGCGCGCTTGTGCTCGGCGATCAGACCGTTGCGTAGCGCGTTGAATTTTTCCGTCAGGTTGTCGTGGCTGCTGAGCACATTCGACGGGTCCGGGGAGGTTTCATAAGCCTGGATAAAGCTCTCGTAGTCGGCCTTGGCTTTTCTGAAGCCGTGCTCGCTTCCGGTTTCTGCCGGCTCCTGGGCGATGCCTTCCTCCAGCAATTCGAAGTAATGCTGCTTCGAGGCGGCGAAAGCGGCGGAGTCAGGCTTCTCGCTGAGCATGATGATCAGTTGATCACCCAGGGTCTGACGCAGCTTTAGCCCCAGGTCCAGGGTGATGAAGTTACTGCGGATCAGTACTTCCTGGCTTCCGGCCATTTGCATCACGCTGACCAGCCCGAGCAAGAGCCCGAGCAACGCGACGGTGATCAGTGCGGAGATGCTCAGGAAAAGCCGGGTCCGCAATTTCAGCGGCAGTTTCATCGGCTAATGCTCACAAGTTGTACTGCTTGCGTTTGCGGTACAGCGTCGAGGCGTCGATGCCGAGGGTTTTCGCCGCTTGATCCAGGGTGTCGGCGGTGGCGAGGACCGCCCCGATGTGAGCCTTTTCCAGCTCCTCCAGGCTCAATGCCGCGCCGATGTGCGGTGCATTGTTGACCGGGGTTTCGGCCATGCCCAGATGACTGATCTCGACCCGTTCCTGCGGACAGATGATGCTTGCCCGTTCAATCACATTGCGCAGCTCACGGATGTTGCCCGGCCAGCGATAGCCCAGCAGTGCTTCCCGGGCCTCGTCGCTGAAGGCGCGCGCGGGACGGGCGTACTCCTTGACGAAGCGCGCCAGGAAGCGGTCGGCCAGGTTGAGAATATCTTCGCGGCGTTCGCGTAGCGGTGGCAGGTGCAAGGTAATGACATTCAGGCGATAGAGCAGGTCTTCACGGAAGCGACCGTCGCGCACCATGTCCTCAAGGATGAGGTTGGTGGCCGCAAGGATGCGCACATCGGCACGGCGGGTCACCGGATCACCGACGCGCTCATATTCCTTGTCCTGAATAAAACGCAGCAACTTCGGCTGCAATGCCAAGGGAAAGTCGCCGATCTCGTCGAGAAACAGCGTTCCGCCGTCGGCCTGGCTGACTCGCCCCAAGGTACTTTCGCTGGCGCCGGTGAAGGCGCCGCGGCTGTGGCCGAAGAGTTCGCTTTCCATGAGCTCGGCGGTCAGCGACGGGCAGTTGATCGTGACGCAGGATTTTTTCGCGCGTTTGCTCCAGCCGTGAATGGCTTGGGACAGTTCGCCCTTGCCGGTACCTGACTCACCCAGAATCAGGATATTGGCATCGGTCGTGGCAACCTGGCGGGCGGTTTCGAGTACCACTTTCATGGCCGGGCTGTGGGAGTCCAGACCATCCTGGGGCTTGCGCACCTCGCCTTCCAGGGCTTCCAGTCGCGCCGAAAGTTGCCGCACTTCCAGTTGCTTGGCGGCGGCCAGCCGCAATTGATCGGGGCTGCACGGTTTGACCAGATAGTCGACGGCGCCGGCCTGAATCGCATCCACTGCCGTGTCGACGGCTGAGTGGGCAGTGACGATCACCACCCGCATCCAGGGTGCCTGGATACGCATTTGGGCCAGCACATCGAGGCCGTTGTCTTCACCCAGGCGCAAGTCGAGGAAGCAAAGGTCGAAGACCTGCCGCTGCAACAAGACTTCTGCCTGCGCGGCGCTGGTGGCGGTGGCCACGCTGTAGCCTTCGTCTTCGAGGCAGTAACGGAAAGTACGCAGGATGGCGGACTCATCATCCACCAGAAGAATGCGGCCTTGATGCCCAGTGGCGGATTCCATTTTCCTACGCTCCTTAATGAATGATCTTAATTTAGTCCCGGAGAAATCGGGCAAGTTGCATGATTGATTCTGAGCCTTTCCTGTTCAGGCAGAGTAGCTCTCATCCGATGCATCGGTTAGCCACATGATTTTGCGGGTCTTTTGATTGATACCCGGTCTCTGCCGGCGGCCAGCGTGAGTGTCTGACCTGCGCACCCTCCTCTCAATTCAAAAAATTTAAGCCTTCCTTCAATTCAATCGTGCAATACGCACGACGGCACAAGGGGCATCGTGCAGGATGCGCGCGGAGTGGTTTCTTTGATGCTAATAACACATTGATATTAAAGGAAATATTTTCGAATCAAGGCTGGCATGCGCCCTGCAGTTGTCTGGTTAACCAGGGCATTCATAAGCAAGCGCCCGCTATCGAATACCGACCCCCAGTGGCAGGAGCTCCAGGATGAAACGTCAACATGCCGCCCACCTGCACCTCTGGCCTGTGCATATCCAGCAAGGACTGTTTGCTGTTCTGGCGCTGTTGATCACCCTGATCGGCGGCCAGCAGTTTCTGCGCTGGGAGCTGAGCCGGCAGCCGGAAGCTCCATGCCTGTCGATTGCGCATCCGGCCCAAACCCATTTCAGCGCTGTCAGCCGCGAGCAGGCCGATAGCACCCCGACGCGCATGATGGATGTCGACCAGACCGGGCCTGTGGGTGAGATACGTCATCAAGAGCGTTGGGTGTTCTAGGCAAAACTTCCGCCGCACCCCATGCGCCGGGAAAACGCAGCACCTCTAAACAGAAGCGTAAGGAGAATCACCATGTTGAGCTGGGCAATCACATTCCTGATCATCGCCATCATCGCCGCTGTACTGGGCTTCGGTGGTATCGCGGGCACCGCCACGGGTATCGCCAAGATTCTGTTTATCGTGTTCCTGGTGATGTTCATTGCCTCCTTCTTCTTTGGCCGTCGCGGTCGAGGCTGATATGAGAGGGGTGTTCAAGACACTGGCAGCCGCCCTGCTGTTGGGCGGTAGTGCCATGGCATGCGGGCTGGCGTTTCCCCGGCATGCCTGACCTGCGCATGCAGGGCTTGTTGGCAGGACAGAATTTGTACACGAAGGAGGTCACAGCGCCTCTTTCCACCTGCGCCACCTGAGGAGGGTCGGCGCATGACCAAGGGGTCGGGACGTTCTGCCTGTTTCAGGGGCGGAGTGACCTACAGGTACAGGGAGTGCCTGCGCAAGGGCCGGGTCAGGAAAAGCTGCTGCGCAAGTTCGTCGGACCGCCAAGGCTCGACGGGCTTGCGAAGGGCTTGATCAAGCAACACTTTGAAATAGAGCGCTCGTCCCGTTTCATCACTGTTTTCTCGTCCTTGTCCTTGTTACGTCGGAAAATACTTTTCCCGGTGTTTCATCTGCGACCGTATATCGAGAAAAATCACCTTTCTTTGGCCGCGATTTTTCCCTTCGTCCTGCGGGATTTTGCTGAAAAACCAACGCTCGGCCACTGCTCAAAAAATATTCAATCTGCTCTGTGATGGCCGGTTCACGGCACTTATGCCTGCCGAAATGTCGTATTCGAACCGGTTGGGACGCGCGTTTCGCTAAAAAAACCTCATGCCGATTCGGCATGGGGTAGGCGTTTACGGCATTAGACGGCGCTCCCTTGCATCGGAATAGTTGCGCCTTTTTTCGCCTGCCAGAGAGCTGCAAACACGAGCTCCGGGGCACCTTATACGGGGGGCAGATGCACTGGACTTTTTCGCCATAAGCGTTCCAGTTCGCGCATCTCCCTGAGTCAAACAATAAGTAAGGGTAAAGATATGAAGAAGGCAAAGCTTAGCCTCGCCTGGCAGATCCTCATCGGTCTGGTATTGGGGATTGCAATCGGTGCGCTGCTCAACCATTTCAGTGCCGAAAAAGCCTGGTGGATCAGCAACGTTCTGCAACCGGCAGGCGATATCTTTATCCGTCTGATCAAGATGATCGTGATCCCGATCGTCATTTCCTCTTTGATCGTCGGCATTGCCGGCGTCGGTGACGCCAAGAAGCTGGGGCGCATCGGCTTCAAGACCATCATCTACTTCGAGATCGTCACCACCATCGCCATCGTGGTCGGTCTGCTGCTGGCCAACCTGTTCCATCCGGGTGCCGGCATCGACATGAGCACCCTGGGCACTGTGGATATTTCCAAGTACCAGGCCACGGCGGCCGAGGTTCAGCATGAACACGCGTTCATCCAAACCATCCTCAACCTGATCCCGTCGAACATCTTCGCGGCGATGGTTCGCGGCGAAATGCTGCCGATCATCTTCTTCTCCGTATTGTTCGGTCTCGGTTTGTCGAGCCTGCAGGCAGACCTGCGCGAGCCGCTGGTGAAGATGTTCCAGGGCGTATCGGAAAGCATGTTCAAGGTCACTCACATGATCATGAACTACGCCCCGATCGGCGTGTTCGCACTGATCGCGGTGACTGTGGCCAACTTCGGCTTCGCCTCGCTGATACCGCTGGCCAAACTGGTGATCCTGGTTTACGTCGCCATCGCCTTCTTCGCTTTCGTGATCCTGGGCCTGATCGCTCGTCTGTTCGGGTTCTCGGTGATCAAGCTGATGCGCATCTTCAAGGACGAGCTGGTACTGGCCTACTCCACCGCCAGCTCTGAAACCGTGCTGCCGCGAGTGATCGAGAAGATGGAAGCCTACGGCGCGCCGAAGGCCATTTGCAGCTTCGTGGTGCCGACCGGTTACTCGTTCAACCTCGACGGCTCGACCCTGTACCAAAGTATCGCGGCAATCTTCATTGCCCAGCTGTATGGCATCGACTTGTCGATCAGCCAGCAACTGCTGCTGGTACTGACCCTGATGGTCACCTCCAAAGGCATCGCCGGTGTACCGGGCGTGTCCTTCGTGGTGCTGCTGGCCACCCTGGGCAGCGTCGGTATTCCGCTGGAAGGCCTGGCGTTCATCGCTGGTGTCGACCGCGTCATGGACATGGCCCGTACCGCACTGAACGTGATCGGCAACGCCCTGGCCGTTCTGGTTATCGCTCGTTGGGAAGGCATGTACGACGACGCCAAGGGCCAGCGCTACTGGAACTCCCTGCCGCACTGGCGCAGCAAGGAAAAGCTGCCAGCCGGCGAAGTTTCCAGCAACTGACACAAATCCCCCTGTAAGAGTGAGCCTGCTCGCGATAGCGCAATTTCGAACAACAGAGATGTTGAATGTACCGCCCTCATCGCGAGCAGGCTCGCTCCTACAGTGAGCAGTGCAGGCAGTAACAAACAAACCCCGGAGAAATCCGGGGTTTGTCGTTTCTGGCCACCCCGCTATCATTCGCGGATCTTTTGGGGGATTTGACTGATGCTCAATGGCCTGTGGCTTGGCTTCTTCATCGTGGCAGCCGTATCGGCGCTGGCCCAGTGGCTGATTGGCGGCAACGCCGGGATATTCGCGGCGATGGTGGAAAGCATTTTTGCCATGGCCAAGCTGTCGGTCGAAGTCATGGTGCTGCTGTTCGGCACCCTCACCCTCTGGCTGGGCTTTTTGCGCATCGCCGAGAAAGCCGGCATCGTCGAATGGTTGGCCAAGGCCTTGGGGCCACTGTTCTTGCGCCTGATGCCTGAAGTCCCGCCGGGCCATCCGGCCATCGGCCTGATCACCCTCAACTTCGCCGCCAATGGCCTGGGCCTGGACAACGCCGCCACACCGATCGGTCTCAAGGCCATGAAAGCGCTGCAAGAACTCAATCCCAGCGCGACCGTCGCCAGCAACGCACAGATCCTGTTCCTGGTGCTCAACGCCTCCTCGCTGACCCTGCTGCCGGTGACGATCTTCATGTATCGCGCCCAGCAAGGCGCGCCTGACCCGACGCTGGTGTTCCTGCCGATCCTGCTGGCGACCAGTTGCTCGACCATTGTCGGCTTCCTGTCGGTGGCATTCATGCAGCGATTGCGCATCTGGGACCCGGTGGTGCTGGCCTACCTGATCCCCGGCGCCCTCGCCCTCGGTGGTTTCATGGCGTTGCTGGCGACCCTTTCGGCGACTGCGCTGGCCGGCCTGTCATCGATACTCGGCAACCTGACGCTGTTTGGCCTGATCATGCTGTTTTTAATGATCGGCGCGCTGCGCAAAGTGAAGGTCTACGAGGCCTTCGTTGAAGGAGCCAAAGAGGGTTTTGACGTCGCCAGGAACCTGCTGCCCTACTTGGTGGCGATGCTCTGCGCGGTGGGCGTACTGCGCGCGTCCGGGGCACTGGACTTCGGTCTGGACGGGATCCGTCATCTGGTGGAATGGGCCGGTTGGGACACACGTTTCGTTGACGCCCTGCCGACGGCGATGGTCAAACCCTTCTCCGGTAGCGCCGCCCGGGCGATGCTGATTGAAACCATGAAGACCTCGGGCGTGGACAGCTTCCCGGCGCTGGTGGCGGCAACGGTCCAGGGCAGTACCGAAACGACGTTCTATGTCCTGGCGGTGTACTTCGGCGCCGTGGGTATCCAGCGCGCACGCCATGCCGTCGGTTGTGCATTGCTGGCCGAGCTTGCCGGGGTGCTGGGCGCGATCGGGGTTTGCTACTGGTTCTTTGGTTGATTGGCTCCGTCAGCCAAAGCCTTCAGCGTGGCCTTGCGCTCGTCCGTCGGCAAGGCGCCAAGCTTTTCCACGGCGGCGTAAAATTTAAGCCAGTCGCCATTTTCCTGATGAAACAGCGCGCCAAATGCCGGCACCCATTGGTCGTACAAGCCAAACGGCAATAGCCGGGCGTTGTTCATGGGTGCATGGATCCAGGCGTCGTAGCGTTTGTCTGCGGCCCACTGACTGTCGCGCAATTGCCGGTATTCGCTGCGCAAGCGCTCGAATTCGGCCGCCTTGCGCTGGCGCATTTGTTCGGTGGGCAGCGGCAAGGTGTAGAGCTTCTCCAGTCGGGTGCGGGTCTTGAGCACCAACTCGGTGAACTGTTCGCGCTGACGTGCCTGCGCATTGTTGTCCGGTGGCAGGTGGCGGTAGGCGCGCCATTGGCGAGTACCTTCCTGCTCGACGAAGGTGGCGAAGGATTCGTTGAACTCCGTGTCGTCCTTCACATAGACGCGTTGATGGGCCAGTTCGTGAAAGATCAGCGTGGCCAGTCGTTCATCCCCCCAGCCCATCATCGAACTGATGATCGGGTCGTTGAACCAGCCGAGTGTCGAATAGGCCTCGACGCCACCAATCGACACGTCCATGCCTTGCAAGCGTTGCAAAGCCGCTGCGCCGCGGGCTGCGCTCTGGTTGTAGTAACCGCGATAGGCCACGCAACCGGCAATGGGGAAGCAGTGGTTTATGGGCTTGAGGGAAAATTCCGGCGTAGCGAAGACATTCCAGACGACGAAGGGACGCCCAATGTCCGCGTACAAGCGGTAACTCTGGTTATCCGGCAGGTGCAATTGCTGGCTGGCGAAGGTTCGGGCCTTTTGCGATTGCTCCAGGTGTATACGCAGTTTTTGGTCGCGCGCCGGGTTGGCAATCACGCTGGAAACCGGCTCCCTGGCCCGCAGCAACTGAAGTTGGCCGCTGACCAGTTGGCTGTAATAGCTGGCGCTGGTGCAGCCGTTGAGCAACAAAAACAACAGGCTCGGAAACAAAACGCGAAAAACGCGATCAAGTAACCCAAGGCTAGGAAGCGGCCTGATCACAATAATTCTTCCTTGGAGAGTCTTTCCGCAAGACTATCCCGCCAGACTGGAGCTCCGCTATGCGCATGTTGATACTGACAGGAGGCCTGCTGATGCTGGCCGGCTGTGCTGGTTTCGGAATACCCCGCCATGATCCTGCGCAAGCCTGGATCGACCTGGACTCGAAGCAAGAGGATACGGCGCTGCAGGCGCTGGAGGTCGATAACAGGATCACCGACGATAAACGCTATTTCCAGGTTCATCCCGGTAGTCATGAGTTGACGGTCCGCTACCAATTCTCGGTCCAGCCTACCAACATTGGCCCTGACGCCGAGCCGTTGTGGCGCGATTGTCAGTTGAACGTGAAATTCAGCGATTTCAACGCGGGTGAGCGTTATCAACTACAAGCGGGGAACATCGGCTTTCGGCCTTGGGCGAAGCTCTACGATCAGCAGCGCAGGGTGATTGGCCAGGGCACGCCGGCAGGCTGTCAACACACCTGATCGGCGTTATGCTGGATGTATATCCCTTGGGACATCCATCATGCGCAAGTTGATGCTGTTACTCGCCGTCGGTGTTGTCACGGGCTGTCAAAGCCCGATGCCGACACCCAATCCAAAAATGGCCTGGGTCGAATTCTCGACGCCCTTCCCTAACGACAAGTTGTTGATGGCCGAGCGACTGGATAAACAACGTCTGCGCGACGGGCGTTTTTTCGAGGTCACGCCGGGCAGCCATGAACTGATTGTGCGTTTCGACTTTGAAGTGCCTGGTGGCGGTTTGGGCATGATGAGCGGCCCTTCGGAGCGGCTGTGCTACCTGACCATCAAATATGATCATTTCGAAGCCGGTCAGCGTTATGTGCTCGAAGGCCGTTCCATCGCCTTTACCCCCGGTGCCAGGCTGTACAACGCCAAGCGTGAAATCGTTGCTGAGGACCGGGAATCCTACTGCCTGATGTGAATGGTTCAGCGATCGTTCTTCTGGTAGATGATTTTCCTGGTGCCGTTTTCGCACGAGCCAACGACCATGTTCTGGTCGTGTACCTCGTCGTTGGTGACGATTTCAAGCGTGTAGGAAGTGACGCCGCTGGCCTGGATCTTGGCTTCGATCTCGGCCTTGAGTTCTTCGCAGGGTTTCGGTGCCGCCAGAGCCGAAGTGGCCAGTGCGCAACAGATAACCGCCAGGGTAAAACGTATCATGGTTGAAGCTCCTTTGAGGCAGCACGCACAATCGTGGTTTTCGCTGCTGTCATTTATTCGACCACAGTTTTAACGGGCAAGTCTGTCGCGACGCAAAAAAGATCGCAGCCTTGAGCACCTTTTACCGAATGATCCCGGCAGATTGCACAAAGCAGCGATCTTTTTTTCAACGAAAATCTAGCCGACCAATGTTGCCTCCAGGCTGATCTTCGCATTCAGCACTTTGGACACCGGACAGCCCTCTTTGGCCTTGTTGCTGAGCTCTTCGAACCGGGCCTGGGTCGCTCCGGGGATTTTCGCCTTCAGAATCAATTTCACTGCGGTGATCGCAAAACCGCCGTCCACTTGATCCAGAGTGACTTCTGCCTGGGTGTCGATACTATCGGCCTTCAGACCGGCATCACCGAGAATCATGGAAAACGCCATGGAGAAACAGCCGGCGTGGGCCGCGCCGATCAGCTCTTCCGGGTTGGTGCCCCGGCCGCCTTCGAATCGCGCCTTGAAGCCATAGGGTGCTTCCCGGAGCACGCCGGTTTCTGTGGAAATCGAGCCAATGCCGGTTTTCAGATCACCTTCCCAATGAGCCGAAGCTTTCTTAACGATAGCCATGCCTGCCTCCTCAAGATTGGCGCGAAACGTCGCGCCTTCGTGGTTTTCGTTTGCCAGGGTTGTGAGGATAGACGGTGGCGCAAAGTTCATCTCGTCTGATCAATCTGCTTTTTTCGTAGGATTTTTTACCAGGCTATTGAAACTCGGGTATATGCCCTCATTGCATGAACACGCTTTTGGATTCGGCAGGTTTGCGTTCGCAAGAACAAACCTGCGCCCTCAATTGGAGAAGCAGGTTTATGAAACGACTGTCCGATATCAAGTTCTCGACCCTCGATCTGGTGCCAGTGCGCGAGAACGGCAGCGCGGCCCAATCGCTGCGCAACTCGCTTGACCTGGCGCAGCATGTCGAGAAGTTCGGTTACAACCGCTTCTGGGTGGCTGAGCACCACAACATGGATGGCATCGCCAGCTCCGCCACTTCAGTGCTGCTCGGGTATCTGGCCGGTGGTACGTCGACCATTCGAGTCGGTTCGGGCGGAGTGATGTTGCCCAACCACGCACCGTTGGTGATCGCCGAACAGTTCGGCACTCTGGAAAGCCTTTATCCGGGCCGGATCGATCTGGGCCTGGGGCGTGCCCCCGGTTCCGACCAGATGACCGCACGTGCACTGCGCCGCGAACGCTCCGGCAGCGCCGACGACTTCCCGGAAGATGTGGCGGAACTGGTGCGCTACCTCGGGCCACGTACCCCGGACCAACGCATCATCGCGATGCCGGGAACCGGGACCAATGTGCCTGTCTGGTTGTTGGGGTCGAGCCTGTTCAGTGCGCAACTGGCGGGTGAGCGTGGTTTGCCCTACGCCTTCGCATCGCATTTCGCACCGCGCTACATGCATGAAGCGATTCGGGTCTACCGCAATCACTTCAAACCGTCAGCCGTTTTGGACAAACCTTATGTGATGCTCGGCGTGCCATTGGTTGCAGCCGATACCGACGAGCAGGCCGATTACCTGGCGACCTCGGTCTTCCAGCGGATTCTCGCCCTGATGCGTGGCCAAAGCCTGGTACAGCGTCCGCCGGTGAAGACCATGGACGGCCTGTGGCTGCCCCATGAGAAAGATGCCGTGCACGATTTCCTTGGCCTGGCCATGATCGGCAGCCCGCAGAAAATCCGCGCCAAACTCGAGCTCCTGATCGAGCAGACCCAGGCTGACGAGCTGATTTTCACCTGTGACCTGTACGAACATGCCGATCGCGTGCATTCCTACGAATTGCTGGCGCAGGTCATGCGGGGCTGATACTCAAACGGCAGGCATGAAAAAGCCGGCGCCACGGCGTCGGCTTTTTCATTCGGGCGAGAATCGGCCTACTTTTTATAGACGATCACTTTTGCGCCCGCTTCGCATTTGCCAACAACTTTCCCGCCGGCAGCGGCACCTTTATCGACGATCTCCAGCGAATATCCGGAAACGCCCTTGGCATCAAGTTTCGCTGCGATTTCGGCTTTCAGCTCTTCGCATGGCTTGCCGCCCGCCAATGCGCTCCCCGCAAGGCTCAACAAACCTACTGCCAACATAAACTTCTTCATCGGTTGCATTCCCTGGTCGGATCATAGGGGTAACCAGCCGTCAGCCGGACGCACTCATGTAGTGCTTTGCCATTCCCTATGGCATTCGACCGGCGTGCAAGTTCAGAAGACTAGTCCAAAGTCAGCTGCTGGCAATCCGGAACCCGACTTTCAAGGTCACTTGAAAGTGCGCAGCCTTGCCGTCCCTGATGTGCCCACGGGTCTCGGTCACTTCAAACCATTCCATGTACTTGATGCTTTTGCTGGCTTCGGTCAGCGCGTTATTGATCGCATCTTCGATACTGCTGGTGGACGAGCCGATCAGCTCGACTTTCTTGTAGGTGTGATGGTCAGACATGGCGTTCTCCTCGGCGTGTGAATTACAGATTAGCAGTGATTTTTTCTATTTCTTCCGTCGGCCGTTCTGAGGGTGAAGTTCAGATTTTCTGCACTTTCTCGAACCCATGAAGTCCCAACCAACACACGCCACTCATCACCAATGCAGGAGAGCCACCATGGCCAACACCTCGTTACGCAAAGCCTCATTGCAAAGCATGGAAGCCGAGATCGAGAGTCTGCTCAAGTCATTGGAAAGCTTGAAGGACGACGCCTCGGACGAGTCGCGTAAAACCCTCAAGACCCTGAAAAGCAACGCCGAGAATGCCTTGAAGCATTCGCGCCATCTGCTTGCCGATGCCTATGAAGAGGTCAAGGTCAAAACCCGTGAAACCGGGATTGCCACTCGGGACTACGCCCAGGAACACCCTTGGACAGCAGCGGGTGTCGCAGTGGGTGCATTGGGCCTGTTGGCTGCTTATCTGTTGTGCAAGCGTGATTAATCCGCTCGACGCAGCTCGTTCTTGAGCCACTGCGCCAGTTGCCGGGCGCGCCCGTCCGCGGCGCGCTTGGGTAGCCACAACGCCAGTTGCGCCGGGGTTTCACTGAAGCCCCAAGGCGCAACCAGGCGGCCGGCCTTCAAGTCCTCCGTCACCAAGGGTTCGGGGGCAATCGCCACGCCAAGACCTGCGACGGCGGCTTCCAGCAAGTAATACAAATGTTCAAATCCCTGACCGTACTTCAACGCCCTGGCGTCGAGCCCGCGTGGTTGCGCCCAGTTCGGCCAGGCTTGCGGGCGTGAGGTGGTATGCAGCAAGGGTTCGCTCAGCAGTGCGGTTTCCGGCGCCTGCTTGAGTCGTGCATAGCCGGCGAACCGCGGACTCATGACCGGGCCGATACGTTCACTGGTCAGCTCAAAAACCTGCATGTCCGCAGGCCAGGGTGGCTCGGCAAATACCAGCAAGGCATCCAGCCCGGGTCTTCGCGGATCCAGATCGCCTTCTCCGGCCGACAGGTGCAGGCGCAAGTCCGGCAGGTCGGCGTTGAGTCGGCCCAGTCGCGGGATAAACCAGCGCGCCAGCAGACTTCCCGAGCAACCGAGCACGAATGGCGCATCGGCTGTGCTTTGTGTGAGTTCGGTGCAGACGCTACGCAGGCGCTCGAAGGCTTCGCTGCTGGCGTCACGCAGTCGCAACCCGGCATCTGTGAGTTTCAGGCCGCGACCGTCCTTGATGAACAGGCTTAAGCCGAGGTGTTCTTCAAGCACCTTGAGTTGCCGGCTGACCGCACCGTGGGTGACGTGCAACTGTTCGGCGGCTTGACTGACGCTGTTCAGGCGGGCAGTGGCTTCGAAGGCTCGAAGCGCGTTCAGCGGAGGAAGGTCATGGCTCATTTGATCTGTGAGTTTTCCTGACAGGTTGTGGCGATCTTATCGGTTTTCAGGTCGGGGCGTCAGGGGTAGAGTGAAGCCCACTATCTCTTTATGCATCACTTCACGCATTCAACTGGAGCGCCCCATGACCCAGACTAATCTGCGCAACGGCCCTGATGCCAACGGCCTGTTTGGCGCGTTCGGCGGCCGCTACGTTGCCGAAACCCTGATGCCGTTGATCCTCGACCTGGCCCGCGAATACGAGCTGGCCAAGGAAGATCCTGCATTCAAGGAAGAACTGGCTTACTTCCAGCGCGACTACGTCGGACGTCCAAGCCCACTGTACTTCGCCGAGCGTCTGACCGAATTCTGCGGCGGTGCGAAGATCTACCTCAAGCGTGAAGAGCTGAACCACACCGGCGCGCACAAGATCAACAACTGCATCGGCCAGATCCTGCTGGCGCGGCGCATGGGCAAGAAGCGCATCATCGCCGAGACCGGCGCCGGCATGCACGGTGTGGCCACTGCCACCGTCGCTGCGCGTTTCGGTCTGGATTGCGTAATCTACATGGGCACCACTGACATCGAACGTCAGCAGGCCAACGTGTTTCGCATGAAGCTGCTGGGCGCCGAAGTGATCCCGGTAGTGGCCGGCACCGGCACGCTGAAAGACGCGATGAACGAAGCCCTGCGTGACTGGGTGACCAACGTCGACAGCACCTTCTACCTGATCGGCACCGTGGCTGGTCCACACCCTTACCCGGCAATGGTTCGCGACTTCCAGGCCGTAATCGGCAAGGAAACCCGCGAGCAGTTGCAAGCCCAGGAAGGCCGGCTGCCGGACAGCCTGGTGGCGTGCATCGGTGGTGGTTCCAACGCCATGGGCCTGTTCCACCCGTTCCTCGACGACAAGAGTGTCGAGATCATCGGCGTTGAAGCCGCCGGTTACGGCATCGAGACCGGCAAGCATGCGGCCAGTCTGAACGGCGGCGTACCTGGTGTGTTGCACGGCAACCGCACCTTCCTGCTGCAGGACGACGATGGCCAGATCATCGATGCCCATTCGATCTCCGCTGGCCTGGACTATCCGGGCATCGGCCCGGAACACGCCTGGTTGCATGACATCGGCCGCGTTCAGTACACCTCGGTGACCGACGACGAAGCCCTCGCTGCATTCCACCAGTGCTGCCGCCTGGAAGGGATCATCCCTGCCCTGGAAAGCGCCCATGCCTTGGCTGAAGTATTCAAGCGCGCACCGACCTTGCCTAAAGATCACCTGATGGTGGTCAACCTGTCCGGCCGTGGCGACAAAGACATGCAGACCGTGATGCACCACATGGAACAATCCAAGCAGGAGAAACACTGATGAGCCGCCTGCAAACGCGTTTTGCCGAACTCAAGGAACAGAACCGCGCCGCCCTGGTGACCTTCGTCACTGCTGGCGACCCGAGCTACGACACGTCCCTGGCCATCCTCAAAGGCTTGCCGGCGGCTGGCGCCGATGTGATCGAGCTGGGCATGCCCTTCACCGACCCGATGGCTGACGGCCCGGCCATCCAGCTCGCCAACATCCGTGCGTTGGGTGCCAAACAGAATCTGGCGAAAACCCTGCAAATGGTTCGCGAGTTCCGCCAGGACAACAACGATACGCCACTGGTGCTGATGGGTTACTTCAACCCGATCCACATGTACGGCGTACCGCGCTTCATTGCCGAAGCCAAGGAGGCTGGCGTTGATGGTCTGATCGTGGTCGATCTGCCGCCCGAACATAACGGCGAGCTGTGCGATCCGGCGCAGGCCGCGGGCCTGGACTTCATTCGCCTGACCACGCCAACCACCGACGATGTGCGCCTGCCGACCGTTCTCAACGGCAGCTCCGGCTTCGTCTACTACGTCTCGGTGGCCGGTGTGACCGGCGCCGGTGCCGCCACGCTGGAACACGTCGAGGAAGCGGTCGCCCGTCTGCGTCGCCATACCGACCTGCCGATCAGCATCGGTTTCGGTATCCGGACTCCGGAACAGGCAGCGTCCATCGCGCGTCTGGCGGACGGTGTTGTGGTGGGCTCGGCGTTGATCGATCACATCGCCAATGCCACCTCCCCGGAACAAGCCGTGGATGGCGTGCTGAGCCTCTGCTCGGCGTTGGCCGAAGGCGTGCGTAAAGCCCGCGTCAGCTGAAGGTAAAGTTCCTGAACGCTGTAAACCTTGTGGGAGCGAGCTCGCTCCCACAAGGTTGCGGTATCAAGGCAACTCTATCCCGCCTGATGCCTTGTGCAGTTTGCGCAGGTGCTCACCAATCTGCTTCACGTTGGCCTCGTTGGCGGCCATTTCGGCGGCACGGCCCGGTTCAAGCAAGGCTCTCACTTCCTTGTCCAGATCCCCGGACAGCGCCAGGAGCTGCTTCTGGCGTTGGCTGCTTTCCGATTCCAGATGCTTCCACTCGCTTGGTTG
The DNA here is from genome assembly GCF_949768175.1 of Pseudomonas sp. IT-P74. NCBI lineage: Bacteria > Pseudomonadati > Pseudomonadota > Gammaproteobacteria > Pseudomonadales > Pseudomonadaceae > Pseudomonas > Pseudomonas sp. IT-P74. The sequence goes on along the minus strand of NZ_CATKQD010000088.1, from coordinate 5,777 downwards.
CGGCAACCCGTAACCTGCGGTCCCCAGCAATTCTGCCGGGCGGCTGAGGAAGCCGCTGTTGGCGAGAATCTGCTTCAGCGTCTCGTTGGCCTTGTCCATGCCGCCGTTTTTCAGCTCCCGAGCGCCCAGATAGCGTTGCTTCACCTCGTCCTGGGCCAGCAGCATCTGTCGACGGAAACTCGCCTGTTCCAGCAGCAGCAATGCCGCGCTAGTACGCAAATCAGCCTGTTCGAACCATTGCCGCCGCTCTGCGGCTTTCAAATCCAGCCACTCTTCGACAGTTTCCTGTTTGATCGGCATCTGCTTTTTCAACACATCGAACATCGCCTGGTAGCGATCACGGAAGGAGTCGAAGCGATAACCCAGGCGCAGTGCTTCGCGAGGATCATCCAGCACGCTGGTATCGGCCAGACCACGCCCCTTGAGCACTTCGAGCATGCCGTTGGGCATGATGTTGTCCAGACCCACCAGTTGCGGGTTGTTAGTGCTGCTACGCAGCAGTTTCAGTCCTTCTACTGCACAGTTGTTGGACAGGAAGAAGTAGTTGCCGTCGTAGCTCCAGTGCATTTCGGCGGCGTGCTCCACCACATCATCGATCTCGCGGCGCGACAGGTTCAGCGGTACTGAGGCCAGACTGCGTAACTCGGTCTTGGTGTATTCATCGATGACCTGGGAAAGCGGCAGGACAAACAGGCGCGATGGGTACTTGCCGACCAGCCCGTTCCAGCTCGACATCTGCACATCACCGACAAAAGCACGGTACGACAGCACCAGATGCTGGTCCAGGTCCAGTCGGCAATCCGGTCCGCGTGGCCGGCCCGGTGCGCAAATGACCAGGCGCAACATGCTGTGACCCCAGTAGCTGAACAAGTTCTGGTTAGCTTCGGCCAGCAGGTAGTCGATGGCGTAAACCCGTTCAGGATCGACCTGGCCCAGTGGTGTTTTGGCGAAATCACTGCCGGCATTGAGGAAGGCGACGGTTTTGCCGCAAGCGTCTTTGGCCGTGGGTGCCCAGCCGAAGTGTTCTTTGTAGTAGCGGTACAACGCGGGACGACGGCAGGCGTAGCTCGGATCGAGCAGGAAGTACTCCATATTGACCGCGACGAACTCCTTGGGGCTGCTCGTCTCGTAGATGTCCGGGCTGCGCGCGATCTGCCGGTTGTACTGTTCGCGCTCGCCACGACGGCCGACGTATTGCGGCCAGCCGGCGAGGTCGAGCAGGCGTGGATCATCGCTAAGGGTATAGCGGCGGCCGGTCTGGCCGCGGCATTGGTCGGGGATGCCGACCAGCCCTGAGCTGCTGTCTTGTCGGGTACAGCGTTGAATCAGTGTGCGCTCTGCCTTTGGCCACAGGCGTGAGCGATCGTAGATGTGAGTCAGCTCGTGCAACACCGTGGCCAGCATTTCCCGGCGCACGGTGCCATGGGGGCGATGGGTCTTCTTGGTCGCGGCGCTGCCATCGGTGAGGCCGGCCAGCAGGTTGCGGTTCAGATCGAGTTCGGACACCAGTGTCGCCTGACCGTAGGCATTTCTCGGCATGTCATCGGTCCAGCCGACATCGATGCGCCGGTCCAATTGTTCGACAAAGCGTGGCGGCAGTGCCTGCATGGCTTCATCGAGCAACGCCTGGCTGGCTTGCTGTTGCGCGGGCGTCAGACCTTCGGTCTTGAGCTGTAATTGAAGGCCAGCGTGGGCCGTGTTGCCGAGCAGCAACAGGGCTCCGGCCAGCAGCCAGGCGCCTGGACGCTTCACAGTGCGAGGATGGCTTCGGCGAGATCCTGGTCACTGGCGTCACGAGCTTCCGGCACACGGGTGCGCAGCAAATCGAAGGCGGATTCCAGGTGAGCGCCACGAATGTCGCCATTGCTGGCAACGAAACTGGCGGCGTCGTCCTGGGCTTCGCGCACGATTTTCGAATCGCGAATGGACGTGGTGGTGTCGGAGGTGAAATCGAGGGTGCGCTGGGTAGCACGGATCAGAATATTACTGGTGGCAACCAGAGTATGTGCCTGGGCCACATCGGCCAACAGCAGCAGGCCTAAGGTGGCAGCAATCAGCGGGTTACGCATGGAATGACTCCAGAAAAAACAGGGATAACCATTGGACGAGAATTGCTTGTGCCAGTTCAAGGTCGCTGGCATGAAGTTTTGCCTGGGTTCGGCGCAGATACCGCAGGGCCGACTCCAGTCGTGCGCCTCTTAGTTGGCCGTCACTGGCAATGAATGCCGCGGCGTCATCCTGGGCTGCGAGCAGCAGTTTATGGTCGAAGGGGGCGGAGGTCACCATGCTTGTGGCATATCCACTGGCCACGACCCCTTGGGTTGACAGGTTAAAGGCGTCGTAGGCGTGGGCTGAGCCTGAACAGGCGGCAGTAACCATGACTGGAGTGATCAACAGATTTGCAAGAAAGCGCATGAGACTCGACAGTTAAAAGTGAGTCCCAAGGCTAGCGCAAGGCCCATTCCAGAGCCAGCACGGAAATATTGGGACACGTCGAGCGTGTCCCCGGCCAGAAGTCGATCAGATCGTCAGGATCGCCTGCGCCAGTTGTGCATCGGTTGCGTTCAACTGGGGGGCCTGATGACGAATATGGTCGAGCGCGCTTTCCAGTTTCACCCCGCGGATGGAACCTTCGCTGGCAACGAAGCTGGCGGCGTCGTCACGTGCTGCGAGCACGATCTTGTCATCTTTGAACGAAGACGTGATGTCGGACGTCGCATCGGAACTGGATTTGAGTGCCCCAACGACTGCGTCGGTGGTCACGATAAAGCTGGTGGCGTGGGAATTGGCTGCTACGGCAAGCAGGGCTGCAGCGCTGAGCAAGCGAAGTCGGGACATGGTGTAACTCCTAGGGTAAGCCGATTGGAAGATGGCGCAGTGTCTGCAAAGTCAGACGCCAGGCGCTTGGCGCTCGCCACGTTCTGACCTGATATTAGGCCTGAGTGTGTCAATTCGAACAGCCCGACATGCAAGCAGGCAGTCAGCGCCAGAACGGTTTATCCAATTCATTGATGCGCTCAGCATGGCTGATGCAAAGATCCGATAGCTGACGATCATCGAGTTGAGCCAGTAAACGCCGTGTTCTCGCCCTTTCCAGACTAGCGAAGAGTCTTGTTAACAGGTATCTGACCCAGCGCAAGCAAGGTCTCGATTGAACCTGTGGTGTGGAAACATCCTGTAAAGAACTCATGGCGCGGTCCCTGTCTTGATAAGTAGAGAGCTCCATGCTGACACCGGTCGAATATCCGCTACAGACACACCGCGATGATATTGTACTCATTCAGTTTGTTGTTTTTACAAACTGTACTGGTGTCTTGGTTTTCTACTGTTCGAGCGGATTTGACAGGCCAAAACGACAAAACCCGTCGTGGTTCCCCACGACGGGTTTTGTTTTTTCAATTCGGGTTGCTGGCGATGGACCTTCAGGTCAGGGCCAGCGACGCTAACTTAGCGCCAGAACGGCTTGCTCAGCTCTTCGTAGCGTTGTGCTTCGCTAATACCGGCGTCAGCCAGCAGACGCGAATCCAGACGAGCCAGTTGATGGCGGCTGGTGATGCGGCGCTGCCACAGCATCAGGTTGGCGATAACGCGCAGAGGCAGGGAAGCCTGGGTTTTTGCAGCGGTGTCTTCGAAGAACAGTTCGGAACTGAGTGTACGTTCCATGGTTTTCATCCTTCCGCTTATGGCGGGATTAGGTAGTGGCTTAACTGGTGCCCATGATCCTCTCGTTTGCCTAGTCTCTGTAGATACAGTTCATCTGTATTGTAAGAGCTCAGTTAACTGTTTAAAGGGGGTGTACTGGTCTAAATTGAGGCAACTGTACCTGTCTGCACTATTAAGGTGCAAAACTGTTGTTTTGGCTTGGTGGTGTAGGAGTTTTCCTAAAGAAACGACCAGTACAGCAGTACAGTTTTTTTAATATTCCGAAGGGGCAAGGGCAAGCTGACGAAACTGTGTTTGCGCCAGCTGCTATCTGTACCAATTACTTCTTCAGCATTTGCCCGGTTTCTTCCAGGTTGATGTGCCAGCTCAGGGCGTCACGCAGGATGTGGGGGGTGTGCCCGCCGATGGCGCACGCGGCGGTGAAGTAATCATTCAGCGCCTGGCGGTAATCCGGGTGCACGCATTTGTCGATGATGACCCGGGCGCGTTCCCGAGGCGCCAGGCCACGCAAGTCTGCCAGGCCCACTTCGGTCACGAGAATGTCGACGTCATGTTCGGTGTGGTCGACATGGCTGACCATCGGCACCACGCTGGAGATCGCACCGCCCTTGGCGATCGACTTGGTCACGAACACGGACAGGTGTGCGTTGCGCGCGAAATCGCCCGAGCCGCCGATGCCGTTCATCATCCGCGTGCCGCAGACGTGAGTGGAGTTGACGTTGCCGTAGATATCGAACTCCAGTGCCGTGTTGATGCCGATGATGCCAAGGCGGCGCACGACTTCAGGGTGGTTGGAGATCTCCTGCGGGCGCAGAACCAGCTTGTCCTTGTAGCGCTCCAGATTGCCGAACACGTCGGCATTGCGTCGGCTCGACAGGGTGATCGAACTGCCCGAAGCAAAACTCAGCTTGCCGGCGTCGATCAGGTCGAAGGTCGAGTCCTGCAGCACTTCGGAGTACATCGTCAGGTCTTCGAACGGCGAGTCGATCAAGCCGCACATCACCGAGTTGGCGATGGTGCCGATACCGGCTTGTAGCGGGCCGAGTTTGTTGGTCATGCGCCCTGCTGCCACTTCCTGTTTGAAGAAGTCGATCAGATGATCGGCAATGGCTTGGGTCTCGGCGTCCGGCGCCAGCACCGTGGAGGGCGAGTCAGCCTGGTGGGTGACTACGATGGCGACGATTTTTTCCGGTGGAATCGGGATGGCGGTGCTGCCAATGCGATCGTCGACCTTGACCAGCGGAATCGGCGTACGGGTCGGACGGTAGGTCGGAATATAGATGTCGTGCAGACCTTCGAGATTCGGGTTGTGCGCCATGTTGATCTCGACGATCACGTGCTTGGCGAAAATCGCGAAGCTGGCCGAGTTGCCGACCGAAGTGGTTGGCACGATATGTCCTTGCTCGGTTATCGCTACGGCTTCAATCACGGCAATGTCCGGCAGCTTCAATTGCTGGTTGCGCAATTGCTCCACGGTTTCCGACAAGTGCTGGTCGATGAACATGACCTCACCGGCATTGATCGCCTTGCGCAGGGTACTGTCGACCTGAAACGGCATGCGTCGCGACAGCACACCGGCTTCGGTCAACTGTTTGTCGAGGTCGTTGCCCAGGCTTGCGCCGGTCATCAGGCTGATCTTCAGCGGCGTGACCTTGGCACGCTCGGCCAGCGCCTGAGGGACGGCCTTGGCTTCGCCGGCGCGAGTAAAGCCACTCATGCCGACGGTCATGCCGTCCTCAATCAGGGCGGCAGCGTCGGCGGCGCTCATCACTTTGTCCAACAACGAAGGCAGGCGAATACGGTCACGGTACATGGATTGTTATCTCGGGCAACAGGTAGCAGGACGTGCAGTCTAGTGAATTGCGCCAGCTTCTGTCCCGCTACCAAGGTCGCAATCGAGGCGTCTATTCAGGGCCTTTCAAGCAAAACACCGTTACCGGATCGGTAACAAAAGGACAGTTTGTCCGACGATTTGCGCAAACAAAAACGCCCCGACGAGTCGGGGCGTTCCGTGTGCCGCAGAGGGTTAGTCGACAGCTTTTACCATGTCCTCGATGACCTTTTTAGCGTCGCCGAACACCATCATGGTCTTGTCCAGGTAGAACAGCTCGTTA